>CAZQCN010000025.1:0-11306 GCA_964592185.1 uncultured Candidatus Peribacteria bacterium
GCAATAGCAGAAAGTTGACCATCAGTTGGCTCATAAGCAAAGGCAGTTTCAAATTCATGTTGAAGTGGAGTATCAAGCGGAAAAGCAAACCCCTTCGCTTCTTCTCGTTTTGCATAGAGTTCCAAAAGTTCTTTAGCCAAGATCAGCGCTTCTTCTCGAATCTTCTTTGTCATTGTCACCCACTCAGCCGACCCAAGTCGAGTCAATTTTGGTTCACTTCCATCGACACCGATATATTTGTTTACCTTCTCTGCCTGATCCACCGGAACAAACAACTTATCATTATGGGCATATTCAATAAAAAGATACTCCTTTGTCACCTCGCTCACAGTTTTTTTCTGGATACCCATGAACCTTCCTACCCCATGGTCAAAATGCACTACGAAATCTCCTTGGTGCAGATTGGCCAAAAATGCAGCATCCACTTCAGCTTTTTTACTTCGAAGGTGCTTTCTTTGTATATTAAAAATTTCACGTTCTGTGACTACAAAAAGCTTCAAATGATGATTAATAAATCCATCAGGATAAATTTCAAAACCAAGATGATCTTCGATGTGATCCTTCTTCCTTTTTTCCACAATATTCAGTTTTGGATGAGTCAGCAATCCTGAATCCTTCAAAAGACCAGCAACTTCTTTTTTGTTCTCAGTAAACACCGCCACATTCCAATTCTGTCCCAATTTTTCTTGAATATCAGCAACAAATCCAAGTGCCGTATTATATCGAAGTACCGAATGAAAACTCATATCGATAGTATCTTCCCCAACAAAAGGATCAAAAACAATCTGACATTTTCCAACGTTTGGCTCAAATGGTGTTTCATGATTCAATTCATCGAGAATAAGACTCGCTGTATCAAAATAAAAAGGAAGAGCGTGTCTCCCATCAACTTTTGCTGGGAAAAGAGTAAAGTTTTTTAGTGTTCCTAGAATTTTTTTTGTAAGGAGCTCATATTCATAAATACTATCCAATACGTCACCAACAAATTCCATTCGAATTGGTTTTTCATACCCAATTGGATACACATCAATCAAAGAGCCTTTTCGGAAATACTGTCCTTCTATTTCAACATCGTGTAAAACACTCTCATACCCTCGAGAAATAAGTAATTCAAAAAAATCAACCATCTTCATACTTTCTCCAGAATGGAAGTCTAACACTTTCTTAGAAAGTTCATCTGAAGAAAGAACTGGAAATGACTTCACTAATTCTTCAGTAGTCACAATAATAGCTGGCTTTTTCTGATTCAAAAAATACATACACTTTGCCCATACTGTCTGAGAACTCTCTTCGAAAATTCCAAAGATCGGCAATGGAGACCAAATACGAAACAAAGAAACCACCTCCTGAATCAAGCTCGAATCAGAAACAATCCAAACAACCGGCATCGGAGATTTCTCCAACAATCCAGCAGCAAAAAATGTCTTCGCTGAAGCACCACCAAGACATGAGAGAGTTTTGTTCTCTGGAGTCAAAAGAGGTCCAAATGTTTTGTCTTGATATAAAAGCGAAATATAAGAATGAAACACCCCTGAGTTTTAGGGATAGAAAATGAAATTCCAATAACGACTTCGGATCGGGCTCCGAGAGAACGAAGTGATAAGGATCGAAAACTAAAAGAAAAACCTTGCCCCCATAAAAGGCACGCAGAGAGTATATCAAGAAGAAAAGGAAAGTCAAACCTTCTTGACTTCTATGACTCCAGGAATATCTTCGAGTAAAGAAAGAAGTAGTGATATCTTGGAATATGAGGGGGCAATAATATCAAGAAAAATAGAAACTCCCTCATCAGTTTTTTTCATATCAGTATTTTTGAGTTCATACGAGCTATCAGAGAAAAAGGCAAGAATATCTTGAAAAATACCCCTTCGATCATAGGCTCGAATAGTGCATTGAAGGGCATATCCACCTTGCAGAGAACTCTCTCTCCACCAGGCTGAAAGGATCCGAGCAGGATCTTTCAACGGGAGTTGAGGACAATGGATAGTATGAATCTTGATACCATCTTTCAAAGTAACAAAACCGATAATTTCATCGTCTTTCTGGGGATTACAACATTGTGACAAGGCATATCCAATTTTAGGATCATTTTCAATAATAATATCCTGTAAAAGATACTCAGAAGATTTTTTTTGCGTAGCAGGACGAATGACTCTTGATACTGCTTTGATTTCAGCTTCAGGGTGCAACTTTTTCATGACATTCATCAGCCCCAGATCTCCTCCTCCAAGCGCAATATAGAAATCATCAACTTCTTCATACCCAAACTCTTGAATTAATTTCGCCAATGCGTCTTTATTCAATTTTTTATGTATCTTTTTACATTCTTGATCAAAAAGATCTTTTCCATTTCTCAAATGAAATTCTTGATCTTTTTGTCTCAAAAAAGAACGAATTTTAGACTTCGCTTTACTTGTCACTACATGAGAAAGCCATTGAAGTTTTGGACCAGAAGAATTCGCTGAAGTAAGGATCGTTACAACATCTCCATTCTCCAATTTGCTCAACAAAGGACGGATCACTCCATTGATTTTTACTCCAGTACAGGTATCTCCAAGTTCGGAATGAAGAGCATACGCAAAATCTATCGGGTTTGAATTTTTTGGTAAATCGACCACCTGACCTTCTGGAGTAAAAACAAATAAACGATCAGTAAAAAGTTCTAGCGGTTTTTTTTCGCGTTCATGTTCCTCAAGCTCCAATTGAAGATTTTTTAAATTTTCTGAAAATAGTTGCTGCTCTTTGGAAGGAAGTGAAGCCTGTTTTTTCGTAGAATAAATAAAATGAGACGCAACTCCAAAACGTGCACGATCATACATTTCCTTCGTACAGATCTGAACCTCCAAAAGTCTTTCATTCGTAGCATAAATAGTAGTATGAAGACTTTGATATCCATTCACTTTTGGAGCCGCAATATAATCTTTTATCCTATAGGTAAGAGGTTGCCAATGTGAATGAATCAAACCGAGGAGAGAATAACAATCAGCGACAGTAGGAACAATAATTCGAATGGCATAAATATCATGAATCTCTCGAAGATGCTTCTTCTTGAATTTCATCTTTTTGTAAATACTGAAAATAGTCTTCACTCGTTGTTGAATCTCAATATAAGGAAAATTATTCTTTTTCAAAAGTTCCGAAAATTCCTTCTCCATGTTTTTCATAAAACTCGAATGATCTTCAAGTACCATTTGAAGTCCGTTCTGGATATTTTCGTATACTTTCGGATATAAACAAGCAAAAGCCATATCTTCCAATGCCACTTTGAACTTCCATATACCGAGACGATCAGCCAATGGAACATAGAAATACAAAACCTCCTCTGCCAAAGCTTGCTTCTCAGCAGGGCTGAGATCCGAAGCATGTTGTAAATCTCGTATCACATTTCCCAATCGAATGAGAATAACTCGAATATCTTTCGAAATAGAAAGAATCATCTTCGAAAGTGGTTCAACATTTTGAGCCCCGGAATTTGCAAGAAGCTTAAGTTCAATAATTTGAATGACATTTTCGATGAGTCCAGCCACTTGAGCCCCAAATAGTTTTGAAATTTCTTCGAGACTACTCATCTTATTCAGAACCAGTTCATGAAGCAAACATGCTACAATCATGTCATCTTCATAGTATATCTGAGAAAGAATTTCTGCAGAAAGATACGAACGATTCAAATATTCCTGAGTAGCTTCACCATACTGAGGCTCAAGAGTTTTTTGTATATATTCAAATACACGCTTCAAGCGCTCAAGATCATAAGGGATCTGAACGCTTTTTGGAGTTTGAAGGATTCTTTCAATAAGATGATTTATTTCCATAAAAAGAGTTCACCGAAACAATAACTCAACGCTTGGAAATAATCTTATCGATAAGGCCATACTTCAAAGCTGCTTCTGGAGTCATATAATTATCACGGTCAGCATCTTTTTCAACCTGCTTAATTGGCTTACCACTATGTTTTGATAAAATTCCATTCAACATCTCTTTCACAGATAAAATATGTTCCGCAACAATAGCAATATCACTCGCCTGTCCTTCAGCACCACCGAGAGGCTGATGAATCATGATATTTGCATGAGGAAGTGAAAATCGCTTTCCTTTCTCCCCACCTGCCAAAAGCACCGCTCCCATACTTGCTGCCATACCAATACAAACCGTAGAAACATTCGGCTTGATATACTGCATCGTATCATAGATAGCCATTCCAGCCGTGACAGAGCCTCCGGGACTATTAATGTACATGATAATATCCTTGTTTGGGTCCTCACTCTCTAGGAAAAGAAGTTGGGCGACGATAATATTCGCTACATCATTATCAATAGGAGTTCCACAAAAAATGACTCGATCTTTGAGTAAACGAGAATAAATATCAAACGCACGCTCTCCATCAGAAGATTTTTCAATAACCGTAGGAATAAGGTAGTTTTTGATAGACATAAAAATTATTTAAAATTTCAAAAGGAGTATAAAAGAAAAAAAGAAAAAAGCATAGACAATCCCAGAGGAATAAATCTATGCTTTTCGTAAATCGATAAAAACTAAGCTACCCCACATTTCCCATTACAACTTGTCTTTTTACAATTCATACAAACTCCAGATACAGAATTCATATTAGTCATTTTCGCAGTAGAGAAAGTAGGATCCTTTGCAAGTTCGCCAACTTTTTTACCGTTATGTTTTACATGAATTGCGTCTCCAATAACATCGAAGTCACACTCATTGAGAACAGAAAGAATTTGAGATTTCATAAAAATAATATTAAAAATTAAGCACAATCTATTGTACCATCTTTTTCTGAAAATGACAAATCTTCTCCTTTTCCTTCACGAGAAAGATGGTCCCTTTCAGACTCGAAACGAAAGGTTGCAATATGTTTCCCCTGTTCGTTCATTAATCGAAAGAGGTCTCCGATCGGCTCTAACGTCCCCTTCCGAATAATTTCTAAAAGATCAAATTTTTTCATGAAACAGAGTGTTATTTTACAGAAAACTCAACAAACTCCATATACATATCTTTTCCATATCTCTCGGTACACTGAATATTGTCTGGCAAACAAGATACTTGAATCACCAATCGATATCGACCTTCTGGAAGAGTTTGAATGAGGGTAGATTTCCATACTTGGTTCACTCCATCATACAGAGCCCCAGCTTGTGAGAATATTTTGAGATGTTTCTGGTCTTCAATCAAAATATTAACGAGAGCTTCTTCTCCAATAGCGCTTTTATTCACCGCATCAACGAGTTCAAAACTCAAATTCATCTGTGTAGTTCCAGAGATATACACCTTGTTGAGTCCCAAAACTTCTTGAATACGAAAGGAAGAAGGAAATAGATCCCGTGGAACTGATCCAAAGCTCCCCAATAAATCCCTTCCAAACGGAGAAGAATTCGCAAACTGAGTATTTGATTCAAACATCCTCCCCATCATACTATCCGCGTATTCAGAATATTCTGGAGTATTCCCTCGTACATGTTGCTCAACAGCAGTAAAGAACCGAAACCAGCCCCATGTAATCCCGATAGCAATAATCATGAGAAATAAAGCAATCCCAATCACCCAAGTATGTTGTTTCATAAAATATATTACGGAGATGATTATATCAAAAAGCGACGACAATAAAAATAAAAAATTCAAAAAAACTCCAAAACCAGTATAATGAAGAAAAAATAATAGAAAGGCATGGAATATATTCGTCGACTTTACATCATACTCAAACCCTTTTGGAGACAAGGAATCTTTCTTGGACTCCTAACGTTTGCGAACGCACTCATTGTGTTCCCGACTCCATTTTTGACCAAGTACATCATCGACGATCTTCTCCCTCAACAGCACAAATCGCTCCTCATTTCAGGAATATTTGGTTTATTTATATTACAAATTCTTTTTGGTATTTATGGTATTTGGTTCTCGAAAATAGAATCTCGTTTCAATCAGAAACTTTTTAATTTTCTCAAGTACACCCTCATCTCCAAACTTGAAAAAATAAAATTTTCTTTCTTTATGAAGAATCCTTCGGAAACCCTCATGAACCGATTTATGCAAGACCTTCGAGTACTCAATCAGGTATTATTTGAAAATATTAGTGGATATCTCATCACTATCTCTCAACTCATCTTTGGTCTTTTCTCTATCTTTTACCTCAGTCCAGAATTATCAATTCTGACTATTATGACGATCCCCATCTATATACTTGCCAACCGATACTTTCGTCCTCTCGTCGAAGCGCGACAAAAAAGAATCCTCAGTGCAGAAGATACGTATCTTGGGGTCTTGAAAGAATTTTTTGTCTCAATAAAAATTATAAAACTCTATATCTTCAAGAACTTCTTAGAAAAACACTTCAAACCAAAGACAGAGAATTTATCCAATGAAAACATATCATACACAGTACTCTCAGAAAAAGCAGGGTTTTGGATCGGTCTCGCACGAGGACTCTCCCCTCTTCTTTTACTTGCCTATGGTGGCATACTCATCATGGACGGAAAATTTTCAATCGGCGGATTTTTCGCATTCAATTCATTATCAAACTATGTTATCCAACCAATAAACACTCTCTTCTCAATCCCAATGACTCTCTCTCAGGTACAACCAAGTCTTGAAAGAGTATTTGAAGTTCTCGATGCCGAAGAAGAAAAAAACTCACAAGAGACCACAGAAGTCACCAATGGAGAAATCATTTTTGAAGACGTTTCTCTCTCTCTCAAAGACACTCCTGTACTTTCGAACATATCATTCAACATACCTTCGAAATCCTTCGTGGTCATAACCGGCGAAAGTGGATCTGGAAAAAGCTCCCTTCTCAGACTCCTCGGCGGACTCTATGAAGCATCTTCTGGTACAATACAAATTGATGGAAAAAATATCCAAAACATCAATATCGAAGACATACGAAAGTCTTCTAGCCACGTACTTCAAGAAAACATTCTGATCACAGGCAGTATCCTAGAAAATATTACTCTCGGGAAGGATATATCCCCAGAAAAAATAAATGAAATTCTAGAATCTACCGATATGAAAGAAGCTATAAATGCTTTACAAAAAGGGTTAGAAACAGAAGTCTCCGAAGAAAATCCTGGGCTCTCGGGAGGACAAATTCAACGATTATGTATTGCTCGTGCACTCGTTCATGGAGGACCACTCTTGTTCCTCGATGAACCGACTTCCGCACTCGATGCAGAAAGCCAAAAAAGCATCGAAAACATCATCTTAAAACTCAAAGGAACAAAGACAATCATCATGGTTACCCACCATACAGGATTGTTGGAAAACGCTGATATGGTAATCAAAGTTAATAAAGGAAAAATTATATAAGATCTGTAGGGGCTTAAGATTTTAAGCCCCTACAGATACCCATATACATAAAAATTATTATGTCTCTCATCAAAAACTCCAAAGCCTATCACGATTACGACATCCTCGAAACCTTCGAAGCAGGAATTGTTTTGACGGGCTCGGAAGTAAAATCAATCCGAAATCAAAGTGCCAACCTTTCAGGATCTTTCGTGAAAATTTACAATAACAACGCCGTCCTCGAAAATATGCATATCGGCATCTTCAAACCAGCAGGACCCGACCAACATATTCCAGATCGAAATAGATCTCTCCTCCTCCACAAGAAACAAATCGAAAAGCTCGTCAAAGCGACTGAAGAGGATGGGAAAACCATCATCCCTCTCGAAGTCTATACTTCGGGAAAACTCATCAAAATCAAAATTGCTATCGCCAAAGGACGAAAGAAATATGAGAAACGAGAAATTATGAAGAATCGAGATGTTGATCGAGAAATCCAGAGAGCAATGAAACGGCATTAGCCCCCGTACGGGCGTATCGCATACGCCCAACAAAATATTCCTCAAATTCCAAATTCTTTAATTTTATCCTATGTCCTCAATCTTCACAAAAATCATCAACCGCGAAATCCCAGCAGAAATCATCTGGGAAGACGAAAACTTCATCGCCTTCATGGACGCATTCCCAGCAGTACATGGTCATGTACTCGTTTGTCCAAAAAAAGAAATTGACTACCTCTTCGATCTCGATAACACCACGTATGCTGGCCTCTGGGAAGCCGTGAAAAAAATCTCTACACCACTCCAAAAAGCAACAGGAGTCAAACGCATCTGCCTTCAAGTCGAAGGATTTCAGGTTCCTCATGTCCACGTGCACCTTCTCCCACAAGATGCCTACGGCGAAGAAGCGATTGCTCGAGATATTAGTAAAGAAGCAATTGCGGAGATGGCGGAGAAAATAAGAAAAGAAATAGCTCTTGCAGACAAGTAGTAATACAGCCACAAGATCTTCTTTCATTTAGATCTTCTTTCCTTCTCCACAATATATACACTTTCCTATGGTAATAGTTTCGGAAAAATCAGCAGCCATAATAGATAAATATTGATAATCTTCAGATTTTTGAAATGAGAGAGGATATTACCTCATCGCTTCAGTATAAGTTTTTCTATATCTAAAAATGAGATTCAGGAAAGACTATAGCATCAGTTACTACCTTTATCTTTATCTCTATATTATTGTATTTAACAACCTGATCCAGAACAATCTTCATATCCCCCATACACCATATAAACCACTACCCCAATAACAATGACAATATAGAAAAGTGTCATATATATATTTTGGTCTTTATGGTCACTCTTTTCTTGAAATTCCCAAAGTATCCATAATATTAACATCCATATAAACCCGAATACTATTATCATGTGAAAATGCGATTAAAGAGTATATTTAAAAATAAGTTACCTCATGTCGAAAGATACTTCAATAAAAAATAGCCTTCCTCGAGATGTTTTACATACAAGGAAACAATAGCATTTATTGTTGACTCTCAATCAATCGAAAAAGCATCTTTACGATGAATTGGGAAAAATAAAGTGTGAGTGTGAAGTGCGAGCGACGAGTTAGTGTAAGTCACGAGAGTGACTACTTAATCCACACTCACCCTCAATCCAACTCAGTACTCGTAGCTCAAAACACCACACTCGAAATTGCGAGTGAAACGAGAAATTTCATGGTGGAAGTGCGGGGAATTGAACCCCGGTCCAAAGAGTACTCTGCCTCCGCTGTTACTATCATATTGCTCTTTGTTACTTCGGAAATACCTACGAAAGAGAAAAAAGGGCATCTCCTACCACATCGAAGTACAAATCATCCAAGATGTGAGATCAGATGAGAAGTCAATTCATTCGAGGCGAGCATCAGATTGAAGAACTTTGCGAATTGAGGCGCTGTTTCTCCCTGATGTCTCCAACACAAAGGGTCGGAGAAACTCTCATTAGGCAACCAAAGCAAATTGAGTATTCTTCAATTCAGCATTGATAGCTCTAGCAAGAGCTGAAAGTGGTTTAGCACTTAGGTTTGATATTTTTGCTAACGATCGAAATATCAGCGACCGGATAGACGAAAGAAGAATAGATTCTCCCTGTCGATAGCCTGGCACTCCCTTTCAAAGATCATACGAACCAAAATTATTTTAACACAAAAGATGTAAAAAGCAAGTATAAAACGATGTACAGAAGACGAAAAAAATACGAGAATCATCGTACTTGAACGATCAAACATGTCTCTCGAAAATATTTTCTTTGGCGTGAAAATTGTAATTCTCGCCCTGACCATCCCATCAATTCTTGTCTTCATACTCAGCGTCCCATTCGTCCCGACTCCAAAACAATCAATAAAAAAAATCCTCGATGCTCTCGAGCTCAAAGATGGAATGAAAGTCCTAGAACTCGGCTGTGGAAATGCACAGTTCCTCACACTCGCCAGTAAAAGAGCCAAGATCCAAGCTGTCGGATACGAACTCTCACCAGTAGTATGGATGCTGGGAGTTTTGAGAAATACACTCCACAGAGGAAAAAACGTACACATTCTTTTCCAAAATTACCTCTCAGCAGATATTTCACAAATCGATGTCATTTTCTTTTATCTTCTTCCGGCACGAATGCCAAGTATACTCAAAAAAATTCTCGCAGAAGGAGGTACAGGAACAAGAATTGTTTCATACGCATTTGAGATCAAAGGCCTAGAATCAAAGCTCACATTCACCATTCCACGCGGAGAAAGTCCCTCCCCTGTTTACTTCTATACCCTCTAACTATCTTGTATGAACGAAATAGACCAACTCCCAACCGACCAACAGACGCTCTACTACACAAAGAAAATGTATCACGACATGCATTTCTTCTTTCGAGTACAAAAAATGAGATTCATCATAAAAACCATCATAACCCTCCTTATCATTGCAGGAATAAGCTTCGGTGCCTGGAAAACCTACCAACTCATTCAATCCATCATGAACAGCAAAGTCATCCAAAGCATACAAAGCTTGAGTGACTCAGCGAACAGTTTGAAACAAAGCGTCCAAGACATCAAAGATGTAAAAGCAAAGAGTACCGATAAAGTAGAGGGTTTTATTGATAAGTATATTAGATAAGATACAAGTGACAAGATTACAAGAAACAAGTAGTTACAAATTCAAAACACCACAAATATTGTACAGTCATCCTAAACGAAATTCAGCCCCGACAGGAGAAGCCTCGGGATCCCGATAAGATGTTTGTCTAATTGAGGACAGGGCATTGACCTGTCCCTAGACATCTTCATAATTTTTATTTCTTACTTCCTCGTTTTTAACGTTCTGATATCAGACTTCAGATTTCAGACCTTCTCCTTGATGTCTCCCCGCAATTCCACTACACTATCCCCGTTCAATAACGAGCCTCTATGAAACTTTTTTGGCATGGTGAAAGTACGTGCACAATCACAACTGATCAATCAAATTTCGTCATCAATCCTACTACAGCCGTAAAAGAAAATAGTATTTCTATTTTTTCAGAGGAACTCAAAACTCGACCAAAAACTTCTGAACGATCATTTGATTGGCCTGGAGAATATGAGGCGGGAGGAGTGAGCTGGATTGGGTATGAATGGAAGAAAAAAGATGATACAAAAATCACACTCTACCATTTCGAAGTAGAAGGAATGAATGTCTGTCATCTCCATTCTATCGATGAAATTCTCGATGAAGCGACACTCAAAAATCTCGGTGATGTAGACATCCTCCTCGTACCATTGGGAGAGAAAAATTCGCTTACAGCAAAAAACGCCGTCAAGCTCGTAGAACATATTGAGCCACGAATCGTCATCCCCATGCTCTACACTTCTGAAGCACTAGAAGAATTCAAAAAAGAAATTGGAGCATCAAACATAGAAGCACAAAAAGAACTCAAAATAACGAAAGGAAACCTCCCTACAGAAGACATGATGATCGTTATCCTAGAAAAATCTTGATTTTTTCA
>CAZQCN010000025.1:11316-13367 GCA_964592185.1 uncultured Candidatus Peribacteria bacterium
GAAAGTCAAATTCTATGGGGGATGGTAGCTCAGTTGGTTAGAGCGCCACACTGTCACTGTGGAGGTCGCGGGTTCGAGTCCCGTCCGTTCCGCCAGAAAATTTCACACTTCGTTCGCAATTTTCATTGTGGCGTTTTTGAGTATTTGGGTAGTGGGTAGATTTGGAGTTACTCTCATCCTTCCTGTCATAGCTATAGTCATCTTGGCACTTCCTTACATTCGGAAAATGACAAAACTCCTGCGAGCTTACGCCAGGGGTTTTAATTAGGAACTTACTAAACTTGAAAATTAGCCCAAGCCTTCATACTTGCCTCAGGATTGTACTCCGCACGTTTTATATTGTTTTTAATAGAAGAATCAAGTTCACACATTTTCTTAGAACTATCAATGATAAATGAATAACCTAAAGACTCAAGCTCTTCAACAATCTTCACATTAATAGGCGTATTAAGAACGAGTGATTTATCGATATTCTTCAAAGCACTACCATGCCTTAAATACTCTTCTTCATATACATCTAAAATATGCGGATATTTATTTTTAAGTAGCTTAAGAAACTTAACGGTAGTATCCAATGTCTGGTTGTAATAGTAAGTTACCGGCTTCATCCCATCAGGATATTGAAAACCTGAATCACCTCTACCAGTTAATGAAACACTAAGATCGATAATTTTTTGTGGAAGTGTTGAAGTTCCATTTGAAAGGTGAAAATCAATAACTTGAATGGTATTACCTGGTTCATATATAAAATTCGAAGCTTTGGGATCAATATCTATGCCTCGATCATGTAATTGAATAACAGTTTTAATTAACGAATCGATTGTTTCATCATCAATATATAGTTTTTCATTAATAGGATATTTACTCATATCTTTTCCTTCTAGTTTATTCATAATCATCACTTGATCAAGGATCGAGAATGAATGTAGGACTGGAACATTTGAAATCCCTTGGGCTTTTTGAAGGGGTAAAGCTTCAAATTCAACCCTTGCATGAGAATAAACTTTAAATGCATAAGACTGACCATCTATCTGTACTTCGTATGCACTAGAATTACTTCCTGATCCTAGATAGCCATCTACCATTTTTCCAGAAGATTTTTGTGAAATTTTCTTTAAAAGATTATCAACATGGGATTTATATTTCTTGTTATAGTCTAATATTCTATTTTCTATTTGAGATATACTTTCAAAATGATCTTCAGATTCTATGAATTCAAAATATGCATCTCTATGGCTTTCAACAAGTCGTAGTATATGATCCTCAACTTCATGCCCCTCTTCAATCCCTTCATGAAATAAATTAGGTAGAATATGTAAGTTTCTCAAAATAATATCTTTATGATCACTTTGAGATAATTGTTCAGCATAGGCAATAAGACCAGCTACCCTATTAGAATTCATAAAACGGTAAATTATCTATAACAATATTATTTCAGATTTTTAACTTTTCGTCTAATGTGCGCCTGTTACAGAATTACAGTCCCATTTTTATCCTAAAAAAAGAATCTTGAATACGAGTGTAAGCAATCTTCTGAATAGGAGTCATCATATTCATATTTCTTTCTTGATCCCTTCTCTTAGATAGAAGAGATACTGGAAGTAAAAATAGACTATAAGTATTAAAAAATAGTGAGTCGCACTCGGGACTAACTGAAAATTCAAAGGAACCGAATAGTTATTATTCATGAAAAAAGTTCGAATTTCATCAACTACGTTCCGCCAGAAAATTTCACACTTCGTTCGCAATTTTCAAGTGCGAAGTTTTGAGGCACGAGAACTGAGTAAGTATCGAGTGGGAGTGTGGCATTAAAAATATTTTTCACACTCACAACTCACACTTACCCGACTCTCACTCTCCACACTGACACCCACACTTCTTCTGAAGTCTCAACATCCCCCCCTACACTCATTACTTCGACTCGGGCTTACCAAGAAACACTGGGGCTCTTCAATATTAATACTTATACAAAAAATATAAGGGGAAAACTTAGCATAAAAAAATTATTTAAGGTCTCTCTACCCACCTAAATCAAGACATGATAAAATCCT
>CAZQCN010000026.1:0-12310 GCA_964592185.1 uncultured Candidatus Peribacteria bacterium
ATTTTCCGCACAAATATACGTAAATTTGCACTTTTAGGTTGAGAATATCACAAAAAAATAGACAAATAAGGACTAAAAATAGCTAAAAAAAGGGACATAATTGCTGCAATTTTGTCACTTTTGCCTATTAACTTAAATACAAACAGATCCCCGACTTCTTAAAGAAGTCGGGGATCTATATTAATCGAGGCTGATTTAATGTATTCTTTTGCCAACCCACCTACGTATATTTTAAAATTTCAAAAAGGCGATTAATTTAATTGCAACCAATTTAAGAATGACGCACTGTAAAAATTAACCTTCCTTCCGCAACGCTAATTTTTAGATATAGAAACTTGCAAATTATATATCTTGACAATAACATAAAATTTCCAGATGTCAATACCCTAGTAAAATCGTTGGCTTATTGATTTCATTCTCAATAATCTTGAGAATTAACCGAGCATATTCTCAACAAACATAGAAATGTGATTTTTTTGCAGAAGAGAGATTTAAAAAACTTATATGTCTGACTGCATTGCTAGAAAATTAGCAGTTATGACTTAAAAATTGCTAAATTAACAGAAGATGTAACTATCTCCTTAAATATGGTATCTACTCCCATAACATTCTCCGATATTCAAAATCATTGGTCTCGACCATTTGCTTTTGACTTATCTGACGCTGGGATTATTTTCAAAGCAGTCTATCTCCGAAAAGATGATATCACTACTCAAGCAGAAACTTTGAAAATGGCTCTCCGTTCTGCAAGAGTAGACACCTCTGAAACCAATAGCCCATCATATTACACGAATATTTCAGAAGATGATTGGGTGAAAAACTATGCAAATACTGCCTACGACCTTCATATACTCAATATACCAATCGGAAGTCATTATGAGAAAAATGCTGGGATTACAAGAAAAGATGCTCTCATTTTGTTTATGAAAGCATTTAAGATCATTCCCGATTCCCACCTTCAATCAGGATTCACTGACATACATGACTCTACTCTAGAAAGCTATGCAGCAAAAGCTAAATCTTTGGGTATTGTAAAAGGCACCAGAGAAAATTCTTTTGAACCCGATCGTTTTATGACTCGGGCCGAGATGGTCAAATTCGCCTCTTTATTCCGACACACCTCTTCTCTCTAATAACGTTCAAGAAAAAGGTCCAACGATACTATTGATAATGGCGTCGCACGCCCCAAGCGGATAAAATATTGAAAAAAAGACAACAAAAATACCAAGAAATTTTATCACTGTATAGCTACTCCCCGCTCCAAGATAATTTTCTGCCCACCCAATATTCCCAATGATATTGATGATTTTTTCATGGTACCGGATACAAAGAAAGCCGAGAGGAACTCCAAATATTACCCAAAGCATAAAAAAAAGTAAAAATGTATATTTTGACAAGCAAGAACTGTATCACTATTTATTGTATACCCAAAAAAATGATTTAAAAAGTGTTGACTTTGATTTGAAAATATATAAAATCCCCATCTTCCATCTCTCCTTAGATGTTGTTAGAAAAGAAACAACTCCACCAAAACAAAGGAGACATAAAGAATCTTGGATCGTACAAATCGTACAGAATGTGATGGCATTTCCATTCAGGATTCCCTTTTTTGAAATTCGAGACATTCTTTCTCAATCCTCTCTCGAATTTCTCGTTTCATTTCCTGCTCAAAAAGCAAAAGGTTGAGGGCGAAAGAACTCGTTTAAAAAGCCCAAAAGAAATGAAACACAGCCAAATGGTGGATATGGCTTCATTTAGAATCGCCTTCCCAATTTTTGGAAGGCTTAATATAAAGAGGGTGTTTGCGCGAGCACCCTCATTTCTTATAGACGACACAATCAAAATCATAGATATTCTCAGCATCTTTTGAATACTTTATTCGGGAAACTTCTTTCCAAATATTGGTATCAATCTCAGGAAACTTCGCATCCCCCTCGATCTCTACATCAACTTCAGTAATATACAAAGTATCAACATATTTCATCGCTTCTGCATAGATCTGTCCTCCACCAATCACAAATGGGTCAGCATCCTCCTTCTGAGCTTCTTTGATGGCTTCTTCCAGTGAATGAGTCACTATCGCTCCTACGAGCTGATATGCAAGATCCCGAGTCACGATAATATTTTTTCTTCCCGGAAGAAGTCTCCCAATCGACTCATACGTCTTTCTTCCCATAATCACTGCATGCCCTCTCGTGGTATCACGAAAATACTGAAGTTCTCGAGGTAAGTACCAAGGAAGTTTATTCTCTGTCCCGATGACATGGTTGCGAGATATTGCGGCGATGAGAGAGAGCATAGATGAAAGAAAAAATGATTGATGGTTTTTGTTGGGCGTATGGCAATACGCCCGTACGGGCGTAAACGCCTCTTCGATTTTCCTTTCTAGACGGCAATCGGAGCCTTGATCCATGGATGACATTCATAATTCTGCAATTCAAAATCTTCATATTTGAATCCGAAAATATCTTTTACTTCTGGGTTGATTTTCATGGTTGGCAAAGGAAAAGGTTCACGATAGAGCTGTTCTTTTGCCTGCTCTAAATGATTCAAATATAAGTGAACATCTCCAAAAGTATGAACAAACTCTCCAGGCTGAAGTCCTGTCACCTGTGCCATCATCATCGTAAGAAGTGAGTATGAAGCAATATTAAAAGGCACCCCAAGGAAGACATCTGCCGAACGCTGATAGAGCTGACAGTTTAATTTCCCGTTCAAAACATTAAACTGAAACATGGTATGACATGGCGGCGGTGCATGATCTTTACTCTTGATGAGATCATAAATTTCACCGACATTCCATCCATTGACAATCATTCGAGTAGATCCAGGAGAAGACTTGATGAGGTCAACCACTTCTTGAATCTGATTAATTTCTCCACCATCCTTCGTCCCCCACCGAGTCCACTGTTTCCCATAGATAGGGCCCAGTTCTCCCCAAGCTTTGGCAAATTCATTATCATCTTTGATCGTCTGAACAAACTCTTGAAGTTTGGTAGTCCACGCTTCTGAATATCGAGGAAAATCTTTTTCTAAGTTATTTTTTTCAAGATAAATCTGATACGCCCATTCATTCCAAATCTTCACATCATTATCTACAAGAAATTTAATGTTCGTTCCTCCCTGAAGAAACCACAAAAGTTCGATCGCAATCGCTTTCATATTCGTCTTTTTCGTCGTCACTAAAGGAAACCCCTTCGAAAGGTCGAAACGCATCTGATGGCCGAATATGCTTCGACGACCGACGCCAGTACGATCTTCATGATTAATGCCATGATCATAGATATGTTGCATGAGATCAAGATATTGTTTCATAGAAAAAATTATGACGAAGTCATCATATCAAATTCCGAAAAAATCAAAAATGATTTTTATACTTTCCGAGAAAGCAAATATTTCAAAAGCACGGCAACCGTACGATCTTCTTGAATTCTTCCGTCCAAGCACATTTTTTTGACCTCTTCGAAATCGTACCAACCCAAATCAATCAGTTCCCAATCTTCAAGATTTTGTCCTCCTTTCGCAAATTCAAACTCGGTAATTTCAAAATAATATAAATCCCACACCAAAGTCGGAGTACTCGTGAGAGAACGTTCCAAAAGCTTGGCTTTCTTGACGATAACTCCCGCTTCTTCTTCGGCTTCATGGGTGATCGCTTCAAGTGTTTTTTCTCTCATCGAGTCTTCATTCTCTCGGTGTTCGAGATAGGCAGAAAGTGAATTAAAGACCTTTCCTCCCAACAAACGGTAATCCCATCCATCCACTTCTGCACGAAATTCTTTTCCAAGCAAAAGTTTTCCATCTTTTTCCAGGATAATCCGCGTTCCAGGGCTTCGAATAGCACGCTCCATAGTGAAGGAACTTTTTTGTCCCCCTTCACATACTCCACTAAGGTATCGACAATTAAAAAAGTATCACCGGTATATTTCACCGTATCTTGTATATTCTTTTTGTAATCACCAGAAACAGCCATAATTATTTATGAGCGTGATGTTTCTTATACTCCTCAACCGCCTCTTGAATGACTTTGAGAGTATTTTCCTTCGTATCAAATCCTTTTATTTCAATCTTCGGATATTTTGCTTCTTCGAGTTTTTTATACTCTTTGAAGAATAAAAGAAGCTCTTTTTGCTCATGCTTTGAAATATTATCGATACTTTCATATTCTTCGAATCGAGGATCTACCTTCGTAATAGGTACCATAATGACCTTTGCATCGTCTCCATCCTGATCAGAAGTAACGATCATTCCGATGGGACGAGCCTTAATGACACACCCAGGAAATGTTGGATGAGTCAAAAGCATTACTACATCAATTCCATCCGCATCACCACCAATCGTCTGAGGAATAAATCCGTAATCAAAATTATAAAAGGTCTGCTGATGAAGGGATCGATCGAGATAGAAAAAACCACCATCTTCATCATATTGGTATTTATTACTTGATCCGTATGGGATATCGATAACTACGTTAAAATAGGAATCTTCTTTACCGTAGGGAATGTCGTGGAAAAGATTCATAGGAAGAATTTAAAACTAAAAATGAAAAGGTAGTAATTTCGTTTATCGTTTATCGTTTATCGTTCATCGAAATGAAAGCAAAAAATTCCACAAAATGACGATACACGACCTTCGATAAACGAGTATTACTTATTATTTCGCTTCCGCGAGATCAATATTCAATCCAGGTCCCATGGTAGAAGCCAAAGCAATAGACTTGATATACACGCCTTTCACTCCATTTGGTTTATTGGTGTTGATTGCTTCGAGTACAGCCCGGACATTCTCTTCAATTTTCTTAGCATCAAAAGAAACTTTTCCGGCAACCGTATGAACGATAGCAGAAGGATCAAGTTTGATTTCTACACGACCGGCCATCAATTCCTTCACTGTTTTCACAATGTCAGCTGAAACTGTTCCTGCTTTGGGATTTGGCATGAGACCTTTGGTTCCGAGAATTTTTCCGATTTTTGCGAGTTCTTTCATGAGATCAGGATGAGCGATAGCGATATCAAACTCAGTCCATCCATTTTTTACTTTTTCAATAAGAGCTTCATTTCCTGCTTCGATCACTCCCGCTTCCTTTGCTCCCTTGATATCTTCATCATTTACGAAAGCCACGATACGTTTTGTTTTTCCAGTTCCATTCGGAAGAGCCACCGTCGTACGGAGTTGCTGATCAGAACGTTTTGGATCCAAATTAAGACGAACATGAACTTCCACAGTAGCATCAAACTTACTTGGAGAAATTTCTTTGATGAGAGCTGAAGCTTCCGCCAAAGTATAAACAGGTTTCTTTACTTTTTCGAGCACTGCTCGATATTTTTTACCGTGTAATAACATAGAGATTGGTTAGATGGTACGAACGTCCCGACTGGTCGGGACTCCCATAAATAATTAACAGATAACAGTGAACAGTTTACAACGTTGAAAGTGAAGAAAGAGAAGGTAAAAGGTCATTTCGGTTTTATACTCTAAGAGAATTTTTGTATTTAACTCTTACATAAACTTTTCACTATCCATTTCTAACGTTGATACCTGTTACCTGTTCATTGCTCACTTTTCAATATTGACTCCCATGTTTCGTGCTGTTCCAGCAACGATATTCATAGCAGCCTCTACTGTGTGAGCATTGAGATCAGGCATTTTAGTTTCAGCAATTTCTTTCAATTTTGCTTTACTCAAGGTACCGACTTTATCAACATTTGATTTGGAAGAACCTTTTGCAAGATTCAAAGCCTTTTTAATGAGGTTTGCAGCAGGAGGAGTTTTTGTGATGAAGGTAAAACTTCGATCAGTAAAAATTGTCACTTCTGCAGGGATTACCATATCCCCCATATCCCGAGTTCGTTCATTGAATTGGTCACAAAAACCTTTGATATCTATACCGTGCGGACCGAGAGCAGTACCTACTGGAGGTGCTGGATTGGCTTTGCCGGCTGGGATCTGTATTTTGACTACAGTCTTAATGTCAGCCATAAAAAATAGTTAATTAATAAGTTTTTCGTTTTTCGTTTTTCGTTTATCGTTTATCGTTTTTTTATAAATCATTTCGATCAACGATCAACGTTCATTAAAGTTTTTTGACCTGTCCAAAGGACAGTTCGACAGGAGTTTCTCGACCAAAAATCGATACCATCACTTTCAATTTTCCTTTAGCCGTATCAATATCAGACACCAATCCGTCGTAGCCAGTAAATGGTCCATCGATAATCTGAACTGGATCTTTGAGTAAGAAATCTGCTTTATATTTTGCAGTAGAAGTTCCCATTTTTCGCTTCATTCTCTCTAATTCTTCATCGCTGAGAGGAACCGGAATAGTTCCAGAACCGACGAAACCGGTCACATTCGGAGTATTTCGTACTACGTACCATGAATCATCTGTTACAATCATATTTACCATGACATACCCAGGAAACATTCGTCGTTTAATTTCTTTGGCTTCACCTTTTTTGACTTCAATTTCCGTTTCTTCAGGGACAAGTACATCAAAAATCTTATCTTGCATGTTCATGGTCTCAATACGTTGGAGAAGAGCTTCACGAACCGCATGTTCATAACCGGAATAGGTATGAAGAACATACCACATTGCCTCTGTTTGTTTTGGTTGTCGAGACATGATTTAGAAGTTATTGAGGAAATATTGATAGAGCTTCCCAAATCCGAAATCGAAAAGCGTCATGAAGACAGCCACTCCGATTGAAACTCCCAATACAATTAATGTATGAGAAAGAATTTGTTTCTTGGTAAGCCAAGTAACTTTGTGCAATTCTCGGTAGATACCGACGAAATAATCTTTTAATTTGGTGAACATAAATTCGAAACATTTTTAAAAAGCCGACAGGCGACTGAGAACACTGTAGCAAAAGGAAAAAGAAAAGGCAAGAAAGTTTTTTTGAAACCCTTAGTCAGTGCTCTGTGGTCAGTAGTGAAAACAGAAATACTTAAAAATTTGTTGCTAGAGACTTGACTAAAAACTCAATTGATACTAAGATGACCATTATCATTTAATATTCTCTTATGTAAAACAATACAAATACTCAACAATTTATTAATTAATAACTAAAAATTATGGAAAAAAGCCAATATAACATACAAGAAACATCAATGTATGAGGCATCAATAGCAGCATATCTTGAAAAAGAAAGAGAAAGAAAAACTGCTACTAACGGAAGAAAACCAGAAAATTATAGTTCGACTAATCCATCAAATATGAGAGAGTTTTTTTCAAAAATATTTGTTAATATTTTAGGAGGCAAAAGAGGCTAATTTGAATTATATTATCGCGTTCGCCATTGCCAAAGTTCTCTCTATTCCACACAATGAGGAAAAACCTTCCTCATGCTCCCACTCCTCTCTTGGTATAAACAAAACGGACGTCACTCTCTCCCTTGGCGTAAGGAAAACAGAACTCCTTACGAAGTCTGGGTCAGCGAAGTCATGCTCCAGCAGACACAAGTTTCTCGAGTCATCTCATATTATGAGGTGTTTCTTGAGAAGTTTCCAACTGTGTTTGATCTCGCAAAAGCTAGTTGGGAAGAATTCCTCCCTTATTATCAAGGTTTGGGATATTACCAACGAGGAAGAAACATGCTTCGAACCGCACAAACTATCGTCGAAGATTTCAGTGGAGAGTTCCCACGAGACCGGAAAATACTTGAATCACTGCCTGGAATCGGTAGCTATACGGCTGCTGCCATTCTTTCTTTCGGTTATGGAGAAGCGCATTTAGCTTTTGATACCAATATGCAGAGAGTATTTGGTAGACTGCAGTATGGAGATAAGAAAGCAGGCGTTGATCGTTTATCGTTGATCGCCCATCCAGAAATTCAGAAAGTACTCCAAGAAGATTCAAAAACGCTCAATGCCGCCATTATGGATTTCGCCAATCTTGTTTGCTTGAATCAAAATCCTAAATGTCTCGAGTGCCCTCTACGAAATGAATGTGAATATTATACGACTCAAGGGAGCAAAGAAACAAAAGCCAAAAAAGAGAAACAAATCTTCGATACGAAAAATGCTCAAGCTTTCATTTGGTTACATAAGAACCATAAGGAGTATTATTCATCGACTCCGGATCACTATTCCCCTTTCATCCTTGCAGCTCCTTACAATACCCGACAAAAAATAAAAGAATACTTTCGAGAGAACTATAACTTGGAATTAGCGGTCCGTCCCCCTCATAAGAAAATTTTGATTGAGAACAAACCAACGCTTTTTATTAATGCACAAATACTTTTGGGAGAGCAATCATTTGGAGTATTTAGGCCGGAGGAAATGAAAGAATGGGAGAAAATTTAGGGAGCAGGGAGCGAGAGTCAGGGATACAATGAAAAAAACCATAAAGGGACAAGTTTCAAACATGTCCCTACCATAATCTGTAATTTTCTATTCGGGGGGGGTCGGGGCTGAATCAAGTTCAGGATAACCAGGAGAGACAAATTTAATTCACAACTTGTGGTCACAGACATTTTATGTTCTGAATATATATGCTAGTATTGTTTATAGAAAAATCACTTATGCACACACAACTCCACACATACAGCGCTTCAAATATTATTATTCCAGTGAAAATTCACGTGGAGTAATTTGATGTTCTGTATATCCCGCCTACTCCCCGTGATGTCCACGTGGATTTTTTTGTTTCTTCAAAAATCATATGACTCCTCAACACTCCCCCACCTGTCCCAATAGCTCCTGCATATATTTTCACCGAAAAGATTGTAGTAACATCATCTATCACAGCAAATCCTATCTTCGCTACCGATGTACCTCCTGCAAGAAAACCTGGGTCGCTCACCCAAAAACCCTCCGTGTCTCGCCAGAAATTCTCAGACAAATTAAATCTCTCCTCGAAGAAGGAAAACTCACCCAACGCTCCATTGCTCAACGACTCAAAATTAGCCCGACCAGCGTCCAACGTTGGAAAAAACTTTATACTTCTCAATATTTTTAATACATTTCTATGAAATCCCCAAATGCAACAAATACTTACACTTTTGAAACACTCTTCGACCAAAAACTACAAAACTTAGATACAGAACTCAGAGCATTCCTACAATCTCAAAGAGAAACTTACTTATCAGTGGCAAACGACTCTATAGAGCATGACAACTTGGGACACGATGAAGCACTCGATCTGACTATAAAGAGAGCAAGGAAGTATTTTCAAAACGTGGTGCCGATGTAAATATTATTGACTGTACGACTACTTATTTTTTTGGTAAAAACCAACTCTTTATTTTTCCGAAAACTGTATCACTTTTTACAGCAGCAGGTACTACTTTTTCAAACAAAACAGAATTGTCGAAATGATCAAAAGTATCAGGCGAAGTTGGGATAGCTTCTATGATTTGAATGGAATCCTGTGAGTTGATTTTGTTAACAGCTGAATCTCCAACAGAAGAAATAGTATCAACCTGGAAAGCCCGAGTATTTATATTTTCAAAATTCTCCTGAAGCATTTCTATAGGAAGCTTTTCAGAAGCAGAAACATTATGGGTCGTCGTATCAAAATGTGATGAGTCTAAAACAGCAACACTATCAGTCATCAAAGAGTCACAAGAAGTGTCCAAAGTCACAATCTTGTTAGAATCAATTGGGGGACGTGAAACAAACGCTCCTACTCTTCCCATATCCCTTAAGGTCGGATTTTTTTCTGCCACTGAGCCAGTCGAAGATTGAACAATTTTAACGCCCGCTAATACAGCCATACCGAGTGTAAGCCCCAAGGCTATACGATTTTTCCATGTATGGAATTTGCTGTAGAGAGAAAGAGAATACGGAAGAGAGTAAAAGTCCTGATCTGAAACAGTATCATTTCCAGGTACTGTATCTTCAGTAGTTTCCTCAACGAATCCACCAGACTTTGCAAGTTCTACGATAATATCCTTAAATCCTTTCTCATCAGGTTTAAAAGCTGATCTCACAGAGTTCACAAAACTTTTCCATCTCGCAACTTTTGCAACTACAGGAACATTTTGTGACTTATTTGAAACATCCTGACCCTCATTCTTATTCGAATCAGAATCTTCTAGAAGCTCGTGATTATCATATTTATATTTTTTCCCAGCTGAATCTACAAAAATTTCAGGGTCGTTTTTGGTCGCCACAGAGATACGAAAATATTTTTTCCCACCTGGTTCAGTGAGATAAACCTGTCCAGTTGAATAAATTCCTCTTGTATATCGAACTTTAAGAACTAAATTATTTTGAGGTCCTTCGATTCTAGGTTCATAAAAACCTGTCGCTTGGGCAAGAGCTAATTTAGATTCATATTCTTTAGGTAAACCATCTTCTTTAAATTTTTGAGCCATCGATTTAACATCAATTAATCCAAACATTCCCACAAGATTTATTCTTTTTGAAAAAATAATAAGGAAAGAGAAAGAATTTATTTTTTCAGACCCTGGCATTTCTGAATCAAGTTGTTTTAGAAGATTACACTTACTTATAAAATGCTCTTTAATCTGACCTAAACTAGCCGATTGAAGTGATTTC
Source organism: uncultured Candidatus Peribacteria bacterium (assembly GCA_964592185.1). Taxonomy (GTDB): domain Bacteria; phylum Patescibacteriota; class Gracilibacteria; order CAZQCN01; family CAZQCN01; genus CAZQCN01. Next base: position 10,501 of record CAZQCN010000026.1, read on the forward strand.
TCCAATTCCCCCCTGACTCTATTAAAATATTCAAGAGTTGGTTTGTACAATCCATCTTTATCTCCAATCGTTAACAAACTTTCTTCCAACAAAAAAAGTTTCGATAAAAGATGAAAGACCTTTCTATTTGGTGAATTATCAGCATAAACACCGTTTAAATCCTCGAAAAACTCATGATGTAAAATTCTATCCTCAGGCTTTTTAGAATCAATAGAATTAATTATTCTAGCCATAAAATATGGCCTAATTTCATGATCCAAATCTCTATAAGTTAAATTCTTTGGTTCCTCAGTTGAAAAATTCATAGACGCAATAATAAAATTTTATCCCACAATATAAATCCTTTTTTATTTTTTGTCAACTATAAAACTTTTGACATAGAGAAGAATTCTTTTTACCCTAGCCTCATTCCCTTACACAAAAATAAATGTCAAAAAAACTCGTTATCGTAGAGTCTCCTGCCAAAGCAAAGACTATTTCCAAATTTCTTGGTAGTGAATTTACCGTACTCGCTTCGTATGGACATGTACGAGATTTACCGAAGTCAGAAATGGGAATTGATATCGAGAAGAATTTCGAACCGCAGTATATCGTGTCAAAAGAGAAATACCATGCTCAAGCGGTGAAGCAAATCAAAGAAGCTTATGGAAAAGCTGATGATCTCTATATCGCAACTGATGAAGACCGAGAAGGAGAAGCGATTGGGTGGCATATTTTGCATATTTTGAAAATCAAGGATATCAAGAATACGAAGAGAATTGTGTTCCACGAAATCACCAAAACCGCTATTTTGCATGCATTGGAAGCCCCGAGGGCCTTGGATATGAATCTCGTCGATGCACAACAGGCTCGCAGAATCCTCGATCGTCTCGTGGGATACGAACTCTCTCCCCTACTTTGGAAAAAGATTCGCTATGGCCTCTCCGCTGGACGTGTTCAATCCGTAGCGGTTCGACTTATCGTAGAAAAAGAAGAAGAAATTAAAGCGTTTAACATCGAAGAATATTGGGAAATTCATGCAGATTTCGAAACGAAGCAAAAAGAAAAGTTCCGAGCACAGCTCCTCAAAATCGCTGGAAAACCAGCAAAACTCGAAAATGAAAAAGATGCCACTTCCCTGCTCAAAGAAATCGAAGCTGGAAATTACACCGTCACTTCTCTGACCAGCAAAGACGTGAAACGTTCTCCAGCCGCTCCTTTCACGACTTCCACGCTACAACAAGAAGCTTCACGAAAACTTGGGTTTTCTGTGAGTAAGACTATGCAAATCGCTCAGCAACTCTACGAAGGAGTCAATGTCGGCCACGGAAGCGAAGGTCTCATTACCTACATGCGTACTGATTCGTTCAACCTCTCTGGACTCGCTATCGCTCAGGCTCGAGAAGTTATCGGACAAGATTTTGGAAACGATTACCTCCTCTCAAGTCCTCGAGTATACAAAAGCAAAAAAGGCGCTCAAGAAGCCCATGAAGCGATTCGTCCGGTGAATCTCCACTACCGTCCTGATCAAATTTCAAAGCACCTTGATTACGATCAAAACCGACTTTACGAACTCATCTGGAAACGAACTATTGCCTGTCAGATGACGGAAGCAAAGTTGAAACAGACTTCTGTCGATATCTCTTCTGGAGACTATCTCTTCCGAGCAAGCGGACAGGTCATCGAATTCCCTGGATTTATGAAGGTATACATTGAAGATTCTGATCAAGAAGATTCTGAAGAAAACACTCGACTCCCTGCCATGGCTGAAAAAGAATCATTAAAACTGGAAAACGTCATTCCTTCGCAACATTTCACCAAACCACCGGCA
>CAZQCN010000026.1:12320-13110 GCA_964592185.1 uncultured Candidatus Peribacteria bacterium
CGATACACGGAAGCCAGCCTCGTCAAAAAAATGGAAGAGCTCGGTATCGGACGTCCTTCGACCTACGCTCCAACTATTTCTACGATTCAAGATCGTGGATATATTATCAAAGAGAAGAAACAGCTCATCCCCACTGATACCGCTTTCGTCGTAATCAAACTCTTGAAGCAACACTTCAGTAACATCGTCGACTATCCTTTCACCGCGCAGATGGAAGAAAAACTCGATAACGTCGCCGAAGGAAAAGAAGATTGGCACGCCATGCTCCGAGATTTCTACACTCCTTTTCACGCCGACATCATTGGAAAAGATGCAGAAATCAAAAAATCTGATGTCACCAGCGAAGAAATTGACGAAAAATGTCCCGAATGCCAGAAACCACTTCTGAAGAAACTTTCACGGTTTGGTATGTTTATTGCCTGCAGTGGATTCCCAGAATGTAAGTACAGCCGACCGATCGAAGGACAAGAAGCCAGCCAAGAACGAAGTCTCGGAAAAGATCCTACCACTGGAGAAGAAATTATCGCTACAACCGGACGCTATGGTCCGTACGTACGGCGTGGTGAAGGAAAAACAGCCAAAATGGCATCAATCATCGCTCCGTATGCCCTCGCAACGGTGACCCTCGAAGAATCACTCGAACTCTTCGCTCTTCCACGGACTCTCGGTGAAGATGGAGGTGAAAAAATCCTGGCGAATAACGGACGCTTCGGACCCTACGTACAAAAAGCAAAAGACTATCGGTCAATTCCGAAGGATAAGAGTGTTTTCACCATAACGCTTGATGAAG
>CAZQCN010000027.1:0-12980 GCA_964592185.1 uncultured Candidatus Peribacteria bacterium
ATAAATAATTTTGATACAAAATCTCTCTTTGTCATAGAAAAAATAATTGAATTTTTTTGCCCCTTGCCTTATAGTATCTCAGCTCTACATTTTGTGTGTCGTTTATGAAAATGATACTACATGTTGTGGTGAAAGGCGTGTTTTGTGTCCCAGTAGATACGGGAGAGATTTGTTTTTTTGTCGTCAACGACTCATTTTCTCAAATGTATTTGTTCTCAAATTTTCAAACATTTTTCATTTTTAGTCTTTTTAACCTCTTCCCATATGATCGACACAATCAAGAAACGTGATGGTTCTATTGTTTCATTTGAACCACAAAAAATCAGTAAGGCAGTTGAAAAAGCATTTATTGCTGTGAAACATGAATATACTGATGAACTTCTTGATTCATTAACCAAACAAGTATTAGCGACGGTGGAAGAAGAGTTTGCAGAGCAGGCCCCAAGTGTAGAAGATATTCAAAATATCGTTGAAAAGAAATTGGTTGAAAATAATCTGTATGATATTGCAAAAGAGTATATTATTTATCGTCAGAAGAGACAGGAAGAACGGAATGAAGAAGAGGTGGAGAGACTTAAAAAAATTGAAAAAGCAGAGATAAAAATCAAGAAACGTGATGGGCAAATGGTGGCTTTTGATTTTCATGAAGTTGAGAAATTTCTTGATTATATTTGTGGAGGACTGAAAGAAATTGATAAAGAAGCTGTCCTTTTGGATTGTAAGAGAGCTTTGTATGATGGTATTGAGACCAAGGAAATTAATTTGGCCTTGCTTCTCGGAGCTCGAGGTCGAATCGAACGAGATCCAGAATATTCTCAGCTTTGTGCCAATATTCTTTTGAATGTTTTGTATAAAGAAGTTCTTGGTTTTTATCAATACGAATCTGGGTTTGAGCCACAATATCGATCATTGTTTAAATCAAAGGTTTTGCAAGGAGTGGATGAAGGACATATTGCAAAAGAGATGATGGATTTTGACTTTGATGCTCTTTCTCAGGCTTTGAAACCAGAACGTGATGGTTTGTTTCAATATCTCGGGCTTCAAGTTATTTATGATAGATACCTTTATAAGGATTTGAATCAAAATATTACAGAGACTCCTCAGTATTTTTGGATGCGGGTGGCTATGGGACTTGCTTTGAGTGAAGCTGACAAAACAGCTAAGACAATTGAATTTTATGAAGTCCTTTCGACATTGCGGTATGTTTCTTCTACACCAACTTTGTTTCACTCTGGTACGACTCATCCACAAATGAGCTCTTGTTATTTGAATACGGTGTATGATGATCTTACAAATATTTTCAAGACATTTAGTGATAATGCTCAACTTTCTAAGTGGTCTGGGGGAATTGGAACTGATTGGACGAATATCCGAGCCACTGGAGCGAGAATTAAAAGTACGAATGTTGGAAGTCAAGGAGTGGTTCCTTTTCTCAAAATTGCGGATTCAGCAACTGCTGCTATCAACCGAAGTGGAAAGCGTCGAGGAGCGGCTTGTGTGTATTTGGAAGTTTGGCATTATGATTATGAAGATTTCTTGGAACTTCGAAAGAATACTGGGGACGAAAGACGAAGAACGCACGATATGAATACGGCAAGCTGGATCCCAGATCTTTTTATGAAACGGGTTCAAAATGATGAAATGTGGACACTTTTTTCACCAGATGAGACACCAGAACTTCATCATATTTACGGAAAGGCTTTTGAAAGTAAGTACCAAGAATATGAACAAAAAGCATTAGCAGGAAAGGTAAGGCTTTTCAAACAAATCAAAGCAAAAGAATTGTGGAGGAAAATGATTACTATGTTATTTGAAACAGGCCATCCATGGATGACCTTCAAGGATCCTTGTAATATTCGATCTCCTCAAGATCATGTGGGAGTGGTTCATAATTCAAACTTATGTACTGAAATTACGCTCAATACTTCCGAAGATGAAACAGCAGTGTGTAATTTAGGGTCAGTTAATCTTGCGAAACACATTAAAGAAGGAAAGCTTGATACGGAACTTCTTTCTGCCACTGTGAAAACAGCGATTCGTATGTTGGACAATGTGATTGATCTTAACTATTACCCTACCAAAGAGGCGCAGAATTCAAATATGAAGCATCGACCTATTGGGCTTGGTATTATGGGACTTCAAGATGCACTGTATTTGCTTGATTATGGTTTTGAATCGGAAGCAGCAATGGATTTCTCTGATGAGATGATGGAATTTATTTCATATCACGCTATTGTTACCTCTTCTGAACTTGCAAAAGAAAAGGGTGCGTATGAATCTTTCAAGGGATCAAAGTGGGATAGAAATTTGTTCCCTATTGATACTTTCAAGATGATGGAAGATGAACGAGGTATTCCAACTGAAATCCCTATGAGTTCTCAAATGGATTGGACTCCTGTTCGTGAAATGGTCAAACAGTACGGTATGAGAAATTCAAACTGTATGGCGGTGGCACCGACAGCAACGATTTCAAATATTTCCGGTTGCTTTCCTTGTATTGAACCGATCTATAAAAATCTTTATGTAAAATCAAATTTCAGCGGAGAATTCACAGTATTGAATCCATACCTCATTGAAGATCTCAAAAAACTGGGTCTTTGGAATCAAGAAATGTTGGAACATATTAAGCATCATGATGGAAGTATTCAACAAATTGCTATTGTTCCTGAACATCTTCGACAGAAATATAAAGAAGTTTTTGAGATTAGTTGGAAAGCTCTTACCATCCATACGGCTCGACGAGCCAAGTGGATTGATCAGAGTCAGTCATTCAATCTTTTTGTAAAAACTCAATCTGGTAAGGAGGTTTCTGAGATGTATATGTTCGCATGGAAAACAGGAGTCAAAACAACGTACTACCTCCGAAGCTTAGGAGCGAGTTCTATTGAAAAAAGTACCATTGATATCAATAAAAAATTTGAAGAAGAGAAGAAGCCTTTGAAAGCCTGTGCAATTGACAATCCTTCGTGTGAAGCGTGTCAGTAGAATGAATTCAGAGTTCAGAAATCAGGGATCAGAACGTTTAGAATGGTGAACGTTGAACTCAGAGTCTAGAAGTTGCTATTAAACCTCTTGCATAACTTGTATTTGGTCAGCCTGAACTTGATTAAGCCCCGACAGGAGAAGCCTCGGGATCCCGATTGAGACGATTGTCGGTATTGGTCGGGAGATCTCGTCTTTTTTCTCCATGGCAACTACCTCAAAGGTATTCCCAAAACACATTTAATTCCTTATCTTTTATTTTTATGAGCATACTCAACAACAATTCAACTGATCCAAACAAAATTCTTCCCATGACTTACAAGTGGGCTCGAAAACACTACAAAGATGGTGTTGCGAACAACTGGGTTCCAGAAGAAGTAAATATGCAAAAAGATGTAGAACAATGGAAGAGTAAAACAGATCTCACTGAAGATGAACGGAGGATGATTATGTATAATATGGGATTTTTCTCTACTGCCGAAAGTTTAACTGCGAATAATATAGTTCTTGCTATTTATCGCCATATTACTAACCCAGAATGTCGTCAGTATCTTCTTCGACAGGGATATGAAGAAGCGGTTCATACTGATACTTTTATTTATTGTTGTGATACATTGGGACTCGATCCTGATGAGGTGTATACGATGTATATGAGTATTCCAAGTATCAAAGCAAAAGATGATTTTGTTGTTGATATGACGAAATCGATTTTTGATGATAATTTCCATACGAAAGGGACAGAGAACATTCAGAAATTTGTTCACGATCTCGTAGGATATTATATCATTATGGAAGGAATCTTCTTTTATGCAGGATTTGTCATGATGCTTTCACTTCTTCGTCACAACAAAATGGTTGGTGTGGGAGAGCAGTTTCAATTTATTCTCCGTGATGAATCTATTCATCTCTCTTTTGGGGCTGATTTGATCAATACTATTTTCGCCGAAAATCCTGAGATTCGAACACCAGAGTTTGAGAAGACTATCACTGACAATATTAAGAAGGCAGTTGATCTGGAAGATCAGTATGCAAAAGATTCTCTTCCTCGTGGCATTCTTGGTCTCAATGCAGCGACGATTCGGGAGTATTTAGAATATATTGCTGATAGACGTTTGGAGAGAATTGGGCTTGCAAAAGTATATGGGAAAGACAATCCATTCCCATGGATGAGTGAAATTATTGACCTCAAAAAAGAGAAGAACTTCTTCGAAACGAGAGTTACTGAGTATCAAGTCGGTGGACTTACTTGGGAGTAGGAGAGTGAGAATTATTGAGGTTTACTGAGGGATCCATTCGTGGATCCTTCTTCGATAAATACTTCCTCTATTCCTTGAATCATAGGGTCTTTGATTTCATTCTCAGATTCAGGCTCACTTGAAGGTGAAGAAATAATTTTTTCTCGAGGAGTTGATTTTTTACAGCTTGGAGTTTCTACTTCGCAGAGGTTTTTCAAGGTCTTTGTTGTTTTTGGAGTTTCCATGGTGATAGGAGCCTCGATGTTTGCTTCAGTACTTATAGGGGTGGTTTCAGGATTGATTCCAAGTTGAGCTTGAGCGGTCTGCATTGCCTTTTTACTTGGACGAATAGAAATAGAAATATTTTTTTGATTGGGTTGAGTAACCTTAATGATACTTTCTTTTGTTTTGCCAATTTGATCCATATTTTTTTGGCTGTCATTGATAGCAGCATTGAATAAATTTTGGAGACTTTGATCATTGGTATTGTAAAGTACTACAACTCCTTGAGAGAGATGTGTTGATATACTTTGATTGAGGGTTTCAAGTTTATCAAGTAATTGAAATACTTCTCCTGTTTCTTTTACATCGGACATGGTTTCAATTGCTTTTGTGTTGTTGTTCATAACTCCTACGGTTGCTAACGCAATCTGATGTCGAAGTTCTGGAGTAAGTTCAAGTTGTTTTTCTGCAAAGGCGTGCGGTATGAATTGAAAAGATATTTTGTCATTTGCTTTTTCGAGATTCAAAAGAACGCCAACCTGTTTGAGGTTATTCTGTGATTGAATGATAAACTGTGTGACCTGTTGCCCAGGGTTTATGAACGCCTCTTCAGGAGGAGTGTTTTTTTGTTGGACGTTTTGGAACACAATAAACACAAAAACGGCAGCGACGAGACCACTGGTAATTGGAAAAATATTTGATTTCAAAATTGTTGCGGTTCTTTCCCAAAAAGATACTTTGTTTTCCAATATTGTTTTTTCTTCAATAGTATTCCAAAGTACTTTTTTAAATCTTCCCGATGCTTTCTGAAAGTGCAGGCTTTTGAGAGACTCTTCTAGGTGCGATATGTTGGGTTTGTTCTGTTTCATTGGAAATTGAAATTTAATTCTTTGTGAAGGAGTTTGAGTATGCGGTGAAGGTTGGTTCTGAGAGATCCAGCAGGTTTTCCGACAACGTCTGCAATTTCTTCATAACTGAGTTCTTCGAAGTATCTGAGATGAACAAGCGTTCGAGCTTCGTCGGGGAGTTTTTCAAGTGCTTGGATAAGTGCCTGATTCTCTTCTTTGATATGGAGGTGCTCCGTCAGTGAATGTGGATGTTCAAGTACGTTGATGAAGTCTTCTATGGTGTTTTCTTGTTTTGCGTCTCGGTAATAATTAACGAGATGGTTGTGAGATATTCTGAATATCCAGCTTTTGAATGTTCCCTTTTCTTGATCGAATGATTCGAAATTTTCGGCGGCCTTCAAAAATATTTCTGAGGTGAGGTCTTCAGCGATGGCGGAATTTCTTCCGGATCGGTAATACATATAATTGTAAACCGAATCAATATATTCGCTGTAGAGTACTTGGAACTGTTCGAGCTTTTTTGCGTCCATCATAGAGGGAAGTCAACGGTTATTACACCAGAAGAGTCTTTTTGTTACAGACTTTTCTGTGGTATTATAACAACGTCTCAACGTTACAACAAATTATGATATCTCAAAATATAAAAACTCGGCTTTTTCTCGATTCTGGGGACTCTCTGGATACGCAAAGTGCTCTCAGATTGCTTGGGAGTATTGATGGACAAACAACAAATCCTTCACTTATTGCCAAAAATCCTCAGGCTCAGGAGCGACTGGTTCAAGGGAATAAATTTACATTGAAGGAGGTAAATGATTTTTATAAACAAGTGGTGAATGAAATTTCTCACATGATCCCGAATGGATCAGTTTCTATCGAAGTTGCTGCAGATGCTACGACTTCGAGTGAAAATATGATGGAACAGGCACGGAGTATGTTTCAATGGATCCCGAATGCTCATATCAAATTGCCTACTACCCGTGAAGGGTTGAAAGCGGCACGAATGTGTATTGATGAAGGAATGCGGGTGAATATGACGTTGGTGTTTTCTCAGGAGCAGGCAGCGGCAGTGTATGCAGCGACGAAGGGAGCAAAAAAGGGAGATGTGTTTCTTTCTCCTTTCATTGGTCGATTAGATGATATTGGTTTGAATGGAATGGATCTCATCTCAAATGTTTTGAAAATGTATCAAAAAGGTGACGGACATGTAGAAGTGTTAACGGCGAGTGTAAGAAGTATGCAGCATTTCATGGGGGCGATAACTCTCGGTTCTGACATTATCACGAGTCCTCTCTCCATCCTTCAATTATGGAAGGATCAAAACTGTGAAATTCCTGAAGGCTTCAAATATGAAATGCCACAGCTTCAACCTATTGCTTTTCAAGATTTAGACCTTGAGAAGTCTTGGGCAAGTTTTAATATTCAGCATGATTTGACAGATAAGGGGTTGGTGAAGTTTGCAGAAGATTGGGGGAGGTTGATACAGAGTTCTGAGATCTGAGTTCTGAAATTAAATTGAAGAGAAGCAAGATTTTTCGTCTGTACTGATTATTTTTCAAAGAAGTCTTCAAATAATTTACAATATCTCAAGATTTCTTGTCTGGAATGATGTGGAGGTAAGAGAATACAAGGTGCATACAAGATTGATTAATATCGACAGATTAAAGAAAATGTATAAAAAGCCTCTTTTTTAAAATAATCACCTCTATCCGCTTGGGATTATGGGGTTGCCTTGATGTATCCTGAAAATTTGGTAGAATTCTGAACTATTTTAAATAAATATGGAAAGTAGAGATTCTGTACAAGATAGTCCCGACGATTTACTGCAATATTTTTACGAGACGGATAGAGGGTTTGTGCGAGAGCTTTTTCGGAGTGTAGAAGGACTTCGTTCTCAAATTGCTCTATTATCTCTCGTTCGTTTACAGGGGATTGAATTTTGTGATCAGCAAGGAAATAGGTTAAAAGTCTCAGTAGGGCATGTGAGGTTCAAATTAGGGAATTTATATGGAATACCTCGAAGGAAAGAGAATGGGAAGTTGCCGAAGAATAAGAATGGTTTTGGTTTGTTGGTAGAATGTTCTCCAATCGAATTGGATACTCCAATTGTCCATGCTCCGGAAAAGGTCCGTTGGAAAGGGGTGTCATCGTTTCTTGCTGCCATGCCACTTCGCCAACTTTGTGTAGAAGAGTCTTTCCTCCAAGATAATAATGAATTATCTGAATGGTTGAAACTTATCAGTAAGAAGCAGCTACAACTTGCAAAGCCTATAAGTAAGCAGGAGAGTGTTTTAAAAATGCTGAGTTTAAGACAAATGTTCCAAGGAGTTATCCCCCTCTCTTTTTCTAAAAAAATATGTGATGGAGAGAAACAGGAAGAGAATGTTTATAACTTCTTGTAAATTCATAGTACAATAGAAGTAAATTAATTGTATCTTTGTGTCTCCCTCCATTCCTACAATTTTCATTATCTTCGGAGCTACTGGTGATCTCATGGAACGGAAAATTGTTCCGTCACTTTTTTATCTGTATTCAATTGGAAGACTCCCGAAGATGTTTCATGTTATTGGTTTTGCGAGGAAGGAAATGTCAGATGAATCATTCCAAGCGTGTATCCGAGAGTGGGTTCAGAAATTTATTGTGACTCCAGAAGAGGAGGCGAAACTCGAAGGATTTCTAAAGCTTTTCCGATATCATCAAGGAGATTTTGGGGATGAATCTCGATATCAAAGTTTGTCACAGGAGCTCGGACGGATTGATGGAAAATGGCAGGTGTGCGCGAATAAGTTGTATCACTTGGCGGTGCCTCCTGTGTGGTATGAGGCTATCGCGGAAAATTTGGAAAAAGCTGGTTTGCATCTGGGGTGTGGAGAAGATGGTGTGTGGACGAGGATCATGATAGAAAAACCTTTTGGAAGAGATTTGAAGACGGCGCGGCAAGTGCAAGTATGTTTTTCAAAACGTTTCGATGAAAAACAAATGTATCGAATCGATCACTATCTCGGAAAAGGGATGATCCAGGATATTTTAGCTTTTCGATTTTCAAATACCTTGTTCGGAGGGAGTTGGGATAATGGGGAAATTGATCGTATTCATATTCAGCATTTTGAAACAGTTCCGGTTGGAGCGAGAGGGAGTTTCTATGAGTCTGTCGGAGCTTTGCGAGATATGGGGCAGAGTCATTTACTTTCGATGTTGGCCTTCTTGACTATGGACCATCCGATCAAGATGAATGCGGAGAGTATTCGGTTGAAGCGAGAGGAAATTCTCTCAAGTATTATGGAGGTTCAAGATTTTCAGCAAGATACAATGCGTTCTCAATATGAAGGGTATCGCGCTGAAAAAGATGTTGCAAAAGATTCAAAAGTTGAAACGTATTTTAAAATTCACCTTGAGTTGGACCATCCAAAATGGAAAGGAGTTCCAATGATTTTGGAGCATGGGAAGGCTCTCGGGAATAGCAATAAAAAAATAACGGTTACTTTCAAAAGGCCAGAGAATTGCCTTATGTGTTCTCCTTTGAGTAATCAAGGAGGAGATAGTATCGTTTTTTCTTGGGATCCACATGAATCTATTACGATTCACTTCTTATCCAAAAAGGCTGGTTTAGACTATGAACTTGAGGAAAAAGAGTTTTATTTTTCTTTTCGTGAAGGACAAGATCGGATGGAGGTCGTCGAAGGATATTCAAAACTGATTGTCGATGCTATTGCTGGAGATCAAACATTTTTTCTTTCACAAGAGGAAATAGAAGCTTCTTGGAAGGTCATCGATCCTATTGAAGAAGCGTGGATGAGGGATGAAGTCCCGTTGGAACATTATGTTCAAGGAGATACTCTTTCTTAAGTCACTTCGACTCACACGGAGAAGTCTAATCAGTATGGTGTTAAGATTTCTCCCGACCTATATCGACAGTCGTCTCAATCGGGATCCCGATCCGGTGATCCTCTACGGTCGAAATGATATGATGGTTAACATGTTTTAGATTTTAATTTTTCATGTATGATTCGTTGTTTTATTTTTGATTGGGGATCGGTGTTGTGTGGGAGCGATTCTCAAACTTCTGTTGAGTATATTTGCAACAAACACCCATCGTTTTCCAAGGAATTGGTGAGTAAAGTATATAAAGATGTTCAATATGAAGCTGCTGCGAGTAATGATTACTATTATGCAATTGATCTCATTTCCCAAGGAGTCGGAATCGATAGGGCCGAGGTAATTCAAAGTTTTAATAGGAATACCTTAACCCCGACTTTTGAGTATGCAAAAAAGTTGAAAGAAAGAGGTTTTGGAGTATGTCTCTTTAGTAATCAAATACCCCTGAGATGTAATTTTATTCGGGAGAATTATGACTTAAGTTTTTTTGATACCGTTATATTTTCGAACGAAATTCAATTAAAAAAACCAGACAAAGAAGCCTATGAGTACCTTTTGGAACATATTAATTTCGCAGCATCTGAATGTGTTTTCGTGGATGATCGTCAAAAAAATATTGATATGGGGGAAGCCTTCGGAATCAAGGGAATACATTATACAAATCATGAAGATTTTCTGTCACAAGTGAAGGCCTTGGGGATGGAGATTTGATGGAGAGGAAAATTTTCATGGACAGGGTGGTGACCTGTCCCTACAATATTGATAATTAACGAATTTTTTATGAATAAAACAATCGCGGTTGTCGGTCTTGGGAAAATGGGAAAAGGGGTGGCACAGCAATTGGCAGAAAAAGGATGGACTGTGTATGGATGGAATCGAACTTTTTCAGTGGCTCAAGAATTAGAGTCTGATGGAGTTATTCCAGTAGAGCACTTGAAAGACTTGGTAGAAAAACTCCCAAAACCGCGAGTGATTTGGATGATGGTTCCTGATGGGAAGCCGGTTGATCATGTTTTGTTCGAAGAAGAAGGAGGGCTCGTAAATCTTTTGGAAGCAGGAGATATTATTGTGGATAGTGGGAATACTTTTTACAAAGATACTATTCTTCGGCACCAAAAGGTTGTTGAAAAAGGGATCCATTTTGTCGATGTGGGAATGTCTGGAGGTCCAAAAGGTGCGAGAAACGGAGCGTGTCTTATGATTGGAGGAGAAAAAGGCTTGTTTCAAGAAATGGAGTTATTGTATAAACATCTTTCCGTTGATCATGGATATAAATTTTTCCCAGGAGTCGGTGCCGGGCATTTCTCGAAAATGGTTCATAATGGTATCGAGTATGGGATTATGCAATCCATAGCAGAAGGTTTTGCTGTCCTTCAAAAAGCTCCTTTTTCTTATAATCTTCGTGACGTGGCTGACATTTACCAACATGGAAGTGTTATTGAAGGACGTCTCATGAATTTGCTTGGTGACGCTTTTGATATCTATGGTGAAGATTTGGAGGACGTGTCTGGAGAAGTTACGCAAACAGGTGAAGGAGCGAATACAGTGAAAGTGGCTGAAGAATTTGGGATTTCTATCCCAGCTATAGAAGATTCGGTGCAGTTTCGAACTGACTCTCAGGGGAATCCAAGTTATACGGGGCAAATCGTTTCTGCTTTGAGAAATCGATTTGGAGGGCATTCGATACAGAAGATTTGATTAGTCTTCATTCTCAGAATTACTCCTGAAAAGGGTCTGAGTTGTATGATGGATATTTTTGAGTTATTAAAGAATCATTTTCGAATCATTATGAAGAAATTAATGATTCGCTTTTTGGTTTTTGATGGAGAATACTGAAAAGAGTATCTCATAATTTTTTGTGATGAAATATTTTCAATTCTCGAAAAAAGTTCTCTTGTTCTCTCTCTTTTGTTGTGCTTTGTTTCTTTTTCCTAAGACAACTTTTGCTGCTGGAGAGTTTATTACTACTTGGAAAACAGATAATCCTGGTGTTTCAGCGAATAATCAAATTACTATTCCGACTTATGGAAGCGGATATAACTATACGGTCTCTTGGGGAGATGGAAATGTCGATCTTGGTGTCACCGGGGATATTACTCATACGTATGTAAATGTAGGAACTTATGTGGTGACGATAACAGGAGATTTTCCTCAGATTTATTTTGCGAATGGTGGAGATAAACAGAAGATTCTTTCAGTTGATCAGTGGGGAGTTCTTCCTTGGAGATCTATGGAAAATGCTTTTTTTGGGGCAACGTACCTAGTGCTCAATGCTGTGGATATACCAAATCTTTCTGGAGTTACCGATATGGGACGTATGTTTCAAGGAGTGACCGCTATGAATCAAAATATTAATAATTGGGATGTATCAACGGTTATTGATATGAATAATGTGTTCAATGGAGCGACGTCATTTAATCAACCTTTGAATATGTGGAATGTGTCGAATGCCACCCTTATGTATTCTATGTTCAATGGAGCGACGTTATTTAATCAGCCTTTGAATACTTGGGATGTAGCAGATGTTACTGATATGAGTAATATGTTTTTTGGAGCGACGTCATTTAATCAACCTTTGAATACATGGGATGTTTCGAATGTTGCAACTCTCAATGGTATGTTTGGAGCGACGTCATTTAACCAACCTTTGAATGCATGGGATGTTTCGGGGGCCCTGAGCATTGCAGGTATGTTTTATAACAATACCTCATTCAATCAACCTTTGAATATGTGGAATGTAAGCAATACTTCTTATATGTATTCTTTATTTGAAGGGGCAACGTCATTTAATCAACCATTGAATAATTGGAATATGGCGGCGGCAATAAGTATTGGGAGTATGTTTCGTAATGCGACGTCATTCAATCAAGTCTTAGATACTTGGGATACAGGGAGTGTGACGAATATGAGTGGGATGTTTGAAGGGGCGACATCGTTTAACCAGCCATTGATCAGCTGGGATGTTTCAGTTGTGACTGATATGAACAACATGTTTCGTAATGCGACGTCATTCAATCAAGTCTTAGATACTTGGGATACAGGGAGTGTGACGAATATGAGTGGGATGTTTGAAGGGGCGACATCATTTAATCAGTCTTTAGATTTTTGGGATGTAACTTTGGTTACAGATATGAGTTATATGTTTCAAAACGCTACCGCTTTCAATCAAGATGTGAGTATTTGGGATGTTTCTTCGGTCTTTACTATGGAAGAAATGTTTACGGGGGTGACTCTCTCAGAACAGAATTATAGTTTTATGTTGATGGCGTGGTCCGCACTTCCAGTACAAGCAAATGTAATTTTTAGTGGTGGAAATAGTCAATACTGTCTTCCAGCTGTTTCTCCAAAATCGGATTTGATATCCAATTATTATTGGACGATTACTGATGGAGGGATTAATCTTTCTTGTGTGTTGGTGATAGGAAATCTACGAGGGACATTCTATAATGGGAATCCTGGGCCTGGGTTTCCACCACCACCGAACAGAATTGTTTCTATTGAGGGGAATGGTATTGATGATCTCTATTCTGATAGACGGCAGAATGTTTTTGTAGAGGTGTCTCAAGACGCTCGTATTCAGAAGTAAAAGTTGTTTTTTAGAATAAAAAAGTATCTTGAGATTCCTCAGGGTTACTTTTTTTATGGATTCCAAAGATGGAGTTTGTTAGACTGTCCTTCGTAACTTTGATGAATGGATAAGACTTTTTTCAGGAATTTGTTTCGATTAATTCAGGATTACAAAAAGAAACTTGCTTTTCTTCTTGTATTATCGGTATTTCAGGAGATGCTTCGATTTGTTCCGAATATTATTCTTGAGATA
>CAZQCN010000028.1:0-7049 GCA_964592185.1 uncultured Candidatus Peribacteria bacterium
CTTCATTAGTAAATACAAAAACTTCCATAGTGCCAAGAGTACCTTCATTTTCATAAACAACAATAGAAAAGAGAAACAGCTAGATATTCCATCGAATGAAGCTCCTATC
Organism: uncultured Candidatus Peribacteria bacterium; assembly: GCA_964592185.1. GTDB lineage: Bacteria > Patescibacteriota > Gracilibacteria > CAZQCN01 > CAZQCN01 > CAZQCN01. The sequence continues at coordinate 110 of CAZQCN010000028.1, forward strand.
TTTGCAAAAATGCTCCAAGCAAAAATGCCTCAAGCAAAATTCGGATACAACGAAATGTCAAAATCTGTAAGTTCTGGAAACTCTGCTATCTCTATGAATTTGAATGCCGATAAAGACAAACATTAATCAAGCTATATTAAACTAAAATTCCATGATGGAATCTGCAAACAATAATTCATTCGAACAAACTCTTGAACACTACATCGTTCTCGAAAAGAAGAAGAATAGAAAACAAATTGTCTTTTGGTGTCTCGGGACACTTATTTTTTTCATCCCTTTTGTAATGAATCTCATTTTATGGAGGGGAACTGAAAATTTTTGGACTATGTTTTTTGGTCTCGGGATCGTCAGTGCTTTCTCTATTTGGATTACAATCGATACGTATATAAAGAGCAATCCAAAAATACCAGCAAAACAATCACCTATTTACGACTATCTCGTGACAAACGGAGGAGCTGTTACGGAAATAAAAGAAACATTAATTCTTGGAAGCGATGGAAGAGCCAGAATGATTTTTAACCTCCCGAGAGAACATACGCTCGTAAGTGAAGCCACGAGACTCGAACTTCTTAACAAATACAAAACCTTCCACCCAGCAAATAGTACTTTTTACTTCAAAAGTAGTAATAACAAAAGCAAGCAAATCATCATTCCTGGGAATGAAGCCCCTATCTTTGCAAAGATGCTCCACGAAAGAATGCCTCAAGCAAAATTCGGCTATGAGCCAAAGAATAACAATGTAAATATAACGAAATAATGAGATTTCTTCTTTCCATTCTTGCGAGATTTTTCTTTGTAACCTCAGTAGTAATTTTTATAGGAGGACTTGCAAATAGTATCTTCGATAGCAAAATGGTCCTTCGAATAAATCCAAACCCCATTGAGCTCCCAACGGATTTCTTGGGTACTTTTTTTTCAACTTTTATACTCCTTGTTATCTCTGGCATCTTCTGGTTTCTCTCCGATATACGATCATCAATAAAAAAAATGAAGGGAAATATTCGAACAACCCTCACTCTTTTTGGATGTACAGCTATTGCCATTATACTTATTGTCACAAATATCAACTTCATTCAGGGCGTTGATCTCCACCCGTATATCTATAATAATGATTTACCAGGACTCCAAAAGGTAATACACGAAGGAAAAGTAAAAGATCGAGAACTCAACAATGCTTTGGATACTGCCATCGTACAAAACAAATCAACATTAGTACCCGTCTTGCTTGATGCAGGAGCAGAGATCAACGCTCGATCAAAAATATTACAAACCACCCCTCTAATGCAGGCTGCCGTATTCGGGAATCTCTACATCATCGAAATCCTCCTGCAGTATGGTGCAGACGTTAATATGATTGAAGAGTCTTCTGGGAAAAATGCTGCCATGATGGCTGTATTCTCAAGAAATTTCTACAATGACAAAGAAAAAAATGAAGAAGAGGTCTTGAAAATTATCCAACTCTTCATAGGAAAAAATCTCAATTTGAAAACAAGAGACGTTATCTTTGGAAAGAATCTCCTCGAAATAGCTGTAGACGAAGAATATATGAAAATCGCTGAGTATTTGAAATCACAGTCACAATAATTTACCTAACATTTTTCCATGTTCCCAATGTTCCCTCTTCCCGACCTTAGTGAATACCAACAACCAGAATTCATTCAAAATGAGTATAAGAAAAAACACAAAAACAACAAAATAAATGCCATCGTAGGCATCATATTTCTTATTGCCACCTTTCCTCTCGCCATTCTCGCTTTTGAAGATCTTTGGTATTTTGGTTTCTTTCTCCCTGGCATGTTCCTTCCGTTTCCGATTATTGCTTATTTTTCAAACAAGAAGTATCGATCGATGGAATACCTTAAGAAAGAGATTGCTGAGAATCATTTGAAAAAGAGGATATAGAGGGGGTCCTTATGACAGTAAATTGTTTTGAAGGAAGAGCTGATTTAAGAGTATCTCTCAATTGTGAAAGTAAATCCTGAGGTAGAAACAAAAAATTATGTTCAGCCGAAAAAACTGAGCTAGAAGCGAGATCTCTCCCTTCTAATTCTGGAAAAGATTCCTGCAAATAAGCAATAGAATGAGACTTCGAGTCAAGTACTACGAATTTTCTATCTATATCTTCTTGTTGTGATTGATGCATGACTCCTTCTAAACTTGATCTCAACAGTCGAAGCGGTGCCCGAATAAAAATTTTCCCAACAGTACTCTTTGGGATATCAAAGGTAAGAATATGAAGAGGTACATCTGAGAAAAATCCTGTTTTACTCAAAGCCTGTTTGAGAGGATCTTGAGCATTCTTATCCAAAGTCGTCGCCCTTATTCCCAATTCTCGAAGAAGATTCTTTTGATTATAGTTTGGAGAGCTAGCATCATATTTCGAGGTCATATATGAATTCAAAAAAATTTCAGCATCTCTCTCAGGGAAATCTGAAAAAAGAGAAGAAAGTAACTCTCTACCTTTTTTCCAATGCTCGCCTTTAAAATCAATCGCATCTAAAATATCATATTGCGAGTGGTTTCCAGAAAAAACGAGAGAAATACTACTATCCATATATTTTTTTAATAGAGAATCATCTTACCATCCAAAATATATTTTACAACCCCGGTATATCGACTTTGAATGAACCTGTAATAGATACATGTTCTTGACTGAACCCATCGAATACAATTTTCGGCACACATACAGACTGAGATTTTTTATCAACAATTGCAAAAAAAGGATTCTTTTCTTCACTCTCACCCTCCTCCTTTTTTGACAACTCTCGCAAAAGTCCCTGAACACTCCAACGAAATCTTTCTACTTCACCGGAAAAAATCAACCTTCCAAGAACTTCCTCTGGAAGCTTAAAGGTAAGAATATGAAAAGGAATATTTTCAGGGAACAATCCTTGCTTAACTAATGTATCTCTCGCGTGCTTTCTACTTTCTTCTCCATAGATATCTTCTCTGCTTTGAAATGACTGCAATCTCATATTCACCTGACTCAGTACGTTCGCCTGTGTATGATAAGAAGGCTTCTTAGGTTTTTCTCCTGTTATAAACCAATTCCAAAAATCTTTTCCAGAGCTTCGAGACATTTTACTATAAAATTCAGTCAGATATCTCCGATATTCATCCCAAACTTGAGCTTTGAACTGAAGCGCATCAAAAACATCAAAAGGATTTTGCAAGTCAGCAGGGATTACAATATTTACTTCTCTCATAGAAAAAATTACAAGAGAAACATTTTAGCACAAGGAAATGATATGTCAACAAGGCCATTACCCCACCACCATCACAAACTCCCCTCTCACCTGATTCGCCTTAAAATGTTCAGCAAGTTCTTCCGCAGTTCCTCTAAGGTACTCCTCAAACTTCTTTGTCAATTCTCTCCCCAACACCACATTCTTTTTCGGGCAGAAAATTTGCATCTGCTCCAATGTTTTTAAAATTCGATGAGGAGATTCGTACAACACTACTGTATCGACCGTTTCGGCCAGTTTCTTAAACAGGGTCTCCCTCCCTTTCTTATGAGGAATAAATCCCCAGAACTGAAAATTATTCGTGTCAAAACCAGAGGCCACGAGAGCAGTGAGCAAAGCTGAAGCTCCAGGAATAACTGAAATCGGAATCCCATGCTTTATAGCATCTTGAACTAATAAAATCCCTGGATCTTGAAGAAGTGGTGTGCCTGCATCCGAAATAAGAGCAATATTTTTACCAGCTTTCAAATCACTCAGTATTTTCCCTGCCTTCCCCGTGTGACTATGTGCATTATACACCACCAAAGGTGCAGAAATTTCATAATGATTCAGAAGCTTCCGAGCTTCGCGCGAATCCTCACATAAGACATAATCGACTTCTTTCATCGTACGAACCGCACGGAACGTCATATCTTCAAGATTGCCAATAGGAGTGGAGACAAGGAATAACATGGGGGGATAGTTAGCAGTAAACAGGTAACAAGTAAAAACGTTGGAAAATGAAAATGAAAAACGTGTAATCAAATACTGTTGGGAATAGTGAATATTTTGGAAATCAATACTAGTATTTCAGAATTTTTTTAACTTTGCATTTTATACTAGGTTCACTTAACAAATTTCTATGTCAGAATCCATTGTACAACAAAAATCTCTTTCTCTTGCAATTAAAATACTTGTTCTCAAAGAAAACACTTTATCAGATAACTTTAACATCAAACGACAACTTATAAAATCATGTACTTCGGTAGGAGCAAACATTGCAGAGGCACAATACGCAGAAAGCCGTGCTGATTTCATTCATAAACTTTCTATTGCACTCAAAGAAGCGAGTGAAACAGAATTTTGGCTTACACTCCTTTGCTCACTATCAAACACAGATCAAAACAATGTGTTACTCAAAGAATGCAAAGAAGTTTGTGCTCTTCTCGTTTCAAGTCTGAAAACCCTTAAAACTAGTGAACAACGAACAGGTAACAAGTAAAAACGTTGCAAACTAAAAGTTAAAAGTCAAAAGGTCTTATTATATAAGATCTAAAGTAACTTTTCATTTTCAATTTCTAACGTTGCTCGTTGTTCACTGTTACCTGTTCACTATTTCTTCTCGTTATATTCGGCTCTTTAAAATACACCGGCTCTACCATCTTCTCCCACTTCGGATCTTTCAAAAATTCTTTCACTCTCTCCTCAACTCCACACCCTTCATCATCTCCCACAAACCCTTCCGTCACCAACCCTGCCACTGGTTTCTGCCAACCAAAAGCCAGTCCATTGGCAATCGCTACTCCAATTCGAGTTCCAGTATACGACCCCATGCCTTTCATCACAATAATTCCATCTGGTTTTTCAGAATCCTTGAGAAGTGTATCAACGGCTTTGAGTTCCAGCCCATACTGTGCTTTGCCTCGAGGAAAAGATTCCATTTTCAAAACTTTCCCATGCTCATCACACAGAAAAATCTGCGTATTTTGAGAAATGGTTTGGATACACAAATATATCATGGCTGAAAAATATTAAGCTGAGGATTTGATAAATCACTTCTTCTCCCAACTTCGTTGGAATGTCGCTCAAGAGTCTTCAAAACTTCTTTCGCCCTTCCCACCACTTCATCCGGAACTCCAGCAAGACGCGCCACTGAAATCCCATAACTATCCGAAATCCCACCTTCTTTCACACTATAGAGAAAAATAACTTTCCCTTCATGTTCCTTTACTTGTACAGAAATATTCTTTGCACATTCGAGAGAATTCGCCAAATCAATAAGTTCATGATAATGCGTGGCAAAAATAGTCTTCGCCTGTATCTTGCTATGAATATGTTCGGTCACGGCCCAAGCGATACTCACTCCATCATACGTTGAAGTCCCTCGTCCAATTTCATCCAATAAAATTAAAGAATGTTCAGTAGCATGAAGCAAAATATTTGCCGTCTCAGCCATCTCCACCATAAAAGTACTTTGCCCTCGAGACAAATCATCATTCGCCCCCACTCGAGTAAATATTCTATCAACTATCGGAAGAATAGCAGATTCTGCAGGAACGAAACTCCCCACGTGCATCATATACACCAAGAGCCCAGTCATACGCAAGTATGTAGATTTCCCTCCCATATTCGGTCCCGTAAGCAATAAAAATCTTTCTTTCTCAGAAAACACAACATCATTCGCTACAAACTTTGGATTACTATATCCCAAAACCGGATGTTTTCCTTTGTGAATTCCCAGCGAAGCATCGCCAGAACTCAAAATTGGCTTCGCATACTTTTCATACACCGCAATATGAGCAAAACAAGAGACAACATCCAAATACGAAAGTACATCACAAATATTCAAAAACGCCTTCACATGATTCAAGACTTTCAAGAGAATTTCTTGAAAAATTTCATATTCCAATTTCGATCGATTCATTTCGGCTTCCAAAACTTTCGTCTCATATTCTTTCAACTCTGGAGTAATATATCGAGTTCCCGTCGCCAACGTCTGCTTGGGAATATAATCAGCGGGAACTTTTGAAACCGCTCCCGTAGAAACTTCAATGCAATAGCCAAAAAGCGGAGTAAATTTAACTTTGAGATTCGTAATTCCTGTTCGTTGAATTTCTCGTTCTTGAATCGCCAAAAGTGCATTTTTTCCCTCTTCAAGAAGCTGAATATACTCATCAAGTTTCTCATGATACCCTTTTCGAATCATTCCTCCTTCTTGAAGCGTAATCGGTGGATCCTCAACCAAGCTTTTTTCCAACAATCCCAAAAGCACCGAAAGTTCAGAGAATTCCAAGCCACTCTTCCAAGGTGAATTTTTCAACACCTCCTGGAGAATCAAAACTTCTTTCATACTGTCTTTGAGAGCGATGAGATCTCGAGCATTTCCTTGCTTACAAGAGAGTCTTCCGAGCAATCTCTCAATATCTCGCATAGCACTCAAAACCTCTCGAACTTTTTCCCTTAACTCTTTCTGGTCTACAAAAAAAGAAACATCAGAAAGTCGCTTCTCAATATCCTCATATTTCGCCAAAGGCCGCAACAGAAAAGAAACCAACTTCCTCGAACCCATAGGATTTTTCGTCTGATGAAGGATGGAAAAAAGTGTTCCTGATTTTCGGTCACCGCGAGTCGTCTGAAACACTTCCAAATGTCGGAGAGTTTGCTCGTCAATACGCATGCCATCGGAACGAATGAAAGTTCGTGGAGCACGCAGATGATGCAACTCTGTTTTTTGCGTTTGCTCAAGATACGATAAGGCCATGGCTAAGGCATGAATTCCCGAAGAATACTCTCTCATTCCAAATCCATCCAAACTCTTCACTCCGTAATGTCCGAAGAGAAATTGTTCAGGATTATGAATAGTCGAAACACTCGCTACGCAATCAATAGAACTTCGAAACGATTCTTTCAATTCCATGAAGGCATGCTCCGGAAGCAACAGTTCTTTTGGAGTTAAAAGCGAAATCTCTTCTCTCATTTCCTTCTCCGATCCTTCC
>CAZQCN010000028.1:7059-7776 GCA_964592185.1 uncultured Candidatus Peribacteria bacterium
ATATCCACCCACGCCAAACCTGAGACAGTTTTCCCTGGAACAAAACACATGAGGTACTGACTCGATACCGCATCTCCAATTTCAGAAAGTACCGTTCCTGGAGTAATCACTCTCACCACATCACGCTCAACGATCCCAGGAAGGTTCGGGTCACTCACTTGTTCACAGAGAGCAATTTTAAATCCATGAGCAATCAACTTTTGAATATATCCCTCAGCACTATGATGAGGAACCCCGCACATAGGAATCTCTCCACTCTTATTCTTCCGTTTCGTCAAAGTAATCCCCAGAATTTTGGAAATCTGTATTGCTTGTCCTTCAAAAATTTCATAAAAATCTCCCAAACGAAAAAAAATCACACAATCCGGATACTGTTTCCGTATATGGTAATATTGCTGCATCATGGGAGTCGGAGAATTTTCGAGCATACACAAAAATATTCGAAGATATATAGTCAGCATAACAAATCAACTGACCTTCTTCAAAGTTGGTTTCAATCCAAAAGAAAATTTCTCCCTGTGGACATCCAAAAAAGCCTTCAATACTTCTGATGGAGGAACGATAGCTCCTTTTTCATCTGTCTTAAAATTCAAAGAAGAGAGATAATCTTCATAAGACATCGACTCATACCATCCCTCAAAATCATTAATCTTCTTCGGATAATCTTTGAACCAATCATGAAAATGATTTAGACCCCATTTTCATGATTGGTTCAAA
>CAZQCN010000028.1:7786-12725 GCA_964592185.1 uncultured Candidatus Peribacteria bacterium
TGAATATCAAGAGGCATGATACGACTATCGATTGTCTCTCTTTTGTTTTGCAAAGTGGCCACAAGATTCCACATCGTATGCATGAGACGGATCGCACGAACCCTCTCTTCTCCATCCGAAGATTCTTGATCTTGAATCCCCAACCCTTTCTTCTTCGCTACAAATCCAAGCTTTTGCAAAAACAGAAATCCCAATGTTTGGGACTCCTCTGATGAATAAGATTCAAAAGACATAATAGAGATATTCTAGGAGAGAATTGTAGAGAATTCGAAAAAGAAGTCAAGAAAAGAATGCATCAATTAGCACTCTTGACATTCGAGTGCTAACTTCTTTACAATAAGGATAATCATCTAACTTTATTCACTATGTCAAAAATTATTGGAATCGATCTCGGAACCACCAACTCTTGCGTCGCTGTGATGGAAGGAGGAAGTGGTACGGTCATAGCTAACTCAGAAGGAAATAGAACAACTCCTTCTATTGTCTCTATCAAAAATGGTGAACGTCTCGTCGGTCTCCCAGCGAAACGTCAGGCCATCACCAATCCTGAAAATACTATCTTTTCAGCAAAACGGTTCATCGGAAGAAAATTTAGCGAAACAGAACAAGAGAGAAAAGAAGTTCCTTTCAAAACACAGAAAGGGAAAAACGGTGAAGTAGAAATCATGCTCGATGAAAAATCGAGAAAACCAGCTGAAATTTCTGCCATGGTACTTCAGAAAATCAAAGCAGATGCCGAAGCATACCTCGGTGAAGAAGTAACCGAAGCCGTTATTACTGTACCTGCCTACTTCAACGACTCTCAGAGACAAGCCACCAAAGACGCAGGGAAAATCGCCGGCCTCGAAGTAAAACGTATTATCAACGAACCAACCGCTGCCGCCCTCGCTTACGGAGTCGATCGAAAAGGAAATGATAAAAAAATCGCCGTATTCGACCTCGGAGGAGGAACGTTCGATGTATCAGTTCTTGAACTCGCTGATGTCGATGGAGAAAAACAATTTGAAGTTCTCTCTACTCATGGAGACACCCATCTCGGTGGAGATAATTTCGATCAAAAAATTGCTGATCATCTCCTGGCAACATTCAAAAAAGAAACAGGAATCGATGTCTCTTCAGATACTATGGTACTGCAACGTCTGAAGGAGGCTGCAGAAAAAGCAAAGCACGAACTTTCATCCAGCACAGAAACAGAAATCAATCTTCCATTCTTGACTGCTGACTCTACAGGACCAAAACATCTTACTCTAAAACTAAATCGTACCGATCTGGAACGAATGTGTGAAGATCTTTTGAAGCGTCTTGAAGGACCTTGTAAACAGGCTCTCAAAGATGCCAAACTCAAGGCTTCAGATATTGATGAAGTCTTAATGGTTGGAGGTATGACTCGTATGCCAGCCGTATATGAAATTGCAAAAAAGATTTTTGAAAAAGAACCAAACAAAGGAGTAAACCCCGATGAAGTCGTCGCCGTCGGTGCCGCGATCCAAGCCGGAGTACTCCAAGGTGATGTCAAAGATATTCTCCTACTCGATGTAACTCCTCTCTCTCTCTCTATTGAAACTGCTGGAGGAATCGCTACTCGAATGATTGAAAGAAACACCACCATTCCAACATCCAAATCTCAAGTATTCTCAACCTACTCTGACAATCAAACTTCCGTAGAAGTCCATGTCACTCAAGGAGAGCGAGAAATGGCGAGTGACAATAAATCTCTTGGACGCTTCATTCTCGATGGTATTCCCCCTGCATCTCGTGGAATACCGCAGATTGAAGTCAGCTTTGACTTGGATGCTAACGGAATCCTGAAAGTCTCTGCCAAGGACAAAGCTACAAACAAAACACAAAACATTACCATTCAAGGCTCCAGCGGAATTTCTGACGATGAAATTGAAAAAATGAAAAAAGAAGCGGAACAATTTGCAGAAGATGATAAGCAAAAGAAAGAAATGGCGGAAGTTCGAAACATGGCTGACACTCTCGTATATTCTACCGAAAAAGCCCTCAAAGATGCCGGGGAGAAAATATCGGAAGAAAAAGCAGCTCCCGTCAAAGAAGCGATTCAAAATACCAAAGACCTACTTGTAAAAACTGATGCCACCAAAGAAGAAATAGAAACCTCTGCAAACAAACTTTCCGAAGAAGCTCAAAAAATCGGAAAAGAACTCTACGAAGCCGTAGAACAAAATGAAAAGAAAATCGAAGAAGAACCAGAAATCGCTGGAGAAACCAAAAAGGACAGCGTCGACGCCGAAGTCGTCGAAGAAGACAACGACAAAAAGTCGTCGTAAAGACGTCCAATGTAAAGATATTCGATGTAAAGACGTTCGATCCGAACGTCTCCCATAAAGTAGGGGACGCACAGTATACACTGCGTCCCTTTTGAGCGAAGTGAAATTTTCAAAAAAAGTCCCTCCAAAACCCCATATACAATCAACAATAAACGACCAACGCATCACCCACTTCAGAATTTTTTTAACTTTATGTTTTAGACTTTCACGGACACCTATATACCTCCGTGAAAAAACTCTGTCTCATTCTCATCGCCATAGCTTTTACCATCAGTTACTTCATTTATACGACGTTACAAACAGAGGTCGATGGGTTGCTTCATATTTATATCCTCGATATTGGACAGGGAGATGCAACCCTCATCGTCACTCCCGATGGGAAACGAATACTCATCGATGCCGGACCGTCTTCTCAAGCACTCGAAAAAGCTCTAGATGATATTCTTCCTTCCCACTCGCAAACACTCGATATCATCAGCCTATCTCACCCAGACAAAGATCATGCCTTCGGTATCATGGGAAAAGAAAATATTCTTCGTCCAAAACTCACTCTCCTCTCCCAAGTACTCACAAAAACTCAGTACAAAACAATTATTCGCAACCTCAAAGAGATATCTCCCATTGTATTTGCCGATTCGAAAAAAGACTTACAACTTACTCCAGAGATTACCCTTGATACCCTCTACCCGTTTTCATCTGGAACAGGGAGCTCCTACGATCCAACAAACGACGGCTCTATTATCCAGAAGCTCAAATATAAAAATTTTAGTATGTTGTTTACAGGCGATATCGGAAAAGAGCCACTGAAAGTTCTTACCAATATATATGGCGAATCCTTGAAAAGCACGGTCCTCAAGATGCCTCACCATGGAAGTAAAAATAATTGGACAGAGAATTTTCTAAAATCAGTGAATGCCCCTATCACCACGATATCAAGCGGAAAAAATAATTCTTATAACCATCCAAGTCCAGAAACGCTCGATCAACTAAAAGAGCTCGGGACAACAGTGTACGATACTCAAGAACTTGGCACTATCGAAATAAAGACTAACGGGCTCTCTCTTACCACTTGCTATATAAAAAATAAAAGCACGCTATGTCAAGATGAGCTATTTTTAGAAAATAGCCAAAAGAAATGAGGGATGGTATAATGCGACCTATTAAAATAAAGAATGGTGAAGTTTATCTCCCTCCTTCTCTCCATCCCTCGTGCATCGGCACAAATCATTGATAATACAGTGAATCTTCGAGACCCTACTCTATCAGATGTGGGCCTCACCATACTCAGCGTGACCAGGTGGACCGTCGGAGTACTCGGAGGAATCGCTATTTTGATGATTCTTTATGGAGCATTTCAATATGTCACTGCATACGTTCAAGGAAAGGACAAAATGGATGCAGGAAAGAAGACAATCATGTATAGTATTCTTGGATTAATTATCGCTGGAGTAGCTTATATTGGAGTCACATTTGTTATAGCTTCACTTACTACTGATTTCTAACGCATATCTATGACTTTTTTGAAAAAAGCAATATCGGCTTTCATATTATGCGGGTTCGTGCTTTCCACTATATGTATCGTCTCAACAGGTAAAGTAAGCGCCCAAAACGTTGCGAATCATAGCGTTTTCAGTGCGGTTCAAGGACGAGTAAATACATGGATACATACGTCGACTGGAATTCAGTGGGAATTAAAAAGCGGACAAAGCCCTGGTGATACTGAAAAAGATTGGACTTTGAGTAACTTCCCTACGAATAGCAATATTACTAGTGCGACTATCAAGATAAGTCCAAGTGCAAAAACAAAGCTCACTTATAAAGGAAAGGACTATCAAGTATTCGGAACTGATGTAAAAGAAATGATTTTAGGAGTCCCGTCTCCAACAAATCTTTCACCAGCAATACAAGCCGAAGTAATGAGTGCATATAATCAGAACATACTCTCAGGCCTTACGGGCACCACAGGAACTGCTCCTTCTCCGCAAACAAACACGTGGGATCCTGAATGGGCAAGAAAGCTTGAAGATGTTTGCGAAGGAAAATATGAAGACTTCACTCCAGGCGGAGATATAATGTATCAAATGGGAGATGCAGCGAATCCTGATCTCTCTATAGCTTTAAAAGATTTTGAGTTTATCTTTCGTTTTTTTAGAGATCAGAACAATCAAAGTCTTTTAAATAACGACCAATCTATTTTGAGTATTCAAAAAATACTGAGTCCAGACATAGTTTCACAAACTATGAGTCAAAACACTAATACCTTACTTCGCCAATACCAAACCAAAAGAGGTATTCAAGAAGATGGAATTATTGGAAGGCAAACATCGAGAAGAATGGCTCTTGATATTGGAGCAATTTGTGCCAGAAACTACAACTATGAAAGCAAAAAGGCGCAATACGATCCTTCAGTAGTTCTTGATCTCAATAAGGACTCAGATGCAAATTCTGGTGGTTCAGATAAAACCGTATATTGGAAAGAACCAAAAGTAATTTTTGACGGTAATAAGGTGACTACGGATGGAGGAGAGCCTCTTTTTGTAAAAGCAGATGATGGGTCATGGAAGCAAGCAACTCTCAATAATAAACCAATTTATGCATTAGCAGAAAATTCAAATATTTCAAATTCAACATCGGTGAGTTCTGGAAAT
>CAZQCN010000029.1:0-4447 GCA_964592185.1 uncultured Candidatus Peribacteria bacterium
CTTAGAAATGGCTATCTTGCGGGATCCCGATAAGACAAAGCGTATCGGTGACTGAGTTCAGAACGTTATGAAGTGTGAGTGTTGAGAGAAGAGGTTAGAGGACATCTTGAGATTCTCCGAGGAATTTTATTATTTTTTCTGTTACCTGTTTGATAGGAAGAGAGCCATCGACGTCGAGGAAATTTAAACCTTGTTCTTTTCGATACATTTCAATAGCAGGGAGAATTATATAAGGGAATACTTCATATACTCGGTGTCTTGCAATATCTTCTTTTCCTTCGATGCGTCCATCAGTTCTTTGAAGTTGTCTTTTTATGGCTTCTTCATCAGAAATATTAATAAAAATATATCTGAGTTCAATTCTATATTCTTTCATGACGCGATCAAACACTTCTTTCTGTTCGAGACTTCTGACAATCCCATCAAAAACAATCCCTTTTTTGCTTGTATCTCTCGAATTTTCTAACCAGTTTCTAAGAAGTGTTTCATATGGTTTTGGGAGTGCCATGTTCCCCTTACTATAGGTTTCATTGAGTTCCTTTCCGAGTTTTGTTTCTAGACTAATTTCTTTTCTCTGTTCTGCCCCCATGTCCAAAATCTGAAAATTATAAAGATCAGCCAAAATCTTTGCTTGCGTCCCTTTACCAGAACCGAAATGTCCCATCAAAAAAATATCCATCAAACTTAATCAATCTTTTCGTAATCGTGCATTATGAGAGATGTATTTACCTGCTTGATAATTTCAATCACTACACCAACAACGATAATCATACCAGCGCCACTCATAAGGAGAGGGGTGGTTGGAAGAGCGAGTTTTGAGAAAACAAAATTGAGAATATATGGAAGGATAGTAATCCCAGCCAAAAATGTACCACCCCAAATACTCAATCTGTGTGAAGTTATTTGAAGAAATTTGACGGTATTCACTCCTGGGCGGATTCCTGGGACGAAGCCTCCATGCTTTTGCACATTTTCAGCAACCTGTTGAGGTTGAAACGTGATAGTGACATAAAACATAGTAAAGAAGAATACGAGAATAAATAGAGCCAGTACATACCACCACGCATTTTGATTGAAGTTGGTGTTGATGAAGCTTGCAAAATTTCGAATCCAATCAGTTTTGGCATTCAAGAAAAATGTTGAAACAACTTGTGGGAAAGTAATAATAGAGAAAGCAAAGATAATAGGGATCATTCCTGCTTGATTGATACGAATAGGGAGAACTGAAGTTCCTTTACCACTTCGAGTGGTTCGTCCTGCGTAGGTAATAGGAATATTTCTTTGACCTTCAGTAACACTCACGATGAGCATGAGTAGGGCAACGGTAAGTACTCCAATGATGACCAGAGGTAATAACTGAGAAGAGTCATATTGTGCGAGTCCAAGTTGTTGTCCAATGAGGTTTGGGATACCTGAAACGATACTTGCAAAAATGATAATAGAGATTCCGTTTCCTATTCCTTTTTCCGACATAACTTCTCCAAGCCACATAAGGAAGATAGTTCCAGCAGAGATAGTAAGCATCATAGGGAGAATGCTCATAAATGTTGTGTCTTCTACAATTTTTTGACCTTGAGAAAGTTGATTCAAAAGGAGGATCATCCCATAACTTTGGAGGAAAGAAAGTGGGAGGGTAAGCCAACGAGTAATGGCATTGATTTTTTGACGTCCGTTGTCACCTTCTTTGGAAAGATTTTCGAGCTTTGGAACTATAATAGTAAGAAGCTGAATAATAATAGAAGCATTGATGTAGGGAGATACTCCCATGAGGATAATTGAAAAGTTATTCATACTTCCTCCGGTCAAAACAGAAAATGCTCCAAGAAAACTATTTCCATCCATAAGAGCCCGAAGTGCATTGAGGTTGGCTCCAGGAACGGGGATCATAGCGGCGAAACGAATGAGGACAATAGCTCCGAGGGTGAAGAGTATTTTTTTTCTGAGTTCTTTGGTATTCCAAAGTCTTTCGATAAATGTCATGAAGAGTTGCTAACAATTTTAAAACGAGGGAAGTGTATAAATAGAAAGGGGTTATGTCAAATTTTCCGTCCTGAAGTAAAAAAAATTGATAAGATTCATTCTTTCCCCTTTTTCGATATCGAAACGTCGTGTTTTGAGAACCGAAGAAGATTGCAGTAAAAAGTTATTTCCATAAACCAAATATTGAAAGGAGTAACTTAAATTTAAACTTTACATTTGACTTTAAAATTTTTAATTTATGTTCTTGTAAAGGGGAGACAAAACTCTTTGATGATTTTTTCTCTGCATTTGGTAAAGTCCAACGAAGACTTATTTCTTCTCTATTACAGAGTTTTCCCTTCTCATCATATAAATTTTCATTAACATCTTCAAAGGCCAATTCATATTCATGTTTTGCTATTAAAAATTGAGATCCAGTTTGTACAGGTATAAATTCTGAAAGTAATTTTTCATCGGGTGTGTTTTTGACATGGAATTTAAATATAATCTCAATATCTATTGCTTCTCGTGGTCTAAAGATAATAGGTAATTTAAGTTTTTCACTATTAGTTTTATTCTCTATTTCTGAATTTCCATACCCAAAACGTAATGTTTCATTTTTTTTCTGATTTTTCCAAACCACCAAAAAAATTTTACATATGGAGTTTGTAGAAAGACTTTGGTTTTTTAAAGTGCCATTAAAAGTATATGTATAATATTCAATATCATTTTCTATAGAGGGCTCACCGCGTCTTCCTGAGAAATCAAATTTAAATTTTGGTTTTTCTCTTACGTTTTGAAATATTGTGAATAAGAGAACTATTAATCCTGCAATTGAACCGAGATCTTTTATTATATTCCAGGTATTCATTGATTAGAGTTAAGAAAATATCTGTTTGATCACTAATTTGATTTATATTAAAAGTTTTAATTTCTCTTTCAAAACCTCCAAACACTTCTCCAAATCTTCCTTTCTCGTCGATCTTCCCATCGTAATCCGAATACTCCCTTCCTGATACTCTTTCGGAACTTTCAAAGCCTCAATCACATGAGATCCTTCGTTTTTCATACTGGCACAGGCGGAGCCGGTGGAGACAGCGATTCCAGCTTGAGAGAGATAAAGGACGAGGGCGTCAGCTTCGATGTTTGGGAATGCGATGCTGATGTGGTTGGGGAGGCGAAGGGACGGATGGCCGAGAAGTCTGAAGTCTGTGGTCTGAAGTCTGTGGTGTTTGAGGAAGTAGTTTTGAAGTTCACGAAGTTTTTTGCTTTCGGACTCTTTTTCAGCTTGAGCGAGTTCGAGTGCTTTTGCGAAGCCGACTATAGATGGGACGTTTTCTGTGCCAGATCGCAATCCTTTTTGTTGGCCTCCGCCATGGAGGATTGGGGCGGGTAGTTGGTAGTGGGTGGTGGGTGGCAATTTGAAAAACAGGAGGCCAATTCCTTTCGGGCCGTAGATTTTACTTCCGTTGAGGGTCATGATATCGACGTGAAGCTCTTGAATATCTAATGGTAAATAGCAACCAGCTTGGCAGGCATCAGTGTGAAATATTACATTATGTTTTCGAGCAATTTTCCCAAGTTCTGCAATAGTATTGATAGTGCCGATTTCGTTGTTGGCATAAATGAAAGAAGCGAAAATGGTGTTTTCTCGGATAGCTTGTTTGAATACTTCTGGTTGAACCATTCCATACTCGTCGACTTCCAGATAGGTGACATCGAAGCCTTCTTTTTCGAGTTGCTTGAAACATTCCAAGACGGCTGGGTGTTCGACTTGGCTGGTGATGATGTGATTTCCTTTTTCTTTATTGGCTCGGCAGTAGCCGAGGATGGCGAGATTGCAACTTTCGGTGCCACCAGAGGTGAAGATAAGCTCGTCTGTTTTGCAGTTGAGGATGGTAGCAATAGTTTTTTTGGAATTTTCAATTGCCTTTTTTGCTTCTTCGCCAAAAGAGTGAAGCGAGCTTGGATTTCCAAATTTTTCACTGAAGTAGGGAAGCATGGCTTCGAGGACTTCGGGGCGGACGGGGGTGGTGGAGGCGTGGTCGAGGTAGATCATAGGAAACTAAAAACTAAAAATGAAAAAATAAAAGCGTTAGTAAATTGGTAAATGAGAAAATGCAGGGAAACCTCCTTAAGTCCTTCGACTTTACCGGAGAAGTCTGAACAACATGGGGGACAGATTTCAGACTTCCAATACACTCTCTCGATTTGGTTTTGTATGATTTTCCCAAAAGAGTAGACTTAAGATGTTTTTATTAAAAAGTTAGCATGATTTGCGAAAATGAGGAAGGCGTTTACCTAGTTAACATTCTATAATTTTTATCTATGTCTTCACGATTGGAATCAATACGAGCGGAAGTAAAACGTCTTCACGACATATCAAAAAATGATTGTATCCGGTTGTGGTTTTACGAAGGACATGTGGCTTTGGTTGCTCGTTATGCTGAGGAAATCTCTATTAAAGTAGGTGCGAATCCTGAATATT
>CAZQCN010000029.1:4457-12473 GCA_964592185.1 uncultured Candidatus Peribacteria bacterium
ACTGATGGATGAAAGTTTAAGAAAAGTCGAAGAACTTATGGCTCAGTATGGATATGAGCAAGATGAAATTGAACAGGTACAACAAGCTATTATCCCTCATAGCTGTAAGGAAGAAATACCTTCTACTCTGGAAGGAAAGGTTCTCGCGACTGCAGATGCATTGGCTCACCTTATGAGTGATTTTTATTTTATTCTTCCGTATCGAGGTTGGTTGTTCGCTTCTCTTGATTTCGAAGGATATAAGAAATGGTTACAAAGTAAGATTGAGAGAGATTTTCACAAAAAAATATTTTTCGAAGAATACCGTGATTTAGCGAAACCACAGTATGAGGCTATGAAACTTCTATTTTCTTGATAGATACTGATTGATTAAAACGGAATGTAATATGAATCAAAATCAACTCCAATAACTCGCTCAAAAATACTTAGCTCGTGATGAAAGTGCATGGGAAGAAGTTCATTCGACTCTCAAAACTGGATGGGCGATAGTACTTAATCTCATCAATCAATGAGATACAGAAGCAGATTTAATGTACGTCGCAGCGGTTCCTCTGGAAGATATTATTTGTGAACATTCTGAAGAAATAATTGCCAGAATTGTTGGGAAAGCCAGACAGGATAAACGATTCAAAGAATGCTTGGGTGGAGTCTGGGGAGCGAATCGGATGCCTTAAAATATTCGTCAACAAATTGATCAGGCGACCAAATAAACATATTTATCACTCTAAATCTACTAGTTTATGAAAAAAATTGTGATGTTTTCATGCCTCTGTATTGTAATGTTTTTGTCAGGTTGTGAGAAAATTTCTCATGAAAAATTGCCAGATGGTCTACGAGAGCAGAATCTCGTTCTTCAAAATGCTGAAAGAATGGATCGAGTATCAGAAGATCGTATAATTTCTGATATTCAAAACAATTATGGGAGGACTAACAATGATATTGAAACTTATACAAAAATTGAAAAAGATCTCTTAGGCCAATCTACTGAAGGAGGAAGTGTTGTGTATTATTCTAAGAACGATGCTTCTCAAGATGTTGAAAAAATTGTAGCTACGTACTTTGGAGAGACAGGAAAATTAGTAAATGAATTCTATTATAAAGATTCAGTATTACTTTTTGTATTTGAAGAGAATTATGAATATAACCGACCGATTTATTGGGATGAGCAGAGAGCCGAAGAGTCTCAGGATAATGAAGTGTTTGATTTGAATAAATCAAAGATTACAGAAAGTAGATATTACTTTTATAATAACAAGCTAATCAGGTGGCTTGATGAAAATGATAAGGAAGTTCCAGTAGATCTGAATCTTTTCAAAGATAAAGAAATTAGTATCTTGCAACAGAGCAAAGAGTTGCTTGAGCAATTTTGAGGACAGTAGTGTTTATTGAAGTGCATTGGATTGTAGAGTCCTAAAGTTTTTATATCTAAGAGTTGCCAGAAGAAGTTCGGGAGCAAATTAAATAGGCAATTGTCCCTTGGTTGAAAATGTTTGGGTCTTTACAAAACCTTTGAAGTTAGGTATGTTTACCTCTTTTTTTACCACAAATAATGCAAATTAAAAAAGGTCAAGGTCGTATTGCTCTTGTCGGAGAGAAAATTACTCTAAAATTTCCTAAATTTCATCCGTTGTTGTTGATAAAACATTTATATGAAGCCAAGAAAGATGGTCGCTTTTTTAACTATATAAAATCTAAAGAAGAATATCCTGGGAGCTTTAAAAGCCATTTTCGAGGATGGTTGGAGAATAGGCGAGAATCGCGTTTATCCCAGGAGGTGTCTGATAATATCGTTCCCACTCGTTTTTCTCTTTTCGGAATTTTTAATATTCAGGATACTGCTTCAGATGTAAATATTCCTTATGGAATGGTTTATACTGAACTTTCAAATTTGATAGGTCAGAATTTAGTATTTGAACATGGCGACCACACACTCCCCGGGAAAAGTAATTTCGGGCTGCATGAGGGGAAAATAAAACTTCGAGATTATGGTGAAAGAAAATTGCCTGTTATTTTGAAACAATATGGAGAGCAATTAAGTCAGGTTTTGGAAGAAACTAGGAAAAATGTACAAGATCACTCCGGCACCTCCACCGTCAAATCTTCATCTTGAATTAAACACTGACAACTCAGTCTCTCTCCTTCTGGGAGTGCCCACATTTCTTCCATATCTTCTTTTGGTGAAAGTTTTCCAGACTTGATGATGAGTCGGCATGTGGAACATGCAGCATTTCCTCCGCAGGCCATCTGAAGAGGGATCCCCGCTTTCAAAGCGACATCGACGAGACGTTCGCCTGTTTGAGCCGAAAGAGTTTTGGTTTCTCCTAATTGGCCGTTTGGTATGTTTTTTTCGGGAATAAAAGTAACGTTTATCTCGGACATAAAGAGATTTTAAAGAGATTAATTTTTCAAAGCATCAATAATCACATCGCGACCTAAAATAGCACACTTAAGTCTCGTCGGCGAGAGTTCAATTCCAAGCATATCTATAATGTCTTCTTTTGAGAATTTTTCTGCATATTCAATTGATTTTCCATCAAGTTCATCAGCCAACATAGACATGGCCGCTTGAGAAATCGCACATCCTTGTCCTTGAAAACTTATTTTCTTGAGCGTGTCATTTTCAACTTCCAAGAATACTTCGATACTGTCTCCGCAGAGTGGATTATTTTTTTTACAGGAATGAGTGACTGTTTCGAGTTTTCCAAAGTGTGTTGGGTTTTTGGCGTGTTCGAGGATGTGGGTGAGGTAGATGGACATGGGAATAAGGTCAGTGGTCAGTGGTTGTTGGGAAGATTCTAAGAAAATTTTTCTTGCACTGCATGCAAAGCTTTAATGAGCTTGTCGATATCTTCCTTCGTATTATACATTCCGAGGCTTACTCGTGCAGTCGCAGGAACTTGTAAAACTTCCATAAGAGGTTGGCAGCAATGGTGTCCGGCGCGGACGCAAATGTGGTGTTCGGACAGGATGTGGGCGATGTCGTGAGGGTGGATGGAATGTATCGTGCACGATACCAGAGGTTTATCGTTTATCGTTTGTCGTTTATCGAAAATTTGTATGTTTTTAATTTGGGAAAGCTTTTCGTATAAATATTGTGAGAGTTCTGCTTCGTGTTTCATGATGTTTTCCCACCCGATGTTTTCAATAAATTTGAGAGCTGTTTTGAGTCCGATAGCTTCGGCGATAGGAGGCGTGCCGGCTTCAAATTTCTGAGGCATGTCGGCCCACATGCTGATCTCTCGGGAAACATGAGAAATCATGCCACCACCGGTGAGGAAGGGATCCATTTCATCCCACCGTCTCTCGTTGACGTAGAGAACGCCGATGCCTGTAGGGCCATAGATTTTGTGTCCAGAGAAGGCTAAGAAGTCGCAATCGAGTGTGTGAACATTTATCTTTTCGTGGGCAGCGAGCTGTGCGGCATCGATGAGAAAAGGGATATTATTCTCTCGGCATTTTTTTGAAATATATTCGATAGGAGGCTTCGTTCCGGTGACATTGGACATTCCAGTGATCGCAACGAATTTTGTCTTTTCATTCCACCTTTTTTCGATTTCTTCTTCAGTGATTTCAAACTGATCGTTGATTTCGAGAAAGACAAGTTTCGCACCTGTTGCTTTGCAAGTTTCCTGCCAAGGGATGAGATTGGAATGATGTTCGAGAATGGAAACCAAAATTTCATCGCCGGCTCTCAAATGTTTTCTGGCCCAGGCGTAGGCAACAAGATTGATGGATTCCGTTGTGTTCTTTGTAAAAACAATATTTTCAACTTGTGGGGCGTTCAAAAATATAGCAACGGTTTTTCGTGCATCTTCATATTCGAAGCTGGCTTCTTCGCTCAATTGATAAATACCTCGATGAACATTCGCATTTTGGTGTTCGTAAAATTTTTGCATTGCGTTTAATACTGCCTCAGGTTTTTGGCTTGTCGCAGCTGAATCAAGGTAAACAAGATGCGGATGATGTTCGAATATAGGGAAAGATTCTTTACAGCTCATGATGTTTTTGAGTTTACTCAAAAATCATATCAAAAAAACCTTAATCCCCAAAGGAAATAAGATTTTTTTGTTTTCAGAGACCTAATCGTTTTTTAAAACCCCCACTTTGCAATATTTTGATTTCTGATATTCGGATTGTTTTGATTACATGAAGTATATTGACCTCCTACAATAAGCTTCGTAAATGACTCAAGGGCATAGACGACTCCGATAATATCATTTTGCATGTATGACCAGGTTGTTCCATCCCATTGTGCAATTCTGTTGATAGGAGTTGGAGTAGGAGATGACATGTTTACTGTCCCAAATTCGAGTCCTCCACCGGCAACGAGTTTATTATTATGAACAGTGAAATCATTAATAGCGTCGGTAGTTCCTCCAGTAGAGAAAGCTAAAATATTCGTTCCGTTATAACGAGCCATATATCTTACATTGGCGTTATTGACACCCATTTCATTTTGGAACTGTCCTCCGAGGATGAGCTCGTTGTTGAATACTTCCATGGTGTTTACCTGTCCGTCGACTCCGTTGTCTACGTTCACCCAGTTGGTTCCGTTGAACTGAGCAATATTATTTATGGTACTTCCGGTTCCAGAAGTTGGGAAAGTTCCTCCTGCGAAGAGAGTATTATTGTAAACCGTCAATTCTCTCACCGAACCATTTACTCCAGATCCAACACTTGACCAACTGGTTCCATTCCATTTGGCAATATGATTTGCTGCTACACCTCCAGCCGTGGTGAAATCACCTCCGACATAGAGTTCATTATTGAGTACTGCGAGAGCCCAACCTTTTCCATTTAAACCAGTACCAACGCTCTGCCAAGTATTCCCATCCCATCGTTTGATTTTTCCAGCAATATCTCCTGTGGCATAGAGTGAACCGTTATAACTGACGATATCTCTGACTTCTCCTTGAGAAAAAGGACTGAGGATGAGAGATCCATTTCCGATCCAACTGGTTCCATTCCATTTCATGATGTTGGCACCAGAGATTCCACTGATACTAAATTGTCCACCTGCGTAGAGATCACTACCATTTTTGTAGATCGTATATATTTTACCGTTGATATCTTGTGGATTGAGAACAGGATTCATGATGCACGCTTGAGCGAGAGAAACATTATTTCCTCCTCCGGAAATTGTTTTGTTACTTAAATTTCCTTTTACATCGTTTGATGAGAGACTACATCCGCTGAAAGTGAAAAGAATACAGAGAGTTACAGTGATTATTTTTTTCATAATGTTTGTTAATGAATTTATGACTATTATAGTTAAGGGAGAAGTGAATGGAAAGGGAAATCCTAAAGGTTTTTTCTTCTCCGGATGTCGCTGCTGTGTATACTTGACTGAGCTTCTAATATAATAATTTCTTTAATTGTATCTCTAAAAAGTTTCGTCATAGTTTCTGCATTGGTTTGTGTGTCATTCGTAGTATGAGAAAGAACTAAGGTGTCTGGGGAAAACAGATCAATTATTTCATAAAATTCTTCAACATTGTTGATTATAAATATATGGTCTAAGTGTTTGTTTCTTTTCATTCTTCGTATTCTTGTTTTTTCATTTCTTACTGGTTTCTTTCCTTTTCTTTCTTCGATAAACTCATCAGAACTTAAAAGAAGTATAAGAAGGCTTCTAACTCCTTCTTGTATTTGATCTGTTTTTCTTGCTATGTCACCTGCTTTTTCTAAGAATCTACGATGTCCTATATGAGGTAAATCGAAAGCCCCTGGAACCATCGTGACGTTTTCATTAATTTTTCGGATGAGAAGAAGCTCTTCTTTATTTCTAATCAATTTGCCTGAAGATTTTCCGATAAAATTCATTTGAGATTCCTTAAATATTTGAAGATAGTTTATTATATCATAAAATCTTCAATAATACCAACGACTTATACTCTTTTATTTCGAAACTGTTTCTAGATAGGGCTGCAAATTTTCACCAAAAATATTTTCTCTTGAAAACTCACTCAAAAATCCTTGAATCATAATTGCTTTTGCTTCCTCTTTTCCAATCCCTCGACTCTCGAGGTAAAACAAACTTTGTTCGTCAACTTGTGAAATTCCGGCTCCGTGGCTGGCTTTTACCTCGTTGGTATGAATTTCAAGGCGTGGGATGCAGTTAACTTTGGCAGTGGTTGAGAGGAGGAGAGTGTCATGTTTCATATATGAATCAGTGAAATTTCCTTCCGGTCCGATGAAAATCATGTTCTCAAATTTGGTCTGACTTTTTTCACTTCCGGTGCTTCTGCATCGGATTTCACCTTTGCTGTTAGTACCCATGAATGCGTTTTCTGCTCGGAGGTCAAACTGTTGTTCTGCTTGTCCACGGCTGATCCATCGGATTTCACTTCGGGATTCTTTTCCTATCTTTGCGGTGTGATGTTGCCACGACATTTTTGAACCTTGGGAAACGATGAAGCTGAAGCAACAAGCGTTGTCATCGACTATGATTTTATTTTCTATATATGAAATGGAATCCTGGTGAAGATTTTGAATTTGTACGAAGGTGAGCGAAGCTCCTTTGGCAACTTGTATTACGGTGTGTTGGAAGAAATGGATGGCTTCTGAAGAAACAAGATCATTTATAATGGTCGTTTGTACATTGTCTGCAATCGAAATGATGAGAAGCTTCGAGAGATTCTCATTTTTAAGGTTTGAGAGAAGGAGAGGTTGGTTCTCACTTTTTTTAATTTCTATACTTTCAAGTTCCGGTTGTGTTTCCAAAAAGTGATTCCAAACAACTTTCTCAAATTGATTCCCGTATTTTTGTATCGCTTCAGAATGAATATTGTTTTTGTTTTCCCAGACAATGTTTTTGAATGATTGTATGATGTTTTCAAGAGTTTTTTGAGCCATAGTGTTTGAGTCTGAGTGGGAAGAAGGTTTGTATGTTACCTTTGTATAATACCCAAATTTACTCCATCATCCAAGGGGCTTTATGTATTCTGATTCTTTAAAGTCTATTACTTCTATAGCCTCGAATTTTTGACATGATTTCGTCTGGGATCATGGTTCCCTCAGGGTATCTTCTTTGTTTCCAATCTAAAGAATCTATGTCTGCCCATTCAAACCACAATATTTCTCCCTCGTCATTTTGGTGACTATAGGAAGGTTTGTATTGTTTTTTTGAAATCGATGGGATGCTATAGTAGAAAAGTATTCTTCTTACTTCTACTTCGAGAGTTCGAGAGAGCCGTGTTTGTATGTCGAAGCCATGGAGGATGAATCTAAATTGATTTCTATTTTTGAATGTCATACCCAGTTCTTCTTTCATTCCACGGATAAATGTTTCTTTTTCTTTTCCATTTCCATACTCGGTTGGTTTTACCGTTTCTGAAAAGGTTCGCGGGTACTGACAATCTACTTGTGTAAGTACCTGCAAAGGACCTTTTGGTGGTCTGTAAAATACTGTACCTAGAACGACTCGACTTTCAAATATTAATTTTGAATCTTCACGTTTTGCAACTACTTCACCTGATTCGAGGTGATCTCTGAGATTTTGGTTGAATGGGCTGAGGTCTATTTCCATATTTTTTATAAGATGTTCTTATTGTTTAGAGTATCATTCCTGTTTTCTTTTGCAAATGAACAGGCTCTCTCTTTAGATTTATTCCTAAATAAGATAGAATGAAGGGCAAAAGCCAAGTTTTTTCTTTTGTAATTACATTGGATGAATACGATAAAAATGATAGAAATTTTGGATGGGGTACTCCACGAAGTACCCGAAGATCTACGATTAACGCTGACCGAAAATTCAGATGTGCTTGCATCTTGGAACAAGCTCACGCCTTTGGCTCGTAATGAATGGATCTGTTGGACTATTACCGTGAAAAAAGCAGAAACTCGTCGAGAGCATATTGAACGTCTCTGTGAAGATTTACGAAAAGGAAAAAAAAGACCTTGCTGCTGGCCCGGATGTCCTCATCGGAGAGAAAGTGCCAAAAAGTATTTCAAAAATATTCTATAAAATGAAACTATGAAAACAACACCTCAGCATGATGAGAAAATAGCAAAGAT
>CAZQCN010000030.1:0-7440 GCA_964592185.1 uncultured Candidatus Peribacteria bacterium
TAAGAATATTTTTTAATAAAACTCTTAATTGACCAACATATGTAGGGAAACCATTTCCACGATTATACCCCTCCAAAGTATCTGGCAAATAACAAGATAGATTCCTTTGAGTTAAAAGAAATAATTCATCAAGAGCGGCATCACTAAACTTCCCGCCTACACCTCCTCGAGAAAACTCTTGAAACTCTTGAAATAACTTAAAAATTTCAGGATCACTCATAGCCCGAAAAAAATATTCTTTGCTAAAATTTATTTCTAATATCTCAGACATACTAAAAAATATAAAGTCACCCATTATATATCAAAACAATATAAAATCAATATTATAATCTTTTCAATCCCCACCTTCTCTTCCCCTCCACATCTTCGACAAAATACTACTACACATGTAAAGTTATTTTCGACAATATTATTTCTTTGCATAATTTTCCTTTCAACATATAATGATTTTGTCGGCTGTTATCGACACAAAAAGTCAAACCGATACAAAAACAAAAAAAGTACAAAAACAAAATACAAAACACGATCCCTACAGAATACTTTGGTCAAGTGAGGTATTCTGTGGGATCTAAATTTTTTGTTTCTGTGCTATTTGAGTATGAGTATTGAGCCATTCTTACAATCGATCGGACTGTCGGAGAAGGAAACGAAGATCTATCTTTCGACACTCAAAATCCAGCCAGCCCGTGCGAGTCAGATCGCTTTGCTTGCCGAAGTCACTCGCCCTACAGCGTATGACCTCTTGGAGAGTTTGAAGAAAAAAGGATTGATTATCGAAGAAGAAACTGGCGGAATCAAGTACTTCAACGCCAAACCTCCAGAGTCCATTCTCAGCTTCATTGAAGGTCAACTCGAGCATCTCCAGAAATCAAAAATTCAAGCCAAAAAGCTTCTTCCAGAATTCGAAGAGCTCCAAAAAGACGAGTGGAAGAAAAGTGAAGTTCATATATATGACACCGCCCGCGCTCTCCAAGTTTTGAAAAACATGCTAGTAAAACACCCAGACTGTAAAATCATCCTCGACACCAGCGAAGCGAACCTGTCGATACAGAATATCTTGGAACGAGAATTAGAAATCAAACATTCCTTCGATATCCTTACTCCTGCAAGCACTTCCAATAAAGTCTATCAGAACCTCTCCCGTCATCACATTCAGTTTTTGTCGAGTATCGACAAACAACCTTCCGACATTTTTATTTTCCCAGAGGAGGTTGGGTTTGTGAGTTACACGCCCTTTCTCCAATTAACGTTGATGAAAAATCGAAGCGTGGTGGAGACGCAGCAGGCGATTTTCAGGAATATGTGGAATGGGTAGGGGCAACGTAGTTTCGTGATATCGTAGTTTCGTATGTTCGTAATATCGAAAACACGAGATCCTGAATTAAATTCAGGATGACCAAATATAGGGTCTAGTAGTGGCGTACTGCAACACGTCCCTACGACATTACACGATCAATCTCCCGATCAATACTCTCAAAGGCTTCTTCATTCCCTTTTTGGGTATAATGTTTCAAGGATGCTTGAAATAATTTCAAATCAAAGAGAAATGCTTTCAGATTATCAGAGGTAAACTTCTCAAAATGCCTTCCAAAACCAAGTTTTTCAACATAACTGGCATTCACAAATTGCTCGAACTGATTTTTTATGGGAACGGAAAAGATCGGTTTGTGGAGGTAAACTGCCTCACTGAGGAGTGAAAACCCTCCATTACTCAATACTGCTTTTGCCGATGCGAGATGATGGACAAATTCTACTTCAGAAAATTGCTTCAAATAGACATTTCCATGCTGCTCTTCTGTATGAAACCCATAGACAAAGAAACGTTCATTCGGTAAAGCCTGCAAAAGAGAGACTAAGTTCTTCTGGGAAGTAGACGTCTGATAGACGACAATATGGTCCTCTACTGTTCGTTTGGCCGACACAATCTCTTCGCGAATAATAGAAGGAATATAATTAGTATATTTCTTCCGAATCGGAGGTCGAAAAAAACTCGTAATCAAATAACTATCAGCATGGAACACTTTCCCACTAATAATACTTTTTGCGAGAGCGTGATTTAATTTTTCATCGTGAGGAACAGAAATATCGAGAGAGCATCTATCTATCACTTGCATATTATCAATACTTATCAGTGGCTTCTTCTGAATCTTCGCATAAAAATGGGTGAAGCTTTCAAAATCTGAAATCACGAGATCAATTTCAAAATTATTCACGATATTCATATACTGCTGAAAGTTTCGGAGAAGATTCTTAGGGGCATTTTTCAGTAAGTTAAATACGGTGTCTCCAAAAGAAAGAGCCGCATTTTTGTAAGCAAGATGGAATCCATCGATACGATGAACCCGATCAGGAAAATATTTCGACAGAAAAGTAAACGCTCGGTCACTCGTAACAATTTGCACGTTGTGCTTCTTCAAAAGGTGATCAATGATTACCTTGCTTCGAGTGGCATGGCCCATCCCTTCACTTGGAACTCCATAGAGAATATTCATACATAATTATTTACGATGGAAAAGAGTCAACTTCTTCTTCTCAACAATCCAATAAAGCCCTACACTCGTCAGCACCCCAACACACATTCCTCCAAGGATATCCGACGGATAATGAACTCCAGCAATAATTCGACTCACATTCATCAATAGAGCAGCGATGAAAAATCCCACGCCCCATTTACGATTATAGCAGTAGATCATCGTAGCCAGAGCAAAGAAAAAGGCAGAATGCCCAGAAGGAAACGACCATTCATAGTCAGAATAAAACCAAGCGCTTTCAGAAATTAATTTATTCGACTCCAAAGTGAGAAACGGCCGAGGTCTATGGTAGAAATATCGAATAAGACTTGCAATGCCAATACGAGCAATGCTTGCGGAGAGAAGTGTCATCCAGAGAATATGAATTTTTTGAAGATTGCTAGACCGACAGAAGTACAAAAAAAGTAAAAAGCCAAAAACTAAAAAATATTGCAAATATTCAGCAAGAAACACTACCAATTTATCAAATATGACAAAATGACCAGATAGCTTGTTGAAGAAATGAAATATACTTACATCTACGGACATGTTTTACATTAGGATTTTGAATGCTTCTTCCTATGAAAAATCTTATACAATACATACGTTCCCAAAGTAATAATACCAACAAAAAAGATATAAGTGATTGCAAATACCAACCACAAAACGTTTAGGGAAACACTTTCAAGTAATGAAAAAAGAGGAAATAAAATCACCATCAATGGCATTGAAAATATTGAAAGAAATACAGATGAATCATGAAGTGGAATAAGAAGTCTTATCAAGATACATAAGACCAAATAAATGTTTACAACAAGTTGGACACGGAGAAGAGTTTTTTTGAATGTCATGGAACGAAATTATGAATATAGAATAATAGGGCGCATGCCATACTATCGAAATCACCGACCACCGTCTCCGGGAGTTTTCTTCGGAGCAGAAGTAATCCTTACGGCTCTGCTAAATTCTGATGTATTACCGTTGATATCAGTGGCCGTCGCAGTCAAATAACGACCCACCGGTAGAGCTGGAAGATTAATCACCATGGCAGGAGGAAGATTTCCATTGGCATCAGTTGTAAATGTCTGAGTACTTACCAAAGATTCTCCTTCTCCATATCCTGAAGGGTCTGCCACCGCACTCGTAAAGAATTCCAATATAAAATTCTGATTCGGGGCACTATTAAATTGCATATAAGCCATAGTTCCAGTTCCGTTCGTCTCGACAAAACCCGGGAACACGGGGTAGTTTTGCAATTGATTTGAGCCAGTATCAATGTCTTGGTTATCATTGGGCGTAGGCCCACTCGCTTGTAAACTAATACCCAAAGAATTGTTCTTAGCAATAGAATTTCCTCGAATAGTATTCCCCTCTGATCCTGAACCTATAAAAACACCTCTACTTCCATTCCCGACGATGAAATTTTTAAAGTTAACACCCGAACCTCCAATCCTATTCCCTTGAGAACCAAATATAACAACACCATTTTGACTATTAGGAAGAAGAATAGTCCTGGCACTATTTATACCAATAGAGTTGAAGTATATTTCATTATTATTTGAAGCGTTATCTATTGCTATAGCATCCCCTATATTACCAGCTATAACATTGCCAGCACCTACCACTCCGATACGATTACGTTCGGCATTAGACAACGAGATTCCACCGAAAGCATTCGGTAGGGCAAAAGATTCTGTACTATTAGTCCCTATTCTGTTAAGAGCAAAAACGTTCTCATTCGAACCGCTGAACGGCCCTAAAAACTTTGATAACTTTATTCCATGTCGTCCGTTCCCCGAAATCAGATTCCCCCTCAACTTATTAAAAGAAGTTGATAAAATAAGCACTCCATTCATTTGATTAGGAAGCACTCCATTTCCTGTTATATCGGTACCAATATAATTATTATTTACAATATTTGATTCTGAAGGAGATGCTAAGAATAGACCCTCTTCGAGATTCCCCGAAATCAAATTCCTTGCTCCAGAAGTTGAACCTCCAATAGTATTAAAATTTGCATAGATTATGATACCATAATATGCATTCCCCAACGGATACATTCCACTGACATCGGTACCTATTTTATTCCCCTGAACAATATTATTTTCGGAATTTCCGTTTATATTTATTCCCCCGTTTGCAACCCATATAGCTCCATTCCCTGAAATCAGATTCCCTTCCCCGGAGACAACTCCCCCAACCAAATTATATTCAGAATTGACCATAAGAATCCCATCCCCATCATTCCCTATGACATTCATGCCAGTGATATCAGTCCCAATTTTATTCCCTTGTATGGTAGTATGAGATGAACCAAACAAAAGGATTCCTCCTCCATTCCCTGAAATTACATTCCCCTCTCCGGAACTTGATCCCCCTATTGAAGCCAGATCTGTATAAATTATCATACCAAAATTCAAATTCGGTACAGCTCCTGTTCCTAAAATATTCGTCCCAATTTTATTCCCTTCAATTCGAGTATTTTCAGAATGAGTAAAGATATATAGACCAGAATACGAATTACCCGAGATAAGATTCCCACTCCCTACGGCAGAACCTCCAACAATATTATCCTTTGAATCAAATATTCCTATCCCTATATAATTTGGTATAGAGTTCATACCAGAAATGTCCGTTCCTAATTTATTCCCTTGAATAATATTTGCATCCGATTGCTGAACTATCAATATACCATGCAAAAGATTTCCAGAAATAAGGTTATCTTTTATGAGATTCTCAATCGAATCAAAAAGCATTAAACCATAGAAAGAGCTCGCTTGAGATAAGATCCCAGTTACATCAGTACCAATAAAGTTATTTTCAATAATACATTTAGTTGAACTCATAAGTATTATTCCAGAACTTTGGAAACTATTAATAACAAACCCCTTGATAACTACGGAAGTTGCATGATCAATGAAAAAACCCTGGGAAACCAACCCGAATACCCCTTTCAACTCAATAAGTGGCATTCCAGAATATCCAGGTTGAGTAGTTGCATCAAGATTTATTGACGTAGTGATAGTAGGGAGATCACTATTTGAAACTATTATGGTCTGTAAGCCTCCTCCTCCGACATTGAAATGCACACTATCAGGGCCTGCCAGAACATTCGCCTCTTCAATGGCTCCTCGCAGGGTACAGTTTCCACTTCCATCCACACATATTCCATCACCATGATTGAGATCAGACGTATCTAGAGTCGAATTCACCACGAAGGTCGCAGCGGCGGCAGGCTGAAAATGAAAAAAGAATATAAGAACGAAGAATACAGGAGCCAGCAGAAAGAGAAGAAAGGATTGTGTTTTCATTCGGGAATATAAAGAAATGAATGAGAAGATAAAAACTAATAATTAATCAACACGGACATCATTGGTAGAAGCAACAACAGTAAATGCAGCAACCTCTTCCATCGAATCAGATTGAAAAATCATCTCGTACTCTCCCGCTTTTAATATCTGATACCAACTTCCTGACCACATCGCATCGAAATCTCCATATAAAGCCGGCACCATAGGATATATTTTATCATTTCCTTTCTGTCGTATCCCGAAGTGAGCTATGGGAAAATTTATCTTGAGCATTTTTGAAATGAGATCAGTCTCTAATCCATCCTTCGAAGTTGAAGTTTGTAAGTCTTTATCAGGCACACGAAGATCAAAAAGAATAGATTGATCAGCAATATATTCCTTTTCGAGTCCTTGAATGCGGGATACAGGTTGTTGTAACTCTGGGGCAAACAAACTCAACATCCCCCGCGTATCTCTCCACAGAGATCCACCCCGAACTGATAGAAAAGCAACTAGAGCTATAAGAGTAATAACAAAAGCCACAACAAGAAATTTCTTAAAAGGGCTATGACGTGTTTGAGACGGGTTGATTTTCATAAAAAAGAATGATGAAAATAAATAAAGGTTATCACGCAAACTCCGTTTGCATCTTCTTCATCACATCTTCCACACTCATCCGCTCTTGCTTCATCGTATCCCGATCCCGAATCGTCACGGTATTATCTTCCATACTATCAAAATCAACGGTAATACAGTACGGAGTCCCGATCTCATCCTGACGCCGGTAGAGTTTTCCAATCGCACCAGTTTCGTCGTATTCCGCATAGATTCCGGCCTTTTTTAAACCGTGAAAAATGGAGCGTGCAATTTCAACTAACTTCGGTTCTGTTTTCTTCAATGGAAACACCGCCACTTTCACCGGAGAAAGATGTTTCGGAAGTCGCAAGACGACACGACTAGAAGCATCTTCCAGAGTTTCTTCTTCATATGTGTTATCAAGAATCATCAAAAAGAAACGAGCCAAGCCAGCGGAAGTTTCAACAATATGAGGTACAAATCTTTCATTGGTATATGGATCGAGGTAACTGAGATCTTGTTTCGAAAACTCAGCATGGCGAGATAAATCCCACTCTCCTCTGGCATGAACTCCTTCCACTTCTTTGAATCCACCAAGGCAAGAAAAATCGTATTCGATATCAACAGCTTTCTTCGCATAGTGGGCCAGCTTCTCGTGATCTTTTTTACGAATCTTCTTCGGATCTATCCCAAGCTTCTCCGTATACCAAGTGAAACGATCAGCAAGCCAAGTATCGTAGGTAGAAATTTCATCTTTTTCATGAACAAAATACTGCATTTCCATCTGTTCGAATTCTCGTGTGCGAAAAATAAACTGTCGAGCCACAATTTCATTTCGGAAGGCTTTCCCGACTTGTGCGACGCCAAAAGGAACTTTGACCCGAAGCGTATCAAGGAAATTTTTGAAATTTACATAAATTCCTTGGCAGGTTTCTCCACGAGGGTACACGGAGTCTTTGAGATCAAATTCCGAAGTCGGTGAACCAAGGTTCGTCTGAACGAGCAAATTAAAGTCACGGGCTTCAGTCATATCTTTGGCTCCACATTTTTCACACACCCACTTC
>CAZQCN010000030.1:7450-11931 GCA_964592185.1 uncultured Candidatus Peribacteria bacterium
AATTTTTCCAGTTCGACATTCATTTGAGCCAGATCCATGGCATCAGCATCAATTCCAAATTTCTCTAAATAATGATCTACACGCATTCGAGATTTACACTTTCGACAATCCATTTGAGGATCAGAAAAAGACTGGGTATGACCCGAAGCTTCCCAGACTCGAGGCGACATGAAAATTCCTGCATCAAGCCCAAATATCTGATCATGTTCAAGCAACATACTGTCCCACCAGAGTTTCTGAATATTATTTTTCAAAAGGATTCCATAATGACCGTAATCATAGACAGCAGCAAATCCTCCATAGATATCAGAACTCGGAAAAACAAAACCGCGACGTTTACAAAAAGCGACAAGCGTATCAAGAGAAACAGGCATAATAGGTATTTACAGAATAAAAATACTCTACAGGAATTTCTTTCAGAATTCAAAAGTTCAAAAATAGTTAAAACACTTGTAGCAAATCGTATACTGGAGTAGAATGCTAGCTTAGAGGTTATCGAAATATTATAAATACATTATGAAAAAATTTGTTCTCTCAACATTTATAATGTTCACCTTTGCAGGATTTGCATTATGTGTTTCCTTTTTTTCCTTTACCGAAAAAAGCTTTGCAGCCAATATTGTCTGGGATGGTGGTGGCGGAACCAATAATTGGTCAGAGGCCACGAATTGGTCCACGGATTCAGTCCCTGGAATAAATGATTCAACGACTTTCAATGGAACCAGTACAAAAAATGCAATCATCGATCTCCCTATTAATATATATGGAATAAATATTTCAACTGGATACACTGGAATCATGACTCAATCAACAGGAAACACCATACAAATTGGAGGTGGTGGGTTCACACAAAATGAAACAGGATCAAGCTTCATCGGTGGGAATACTTCAATAACTGTTCAAGGAATTGTAAATCTAACGAGTGGTGTTTTTACCAGTACTTCAGATGTACTTTCAATTGAAAGTCATCTTCTTATGCCAGGAGGAACCTTTAATCATAATTCAGGAAGTATTGCCTTTACGGGAGGAGTGAATGCAAATTTTGATATAAGTGGAGCTCCTATCTTCAATACGATCATTATCAATCGGTCGAGTGGTCGATATGTAAACATCCTCGATACCATCATCGTTTCAGGAAATCTCGAATTACGAAGTGGCATTTCATACAATGGAACCTTGGATGTCGATGGAAATGTAACCGCTTTCGCCCCCTTCCAAGGAGGGAATACTACGGTCCTCATAAACAGTGCCATTTCAAATTCTAATGTCCACCTCCAAA
The DNA here is from genome assembly GCA_964592185.1 of uncultured Candidatus Peribacteria bacterium. Taxonomy (GTDB): domain Bacteria; phylum Patescibacteriota; class Gracilibacteria; order CAZQCN01; family CAZQCN01; genus CAZQCN01. Next base: position 8,730 of record CAZQCN010000030.1, read on the forward strand.
ATGGAAGTATTATGGTCGGCTTGAAAATGATGAGTCCACAAGCAACCCTTACAACAGATACCGGAGCAATAGTGACATTTGCGGGAGGAGTCGAGCTACAGAATGGAACTTTTAACCTTTCTTCTGGTACGACTCATTTCGAACAAAATATTACTATCACAGGAGGAACCTTCAATCACAATTCAGGAACTGTAATGCTCGACGGTACAGGAAATTCTATCATCATGATAAACAACCCCCTCAATCTCAATAATCTCACTGTACAGAAAACAAACGGTCGATTCGTGATCATTGGAAACAATGCCACTATCACTGTAAATGGAAATCTTGCACTCAATGGAGGATCAGTGATCAATGGAATTATTGATGCCAATGGCAGCGTCAACGTAGCGGGAACCTTCGAAGGAGGAAATAGTACCTTATTACTCGACAACATACTCGCCAACACATTGCTCAACCTCCAAAATGGAAGTCAAATGATGGGGGTAAAGATCAATTCTCCTCTCGTTTCAGTCACTTCAGATCCAGGAGCCAGTGTCACCTTTGAAGGAAATGTAGAACTCAATAATGGGAACATTCTCCTCTCTTCAGGGATTACCAACTTCGAACAACATCTCACCGTTACAGGAGGAATATTCAATCACAACTCAGGAACTTCAATATTCAATGGAGCAGCAAATTCTATCATCAATACGCCTTCCCCGATTACTTTTTACCATCTTCGGATCGATAAACCTTCTTCACGTTTTGTGCTTATAAATAGTGGGAATATTGTCACTGTCGACGGGGCACTCCAACTCAACGGAGGATCCGTATACACTGGAGAACTCGACGCCAATAGTAGTATCTCCGTATCAAGTAATTTTGAAGGAGGTAACGCGCTCCTCATTGTCGATAATGCAAGTACGGTTCAAAATCTCAATCTTATGAATCAGGCTCAAATGATAGGAGTGAAAATAAAAAGCCCCCTCGCAAGCCTCACTCTTGATACCGGTGCCAACGTAACTTTTGAAGGAAGTGTGGAGCTCAACAATGGAAGTATTGATTTTTCGACTGGCACCACACATTTGGAAAGTCATTTCACGATCACGGGAGGAACATTCAGTCATAACTCAGGAACTATAAGCATTGATGGACCTGGAGACTCGGTCCTCAATCTCAATCTACCACTCAATGTGCATCATCTCATTATCAACAAACCAACACCACGATTTGTACGAATCACGGGAGGATCTCCTTTGATCGTCCATGGAGATTTACAGATAGATAGAGGGATTCTTTACACAGGGAGTATTGAAGCTCACGGAAATGTATCTTTTGGGAATGCCTTTGGTGGAGGAGATATAAGTTTCATTTTCGCAGGAAGCAACTCTCAGACTTACAGCAATCAAACTGGAATTTTCTTCACTTCAAGTGTCACAGTAAACAAAGCTACAAATTCAACTCTCTCTCTCTCTTCAGATCTCAACCTCACCAATACGAATCAAAATTTTAATATCTTGGGGGGAACCGTAGATATGGGAAACAACAACTTACATGTAAATAGGAACCTATCTATTACTGGAAAACTGATTCAAAAAACTGGAAGTGTTAACACTCGAGCAGTAACCATTTCAGCGAATAGTGAATGGGAAAATCGTTCTACGGGCGATATTACTCTAGGAACGAATGGAATCATCAATAACGGGATAATTGATTTTGATGGAGGAATCAATGGTTGCCAAACAAACAATGAAATTCTTATAAGATCGACCACTCCTGGAACTGCTATGCCTTGGAGTGGAGTAGGAATATTCTGGTTAAATGATCTCGATATGCAAGATCAAAATGCACTCGTGCCTCTCACTACTTATAACTCAACAAACACTGGAAATAATATTGGTCTTTGGAATTTCGAGAGTAGCTGTGCCTCAACCCCAAATCCAACCGAAGTAACTCCTGTTACGAGCCCTACCAACGACACCACACCAAACTACACCTTCCATACCATCAGGCCTGGAAGCGTGAGTTTCACCGGAAATCCTGACTGTATAAGTTTTTCAATTCCAAATAACGGAGTGGCATCTGGAAACAATACTTTCACTTTCAATACTCTTTCTGAAGGACTGCATACCTGTCAGTTAATTATAACTGATGATAATGGGAATACTGGGAACCTCCCCATGTCACCTTTTGTTATTGATACAACGACTCTCCCCTTACAAACTATTTCCATATCAACAACAAATCCGAATCCCCTATTCGCAAAAACGGGAGATACTCTTCGTCTTACTTTTGAAGCAAGTGAAGCAATAAACACTCCAAGCGTAACTATTTTTGGAAATTCCACACCAGCAACTCTTGTGTCAGGGAATATTTGGCTGAGTCTCTACACAACAACAGGAATAGAAACCGAAGGGATTATCCCATTTCAAATTTCATATCAAGATACACTCGGAAATCCCATACAACAGACTTCAGTCACTACCGATGGAAGTCAAATAACATACGACAAAACAGCTCCAGTACTCACAGAAATAACTCCTATTGGAAATAGTTTTATATCCAATCCACCATACACTTTCTCATACTATGATCTAACAGACTCTCTTCCTCTATCATACGGAGGAAATTGTGAAAGCTCTGCTCTCACCCTCAGTAATGGAAATTCGACTCTCACCCTCAATGGAGTAGGAAACGTGCCTCTCCCAGATGGAACATATTCGAATTGTGAAATCATCGCAACAGATCTCGCTGGGAATAGCAGCACTTTAAGTCTGTCAACCTTCACCGTAAATACACAAGCCCCTATTCTCACTGAAGTCTCTCCAATTGGAAGCGTACAAGTTTCAACTCCAATTTCTTACTCCTTCACGTCAGATCAAGGAGGGACTCTCTCCCTCACTGGAAACTGTACCTCTTCCAACACCAACGTAGGAATAGGCATAAACACTATAACCATAGATCCGTATACAAACTCAGGAACCATAAATAACTGTATTATTTCTGTTACCAACATCGGTTCTCTCTCAAACTCACTCACAGTAACTGCATTTCAAGTCACGAGTAATTCAAATGGAAACAACGGTGGAGGTGGAGGTGGAGGCGGAGGAAATGGGGGAAACGCAGATAATTTCACACCTCCAAGATCTCCACTCCAACCAAAAACGCTCGGAGATTCTTCTCCTCCAAGCATCATAGATGAACCATTTTTCCTCGACAC
>CAZQCN010000031.1:0-11587 GCA_964592185.1 uncultured Candidatus Peribacteria bacterium
TTCTTGCGATAGTAGTAGATGTGTTAGGAAATTTTGATGCCAATGCTCTGCGGGTACTTATTGTATCTTTTGGATCTTTGGTGATTGCGTCGATATTTTTTCTTTTATTGACGAACTATTTTATAAAAGTATTGAACGAAATAGTTTTCAAAATTGAAGCAGATCTCCTTCTGAAATGTTCTAAAAAAATGTTGAGACTTTCTATCGGTTATCACGAAAATACAAATACGGGAGCTCAATTCCATCGTATACAAAAAGGTGCGTTGAAGCTGAATCGTTTGGTGTTTGAATTTATTTATAACTACACCCCGACATTACTTCAATTCTTCTTCACGATCCTTATACTGTTTTATACTCATTGGATGTTGGGCCTTATATTTTTGATAAGTGCAATCCCTTATTTTTCTATTGTTTATGCGTATAGTCTGAAGGTGCAACCTTACCGTAAGTTGTACCATGGAGCTCTTCATGCGATTGTTGGTGAGATGAGTGAAAAAGTGTTTAATGTACGGACCGTACAGGACTCTGTCGCTGAGGCGCGTGAACTCAAAAAACAACAGAATATGTTTCAGGATTATTTTGGTTTCATGAAGGTGAGAATTAATATGTTGGCTTCGGTTGCTGTGAAGTCTGATGCTATTTTGAATGTTGTAAGGATTCTTCTTATTGTAGGATCTTTATTTTTAGTTTCGAAAACTCTTATCACTCCGGGGGAGTTGGTTCTCGTGGTGACTCTTTTTGAGAAACTCAACTCGAATATGGTAAAAATGCGTCACTTATATGATGAATATGCTGATAATGTTACGTCTGTACAAGAGGTGATTGACATATTGGAGCAACCTGAAGATATTAAAAATCAATCTGGTGCAAAGAAAATAAAAAAGATTCGAGGAGATATTGAATTTAAAAACGTGGCATTTGCTTACAAAAAAGATCAATCAAAGATTCTTGATAATTTCTCTTTTCATATTGCTGCGAAGCAAACAGTAGCGATAATCGGTCGATCTGGTGCTGGGAAATCTACATTGGTGAAGCTTCTCTATCGCCATTTTGATATCCAGCAAGGAGAGATACGTATTGATGGGGAAGATATTCGCAAGTATGACATATATAATTTGCGAAAATGTCTTGCCACGGTTCCTCAGGATATAGAAGTATTTAACACTACGGTGAGAGATAATATTGCGTTTGCCGATATGAATGCCTCACAACAAGATATTGAAAAGGCAGCGAAGTTGGCATTTGCTCATGACTTTATAAAGAGTTTCCCGGCCGGGTATGATACATTGGTCGGTGAGAAGGGAGTGAAGCTTTCTGGTGGACAAAAGCAGCGGATTGGAATTGCTCGAGCCCTTCTCATGAAACCAGATATTTTGATTTTTGATGAAGCCACGAGCTCGCTCGATACCGAATCAGAGCAATTAATTCAAAAAGCACTTCAAGGAATCCTGAAGAAACAAACAGTGATCATCATCGCTCATCGTCTCTCAACAATTGAAAAGGCAGACAAGATTCTCGTGGTTGAAAATGGCATGGTTGTAGAAGAGGGAGCACATAAGGATTTATTGAATACCAAAGGAGGAGTGTATAAAAGAATGAGAGAACTGCAAAAACTTGGAGAGATTGTATAGGGGATGCAGATCTGAATCCCCTACCAATCCGATCTTTTGCCTTTGGTTTTTTTTCGAGGTATACTGGAAATGAAAATTTTGACATTCGTGTTATGCCAACTTTTTTTCAAAAGATTCGGTATAATATTTCTCTCATGCAGATTGAGTGGAACTCTTTTGTGAATCTTTTTGTTTTGGGGATGCATGTACTAGCATTCGGAGTGCTGTTTATTCCTGGAGTGTGGTATTGGCCTGCAATTCTCGGATGTATTGTTATGTACTATGTAAAGGCTTTTATTGTTGTGGCAGGTTATCACCGATATTTTGCTCACAAGACGTATAAGACGAGCCGATGGTTCCAGTTTCTGCTCGCTTTTGGTTCTCAGATGTCTATGCAAATTTCAGTGATTACTTGGCAGATTAATCATCGTCATCACCATGCACATACCGATGAACATGATGATATACACTCACCTTGGGATAATCCTCTTACTCAGGATCAAAATGAGAAATATAAAATGAAAAAAGGTTGGATGCGTTTGTTTTATTTTCTCTGGGCTCATATTGGATCAATTATTACAGAAAGAATGGTCAATAAAAAACCTGATAAAATATCGGAATATTTTTTGAAATTTCCTGAAATTGCTTGGTTGCACCGGTATCAATTCGTTCCTTATACTTTATATATTGTCTTGTGTCTTCTCGTGAGTTTTTTCTTTGGTTGGCAGTGGTTTATCTGGCTAGTCATTATTAATACAGTTGTGCTTTGGAATGCTACCTGGCTTATCAATTCTGTGACTCATATGTTTGGATATCAAACCTTCAAAGAAGGAGGGAAATCGAAAACCGGCAATATTTGGTGCTTGTGGCCGATAATGCTGGGGGAAAACTTCCATAACAATCATCATCGGTATTCGATGTGCACTCGACAGGGTTTCAAATGGTGGGAGTTTGACGTGACTTATTATATTTTGAAACTTCTCTCTTTCATCAAAGTGACTTGGGATCTCAAAGAGCCAACGATTCGAGTCATGAAAGAAGCATTGGAAGAAAAGCTTGAAGTGTTGAATGTTCGTTTTCAGAAAGCGGTTCAAGAACAGAAAACATACCAAAAGAAAAAGCTCGCAAGACTTATTGAATCGGTTCAGAGCCGCATTGAAGAGATGAATAGAAAAGAAGTGCAGTCTCACTAATGCTTACTCATTACAAATTCTTGAAATGTTTGGGTGAGTACCTTTTTGAGTGAATCTGCTTCCCCTTGATTGCGGTCTTGGATTTTTTGATCTTGCATGCTTGCGATCAGAGATTGTGCTTTGTTGATGTGGGAAGCAAAGTGAAGCATTTTGTTGTTTGTATTGTTTGAAGTCTTTACTTCGAGATGTCCGAAATTGAATACATTTTGAATGAAGGTAGAAATATGAACCTCTATCGTTTCAATATCTTCATAATGAATTCGTACGACATTCTGTTTGATAATTGACTGCCAATCTACAAAGATAAGATGTTTATTGGTGAGAATGAAGGCGGAGTTATACCATTGGAAGAGTTGGTAATTAATTTTCATTGCTCCAAAAAGAATAAAGATCATAAGGCCTTTTGTAACGAAGGGGTTCCGGAATAGAAGTGCAGTAGCGAGTGGAATTCCCAAATAGATGAAGGCTTTTTTCATAACACTCCAGAAAATAGGACAAAGATGTTTATGAATAACATGAACAACTTTCTCGTTTTTTTCTACGTATTTGCTGAAGAGTATGTGGTCAAACAGATGGAACATGTGTTTTGGTTTTTGTATTTCATTGTTATTATAACATAATTTTTATAGTTAGCCAAGAAAATATGTTTAAAACATAGTTTTGCTTTATATCAATGGTTCATTGTAGTGGATTCAGATCTGAATCCACTACAATGATTTCATTTCTCCTTTACCATCTGCTTTTTATTCTATACCATAGTGGCCTAAGAAGCTTTGTTATAAATCTCTATGGAAAAAACTCTCACCTTTCGTGACCTCGGTCTCTCTGAAAATATTCTCGCTGGATTGGATGCCAAAGGTTTCAAAACTCCGACTCCTATTCAAGCTCTTTGTATTCCTTTGTTGCTCAAAGGAGGGAAAAATATTGTAGGACAGGCACGTACTGGTACGGGAAAAACGGCTGCGTTTGGACTACCTATTATCGAAATGGTGAAGCCAGAAGAGAAATATGTGCAGGCACTTATTTTGACCCCAACTCGGGAGCTGGCAGTACAGGTATGTGAAGAAATTCATTCGCTTCGTGGAACGAAAAACATTCGGACTTTGCCTGTGTATGGAGGGCAACCGATTTATCAACAACTTCAAAAACTTCGAGAAGGAGCTCATATTGTAGTCGGTACTCCAGGTCGTGTAATAGATCATCTTCAAAGAGGAACTTTGCAGCTCGACAGGATTCAATTTTTTATCCTTGATGAAGCAGATGAAATGTTGAATATGGGTTTTATTGATGATATTGAGGAGATTTTCAAATATGCTCCAAAAGAAAAAAAGATGCTTTTGTTTTCAGCGACTATGCCTCCTCGTATTCTGGGGCTTGCTCAAAAGTATATGCCTGGGTTCCAGCACGTAAAAGTACAAGGAGAGGTGGTAACTGGCCCGGTGATTGATCAGGTATATTATGAGGTGGGACATAGTAGCAAGTTTGAGGCATTGGTGAGAATTATTAGTATTGAACAGGAATTTTATGGAATTATTTTCTGTCGTACTAGAATAGATACAGAACATATTTCACAAAAATTAAATCACAAAGGATTTGATTCTGAAGCGATTCATGGGGAGGTCTCTCAGAGCCAGAGGGAAAGAGTTTTGGCAAAGTTTAAATCAAAAAAAATAAAGATTTTGGTAGCGACGGATGTTGCAGCTAGAGGTATTGATGTCAATGATCTTACCCATGTCGTCAATTTTTCTCTTCCAGATGAGCCTGAATCGTATGTTCACCGTATTGGACGTACTGCGAGAGCAGGGAAGAAGGGGACAGCTATTACCTTGATTAGTTCTTCTGAATATCGGAAGTTACTTTTCATACAACGTATTACCAATGTTCCTATTCGTAAGATGAAGCTTCCGGAGATTCAAGAACTTATTCGTATCAAAAAAGACATTATCAAAAAAGACATCGAGAATTTTATGGGAGATGATGGATACAAAAATTTCCTCCCTTTTGCTCAAGAGATTGCTGATGGAAGAGATCCAATGGAGGTTATTGCTGCTTTTCTTGAGAAATTTTTCCGAGATGAGCTTGATGAAAAAAATTATGAAAAAATTGAGACGCTTTTTGTTCCTTATAGAAGAGAAGAGCCTCGTCGCAACGGGCCAAGACCATCATTTCGAGATCGTGGATCGGGCGGAGGGAGACCGTGGAGAAGATAATCAAAAAAAGCTGAGATATATGTCTCAGCTTTTTTTATTATTTCGCTTACCTAATTAATCATCAGCGTTGAGTGCTTCGAGTGCTTGAATTCCTTTTGCTATATATTCAGCAACCAGTTCTCGTTCTATTGGTTTGTTTGGGTAAAAATTTCCAGTGCTACTTGAGATCATACCATAGTGCATAGCTATCTTAATATATTGAGTTTGCCAGTCATTGAAGGTATCGAAATAGTTAATAGTTACATTTCCGATGTCTTTTGGTAATTTCAGGCCATCAATAATTGCTTTGAGAGCTTCGGCTTTTTTTGCCGGAATGAATGGTCCGAAGTTTTTATATTGGCTTTCTTTATATCCTTTCATGATACCAAGAGAGTTGGCCACACTGGTGATCGCATTCTCCCAACTGTCTTTTTTGGGAACATCCTTAAAGATCGGAGGGGTCGTATAATAATTTTCATAGGTTACAGGGACTTTTTGAAGCCCTTGTACGAGAATTTTTGCGAGTTCTGATCGTTTTAATGGATCGCCTACTCCAAACGTTGCATTTTCATATCCGGTCATAATATTCCGAATACACATCTCTTGAATATAGTTTGCTTTCGGGTGATTCTGTGGGACATCGGTAAAGGTGATAGCACATTCTGAATTAAAATTTCCAGAGGTTGAGCTATTTGACTGTCCTCCTGAGTTATTATTGTTTCCGAGATTATCTCCATAGTTTACATTTCCGTCACCTGATAATCCTCCAAAGGTGCTACAAATTTCAGTGAAATTGGTGGCAAGGGGGAAGGTAATGCCAAGAGTTGTATTATTGTAATTTCCTACGATATTTCCTTGTACACAATGGGTAGAGTGATTGCTGTGTGTTCCAGGAATATTTCCTGTTCTCATGCCGAGGAGGTTTGCATGATTTACTACAAGGTTCGGCTGTCCTGGATATGAAGCACCTTGTTGTTTGATATAAAAATTATATGAAGTTATTGTTGTTGGACTTTGAGAAGTTGTTTCGTTGAAGCTCAGAACTGCCTGTGAATTTTGTAGTGACATCTGGAAGCTAAATGTTGTTGGGAAATTAATTCCATTTGGATCTAAGCTGGTGATAAATGAGTCAAAGGTATTTGCTACACTCACATGTCCAGCAAGATCAACTGCCGTAACAAAAAATTCATAATTCACAGAGCTCAGGAGAGGGAGATTATTATACCTTGTAATATATTGCCCAAATTGAGATGGAGGGATATCCATACTATTTTTTATTTGTCCTACGGGACCCCAAGACACCGTGTAATGATGAATTCCTTCTGGATATGAGGGATGATTACGAATCCCTCCAGTGATATCTGTATCAGAATCATCTATAGCTGCTTTCCATGCTATTCCGATCCCTGAATTTCCTCTGACAAATGCAGTGTTTTTTCCAATGAATGGGGCGACTGTGTACGTTGTTCCTCTCATGGGAGCGTCGATATCTACCAAGACATCTGCAATAGTAATATTGTTTTGGAGACCGCTGTTTTCAGATCGGTCGACGGCTCTTGCAGCAAATTCATAATCGTCACTTGCCAAGAAGTTGTTGGTGAGAGTTATATCTCCTACAAAAGTACCATTGAGTACTCCGAGAGGTGCGACAGGAATAGACCCAAAGAATTGGTAATTTTGAGGATCAGAATCATACTTCCTATACCATACTTCAACCTCGGATAGTCCGCTTGCTGGACCTGAAGTGGGAGTCGGATCGGTGACATCGATAGAGACAGAGAATACTCCATTATTTGGAGCGGTTGAAATATCCATAAATGTGTCTTGGATGACATTTGTAAGGGTATTTGTCATAGTAAAGGCAGAGATCTGTGGAACAGTTTTATCGTAAATAACATTTGGTCCAGTGAGATTTGTTTGGCTCAACCCGGGTTGTGGAACTCCCATTTGATCATTATAAGTGATAGTAAATAAGATATTTCCTTCTGGCTCGGATCCGAGGGTAGTATAGGTAGCCACCCATTCAGTAGGAACATTGAGAGGGGAAAGTACTGCAGTGACTGGAGCCTGATTCCAAAATGTTACTACTGGAGCTTGTGTGTTTGTCAAAAATTCCATTTTGAGGTTGAGTGTTTGGCCTGTTTTTGCAAATTGGGTATTGTTTTGATCAATTTCCATAAGCACGAGTGTTGGAGGTCGTGTATCTACGATAAAAGTAAAAGTATGATTTGTAGTGTTTCCAGCGGGGTCTGTTACTATGAATGAACATGAATAATTTCCATCTGCAAACGGGGTTGAAGTACTTGAAAGTAAATCAAGAGAGTTATTGGTAGGAGCAACAGATACGGTCAAAGGAAGAATAGTTGTGGTAGTACAATCTCCTGTGAGGTTTGTCAGAACTGCCCCTTCAGAAGAAAGAAAATTGAAAGGAGGTGTAGTATCTCCAGTAGTTCCAATATTTGGATTTGCAGTGATGACTGGATCTGTTCGATCAAAAGTCACTGAAGAATTGTCCGTGGTTGCAGTAATTGAGGTTTCATTGCCTGTGGGATCTTTTGCTGAAATATAAAATGGAATAACTCCCTCATCCTCAATTCCCCCGAGTTGGAAGGTATGTGTTACAGAATAATTGTATGTTGTGTTTGGTATGAAATTAATAACTTCAGGTGTACTGAAGGTGTTGAGGATGGTGCTGATAGTTACTCGAGAAAGAGGAATGGAAAGGAGTTGATCTGAAGTAAATGTGAGTGTTGCTATTTGTGTCTGACGAGCCAAAGTAGGATCTATTCCATTACTTTCAATATGCACATTTGATATTGCAGGATATTCGTTGTCGATCGTTACCTGTGAGCCAGAAGTTGGTGCCACTATGGCAATAGAAGAGAAACCGTCGTAGTCGAATAAAAGCTCAAAATCGAGAGGCCCACTTACTTCACTTCCATTGACAGTGTATTCTATGCTCCACTCACTTCCCGAGGAATTGGTACGAAGCGCTTGGTTCTGTGAGGGGAGTTGGTAAAATCTACTCAGAAGCTCGGCGTTTGCAAAATCAGTAAAATCGTTGGTGCTTGGGATGAAAACTTCGGCATGAATGGTTATAATATCTCCAGTTTTGGCGAGAGCTGGATCTGGATTATTGGAAGTTACCGTCAGTGATTTTAGAAAACTATTTTCGGCTCCCGGAGTTCCAATACCGTCCAGAGGGTTTACGAAGTTTTGAGATAGAACGGCAGTATGGAAGAAGCTTGCCATCTCACCTTCTCCTAGAGCAGCACTTGTCTTGGAATATGGTTTGAAGTGTCTCTCTGCGGAAGCATATGTGAGAAGATCTCCACTTGGGACCCCAGGACTGTTCATGCCTGGGACTCCTATTTGGTCGAGGAGGGTATTGGTGTTCGTATCATAGAGTTCATAGTAGTTCCCTGGATCAACTCTCAAGACGAGGGCTGGATCATCGAGATCTGAGACAGCGAGTTTACTGCTCCCAAGAGGATGAGTGGTAACAACAAAGTATCCAGCAGCTGCTATGGAACCTGAATTTATTCTAATTAATCTAACTCCATTCAATCTTACTTCGAGTGGATTTGTTGCAAAATTAATATCATCATTTGTCATATTTCTTAATTCCAAAAACTGATCACTCGGATCAGGGATTGTTCCCGAAGTTCCAGTCCACCCAAATTCGTTTAAAACGATTTGTCCGAAGCCATTTCCTGTTGGATTATAATTGGTAAAAAAAGTGCCTTTTGCATCATTAAGATATCGAGGACCAAAAACTCCTACGAGAACAGTGAGTGCAATCACAATTGCTCCGAGCGAAAAATATTGAACTTTTTTTATCATTATAAAAAGTTAGGAAATTAATTATACGGCTTTTCACTGAGTTTGTAAACTTCGATTGCATTGAGGGTTTTGAGGATATAGTCAGCGATTCTTCCTCGATAGATAGGTTCTTGGGCGAGAAGCTGTGTTGGAGTATTTTCAATGATATGGTGATGAATCGCTGCATTGAGATATGTCTGTTGCCATGGGACGAGACCAGAGATATCAGTAAAGAGAGGAGTATATTGAGGAATGTCATGTACCGGAAGTTCTGAGGTATCGATGAGCGATTTAATTACTTCGAGGTGTCGTGCCAAATCGTGAACCCCAAAAGATCCGTTTTCATATCCATTCATAATTCCCATATTTTTTGCCAAGTATGTTGCTCCATTTTCCCATGTTTGTGGGTCTATATCAGAGAAGGAAGGGATAACTCCAAAGTAAGTTCTGAAATCAATAGAAAGTTTTTTAATTCCTACGACCAGTATTTTAGCAAGCTCTGATCGAAAGAGTGCATTGTCAGGATAATACAGTTGTGTTTCTTGTGTTGATCGTAGCCCTTGCATAATATTAAGAGAGCAAACTTGTTGAATTTGTTTTTGGTATTGATGATTAAGAGGGACATCTACAAACTGGTAAGGACAATTTCCTTCTTCTGAATGTGTGTCTATTTGATTTTGAATAAATTGATTTGAGTGGTTGCCACCTCCTCCACCGCCGCCACCACCCGTATCGCCAGAGTTTGTCCCACTTGATCCACTTGCTACATTGACCGTTCTACAAATTTCACCACTGTAGGGGCCATAGAGAGAGAGATTGAGGGGAGCAATGCTTCCAAGAGGGTAAACATTGACTGCTCGAGCTTGAGAGCAGTAATTATTATTTCCTATAGCGGGAACAGTAAAAGTCCTGAGTCCCAGGAGGTTGCCATGAGCGGGGTTGAGAGTCGGAGATCCATATCCTAGGGTGTTCTGAGGTCTGACAAAAATTTCGTATCGATCTCTTGCCTCTCCTGTGAGAGTCATTGGTTCTGAGAAACTGATAGTAAGTTGGTTGAGTGACCCAGTCATGCTGTAAGGACTAATCTGGGGAGGGATGATGTAATGGTTTGGACCATTTGGAGTCGCAAGGATACTATCGACTGCAACGAGAGATTCGTGGCCTACAATGTCGACTGATTTTATTATGATTTCGTACTGTTCTCCATCTATCAATGGATTACCACTTCCGAGAGGGTACTCATTGATCAGAAAGGATACTCCCGTAGGAGTCGTGCTCGGATTCGAGTATATCAAAGGCAATGTTTCAATACTTCCGAGAGCAGGGGTGGTCTGTTGGTAAGAGATTTCGTAGTGATGTATCCCATCTGGAAAGCCATTATGGTTTTGTACTCCGATACCTGCGGGAGCTGGAAGATCAAAAGTCTCATAATGAACATCATCCTTTGGATAGAGGAATCCTCCGAGGATAGTTCCTACTCCTGGAAGGTAGGCGCTATTTTTACCAATAATAGCTGCTCCTGGTGGTGTGGTAGTGAACCCTGTAAAACTTTGATCTCTTTCTGGTGGGAGATAATCTATGACTACGTTCGGTTGTGGGTTGAATCCAAGAGAATTTTCATCATAGGTCATTCCTACGTTGTCCGAAACGGTGATGCTCATATTATAGTCATCACTTGCTAAGAGCGGATGAGCATTCAAATCAAGACCTCCTTGGTAGGTATTTCCTGATTGAAGAATAAAAGGGATGGAGAGAGTTTGAATTTGATATCCTTGTCCATCGGAGAACTCAAATAAAAGACTGATGCTCGATGGGTTTACTCCTGCTGTGGGAGTGGTGGGAAGTGGTCCAAGATCCTCAATATCTACTTGAATCGTAAACACTCCATTATTTGGGGCTGAAGAGATATCCATAAAAGATTCTCCCCACGGACTCATGAGCATGTCGGTTATCTCAAAGTTCGAAATAATAGGGTTTGTTCTGTCATAAATTACAGAATTTCCAGAAAGATCTGCTTCTGTGTAATTGCTGAGAGAGCTGAGAAATGCAAGATCTTGAATTCTTATAGTAAAAGGAATATATCCTTCGATTTCCGATCCAGTAATAGTATATTGAGCTTCCCATGATGTTTGACCTCCGAGATCTACAACAGAACCGGTATCAGGGAGAGATCCACCGAAGAAAGTAATGCTTGGGGGGAGGATTGCTTCGCTCGTATCAAATCGAAGGGTTATAATATGTGCATTGGTTGAGAGTGCTGGATTGGAATAATTTGAGATGATTTCGAGTGAATTGGGGACGAGAGTAGGAGGAGTAGTGTCTACAGTGAAGTTGAGAGTAAGAGTTGAATTGTTTCCGACATCGTCAGAGGTAGTTAAGGTGCATGAGTATGTACCATCTGAGGGAACAGAAATATTTATAGATGTATTGGTAGCAGTATTGAGAGGTGAGAAGTTTGTATGTGTTGTTGTAGTAGTACAGCCCCCCGATAAGGCGAGATCTCCGAGAGTATCCATATTATCTGAAAAACTAAACGTATAGTTGAAAGGGTTTGTATTGAATAAGGTTGGGAGGGTTGTTGCATGATTGAGGACTGGGGATTCGTTATCAATATGAAAAATCGTATTCGTAAGATTGAAATTCGTGCTTAAAATATCTTGAAGGGGATTTCCAGAACCATTCGTGATAGCAACTCCAGCAACTCCACTCGATCCAGCATTTACAGCATAAGTAAATTCATACAGGAAATGTCCGACCGTAGAAATATCTGTCA
>CAZQCN010000032.1:0-11541 GCA_964592185.1 uncultured Candidatus Peribacteria bacterium
GCTTCAGTACTTCGAGATATTTCTGAGGATCAATATTCTCAGTCTTACAGGAATCAAAAAATCTCAAAAGATCATCAATACAAGCTGTTGGATTATGAATTGGTTTGTAAAAATTCAGAGTGAATTCCTCTAAGCGATCTTTCATAAACAAAAATCTCTCTCCTCTTTCAGTGAGTAATTTTGATTTCTTTGGAAGCCCAACTTCATGTCCATAGATTCGTAAAATCCTCTCAGCAAAGCCGTGAAAGGTATGAATCCAGAGAGGACTATGACTTTCAGGAAGCTCTTTTTCAATTCGTTCTTCCATCTCAGCAGCCCCCTTTTCAGTGAAGGTGAGACAAAGAATATTTTCGGTCTTCAAATGAAACTCTTTCAACAAGTGAAGATACCTCTGAGTAATCACCGTAGTCTTGCCCGTTCCAGCTCCCGCGATAATCATCAAGGGACCTTCACCATGTTGGACCGCTTTTTGTTGTTGGGAATTAAGAGGCATGGAAAATATTATATTCCAATCCTAACAAAAGGAAGATCATGGCGAAAGGTGAAAATGCCGACTAAAATAAAGTTTCAGGATCTTTCTTTGGCTCTTCAATCTTCTCTGGATAATAACAATACCGATCCACCAACCCATCTTTCTTCACCCCCTGCCCAGCATTCTTATCCCACTCCTGCTTGAAGTGAACGAGCTGGCTGTCTACCAAATCGCAATAATGAACAATCATCGCCTCAGGCGTCCCTGGAAGTCGAATAGGATCAAACTCCGCTGCATGAGAAGCAATGATGTGAATCAAATGATCCCGAAGTAAATCTGGAAACCCTTCAATTGCTTGAATTTCGTGGTAGACCTTTATCATCGAAAGTCCGGCATGTCCAATGAAATGACCTGTGTCCGTATATTGAATCGTTGCTTTGTCCCATGAAAACTCTGTAATCTTTTCAAAGTCATGAAGAAGTAAAGCAAGCGTAATCAAATCTTTATCTGCATGCATTTCTGGATACAATTCAATAATTTCACGAGAAAGTCGAACCAATCGAGTAGTATGACGAAGCAACCCTCCAAGCTTATCATCATGCACTGACTTCGCGGCAGGGGCCTGCCGAAAACGAGCCATCAGAGGTTCATTCTCCAAATACCGCTTTGCCAAAGTAACAAGAAAAGGATTCGTCATATCTGAAAGATATATATTCAATTCTTTCCACAACTCCTTCGGGTCTTCTTCGATAGATGCAATGAAATCAGAGATATCAAAAGAATCAACTGTATCGATATCTTGTACAATAAATTGCTGTTGTCCTTGATACTCTTCAACAATCCCAGTGAATAAATAGACTCCTCCAGTCTCAATACTCTCCCAAGCAATGCTTGATTTAGAAGCATCCCAAACCTTCGCCGTTATCTGTCCGGTACGATCACTGAGATCTAGATGGAGATAAGGATTCCCTGCTTGGGTTTTGCGGGTTTGCTTGCTGCGGATAGCAAGAGTCGTAGTAACTTTATCTTGAAATTGGAATTCGGATATTCGCAACATAGAAGGAGTTCAAAAATCAGATTGTAAATTAACAGTTTTATACAGGAGGCTCAATGGGAAAGGGAATGACGCCTTGATATATTAAGGGATTAATGTTATACTATTTTAATGTTTTTTAAATAAATTTATGAAAAAGATAAATAGAGCAAACATCCAAGAAACAAACTTTATAGACGAAATGTTAATAGAAGCTGGAATAACTCCAAATAGTTTGAATAATTTAAAGAAAGAATTATTGTATAAAACTTTATGCGAAATGAGGCTTTTATTTGTTGGGAAAGAAGATGGAGCTATGTCCGAGTATTCAAATGAAATTAATAAAAATGGAATGGATGCATACATAAAAGAATTCGGGAAAATCCCTCCTTCTCAAACCTTTGATATAGACTTTCAACTCGCTCTCACAGATGACGGACGAGACTTCCAGAAAAGAATTTCAGATTTTTTGAAAACATGGGAAGAAACTCGTTCTCGATTAGCTAAGTTTCTTCCAGCTCGTGGGGACTATGTAAACTATAAAAAAGTTAAAATAAAAGTCCCGAAAGACATCCCTTACGACAGCAGAATAAATCTAAATTAAAGTATACGAACAACTGAAAACAAGACCCTTAAACATCCAATTTTGAAGCAGAATCTTCTCCTCCATCCCTTCCTTTCAACAAATTCCCTACCGAATCTTGAAATTTCTCAAGCCTCTTTTCGCTATTTTCATAGGACCCTTGGGCTCTCCCCAAATGAGTTCCTATCAACTTAAAATCTTCTCCAAATTTCCCAAAATCTTGAGACATCTTACTGAGTCCAGCTAAAATATTTTTGGTTTCTTTTTCAATTTGCAACCCACGAAGCCCCATAAGAATAGCCTGCAAATAAATATAAAAAGAATTCGGAGAGACAGGGAACACTTTTTTCTTGTGGGCATAGGTAACGAGATTTTCATCATCACGAATGATAGTTTCGTAGTAAACATTTTCAGCTGGAATATACATAAGAGCAAAATCTAATGTATGTTCTTCAGGTCGAATATATTTCGAAGCAATGTCATCTATATGTTTTTTTACTTGGGTAATAAAAAGCTTTCGAGCTTTCAGCGCCTCTCCATCATTTTGCTCTTTTTGAAATTGAATCATAGTGAGAAAGTTTTCCAGAGGGAATTTCGAATCTACTGGGACCAAAATATCATCTTTCAACATCAAAACCGCATCAACCGTAAGTCCATCTTTAAATCGATACTGCATACTAAAATGCTCTGCTGGGAATATCTGAGCCAACAGATCTCCCAAGAAAAATTCACCAAGATTCCCTCGAAGCTTGGGCGCCTTGAGCAAGTCTTGAAGAGAGGCAATATCTTTTCCAACATCAAATATTTTCTTACTATCTTCCTTCAGTTTCGCCATTTCAATCATTACGGACTGAACCGCTTTCGCTGCGTTGTCCATTCGATCTCCCAAATGTTTGCTTCCCTGCATCGTTTGCTCACTCGTTACCTTCAATCGTTCCTCCATCTGTTTTTGCATCGTCATCAAAGTATCAACCATTTGTTTGTTGAGATTATCTACTCGATCAGAAACATGAAAGTGCCCATCATCTTTCTTCCGTAACTGAAGAAACGCAACCACAACAATCCCAATCAAGATCAAACCCAAAAGTACACTCACCATGTCCATAGAAAAATATTAAGAACGGAGAGATTGTAATAGAAAGGGCCCAGAGAGAAAAGGTGAACATAGAAATCACCCCTCATCACTTCTCCCCCCCTCAATACTCACAAACTTCTGCTGCTCTTTCTTGAACGCAAGCTCAACTTTTCCAGTAGGTCCGTTTCGATGCTTACTGATAACGATTTCAATAATCCCTGGTCTCTCTGAAGTTTCTGGATAGTAATAATCATCACGATAGAGAAAAGCCACAACATCCGCATCTTGCTCGATCGAACCAGAATCACGGAGATCAGAGAGTTGAGGATGTTTGTCGGGACGACTCTCCACGGCACGTGAGAGCTGTGACAGCGCCACAACAGGAATGTTTAATTCACGAGCAATGATCTTCAACGAACGAGAAATTTCCGATATTTCCAGGACTCTGTTTCCTGCGAACGCAACCGAATTCGAAACCTTTAATAATTGAAGGTAATCCACGAAGAGAATATCAAGACCATGTTCCGCTTGAAGACGTCGGCAACGAGTACGAATCTCAAGCATGTTAGAATCAGCAGAATCATCAATAAATATCCGAGAAGTAGAAAGTTTATCCATCACTTCCGCCATCGCCCCAAAATCTTCATTTGTGAGCTTCCCTGTCCGCAGTTTCCAGGAATCAATCCCCATAAGACTCGAAAGCATTCTTTCTACAAGTTGATCTTTACTCATTTCCAGTGAAAATATTCCAACTGCTTTCTTTTCGCGAAGCGCTATATGTTCCGCGATATTCAACATCAGAGCGGTTTTTCCCATCGAAGGACGCGCTGCGATAATAACCAAATCCGCCGGTTGAAGTCCAGAAAGCTTCTTATCCAAGTCAAAAAATCCAGTTGAGACCCCACGAGTTACTGTTTCACCACGCTCAACTCGGTCATGAATATCTACAATAACATCATGAGTAGAATGCAAAATTTCCTTAATATGAACAAAGTTATCTTTGACGTAGTCTTGAGAAATTTGGATTACCTCTTTTTCTGCATTACTGAGACTCTCTTTCAACTCTCGATCCTCTTCATATCCGAGAGCCTTGATAGATTCTCCTACTTCGATCATCTTTCGAAGCGTCGCTTTGGTCTTCACGATATCCGCATATTTGAAAATGTGTGAGCTCGTCGGAACCATCTCAATAATCTCTGAGAGGTACGAACGGCCACCAATTGAATCCAGCTTTCCTTTATTGTCCAAGAGCGAAGAAAGCGTCGTTAAGTCAATTGGCGAATGTTCCGCATACAGCTCCAAACAAGCTGAATAAACAATTTCATTTTTCTGGCTATAAAAATGCTCCGGCTTCAAAAAATCGGCAATCTTAATAAGCGACTTATGATCAATAAGTATTGACCCAAGTATCGCTTGTTCAGAATGCAGGTCTTGTGGTGGCGTTGCGGAATGTTTCTGAGACATAAGAAGTTTTCACGGGACTGCATTGTAACAAAAGTTTCGAAAGTTACAACTTCACTCTCTTCCGAATCATCGCCAAGGGAGTCATGACAAGAATTTTAAGATCCAAAAGCAAAGACCAATTCTCTACATACTTCAGGTCCAGTTTCGCCTCCTCAAGCGGATCAAGATCTCGGCTGGTTATCTGAGCAAGTCCAGTAATCCCCGGTTTCAAAGTCAAAACCTTCCGATACCATTCGGGCATCTTTTCAACTTCTTTTTCTTCATGGGGACGATACCCAACCAAACTCATTCGCCCCAGAAAAACATTAAAAAATTCTGCTAATTCATCCAAACTATACTTTCGAAGCACCTTCCCAACTTGGGTAACTCGAGGATCATTTTTCAGTTTCACAATCGCTTGAGAAGCATCATCGCCACACTGCTTTCGAAAACTTTCATCATAACGGAGGTGATGCTCAGCGCTATTTGAAGAATCTTTGTGTCTCATAGATTTGAACTTGAAGTAAGAAAACGTCTTATACCCATATCCGATCCTTTTCCCCTTAAAAAATACTGACCCTCCCGTCTCCCATTTGATAGCGACAGCTATTACGAGAAACACCGGAGAAAACAAAACAATCGCAAATAAAGATCCAACAACATCCATCAGTCTTTTTACCACTATCTGCCAACCATGCAGGGGAGTGTTGAAAAACTCATACAGTTGAACTCCACGGACTTGATGAGGAACAAAGTGTGGAAGAATATTCGGATCCCAAACAAAAAATCGAATATGATTAATAAAACAAAACTGAACATACTGATCAAGAATCTCTGGCCCCACATGCCTTGCTACTACCAAAACATCAATAGGTTCTTTGAGATCCCAATCTCTTCTATACTCATAAGCATACTTCCCTACTTTCCTTAACATTTTTTCAATATCTTTCGACTCAGTCCCGACAATAAGAACTTTCTCTTTTGGAGCAAAGGAATTGAAGACAAATCGAAACAACAACCGAAGAGCAATAAGACAAACACAGGCTCCAACAAAAGAAAACACCAACACAAAACGAGAAAAAAAGAACTCCCGAGTCCAAAAAAAATAAGAAGTAATAATAGAAATCCAAACAAAACAAGAAAAAAGAATTTTCCCAACATCTCTTAAAACACTTTCATTTCTATACAAGTTATATCCTCCTGAAAGAGCATATATTCCAACATACAAAACGGTAAACACCACAGTAAAAGGAATGTACTGCTCATGACTCAGAAGAGTTTGTGGATCCAAAGGAAAATAACTTCTCGTTCGAATAAAATAGGCCAAAAAGAAAACTCCGAGAATTACAAAAACATCAAAAGGAAAAAGGAGAAAACGAAAAAAAAGCGGCTTAAAACGAGAAATCATGGGAGGTAAGAGGTCAGGAATCAGAAATCAGAACGTTCAGAATGAGGAATTGAGAAATGAAGAGTTGAGAGTTCCTATCATTACAAACACACATCTTTAAAAACATTATCATAATTCCAGTTTCTTCACTCTTTATTCCGTACTCAAAACGTTCTGATTCCTGACCTCTGATTTCTGATCTCACTAAATCTTTAGCGGCATCACAATATGTGTATAAGTTTCGTCTTTTGGATTTTTCAAAACTCCTGGAGTGAGAGAGGTGTTCACCCCCAACGTTACTAAATCTCCATCCATGTTATCTAAAGCATCAATAAAAAATTCTGCATTAAACGAAATCTCTTTGTCTGGCCCTTCAACAGTGCAAGGAAAAAAGGCTTTTTCGCTTCCTGTCTGAGATTTATCAGCTATACATTCCAACCCTTTAGAATTAATACTAAACCGAATTCCGTTTGAATGTTCTTGTGCAAACAAATTTACACGCTTCAATAACGTCACAAAGTCAAGAACTGGGTGAATAGAAACAATTGTTTCAGAAGAAGTTGGAATTATTTTTTCATAGTCAGGATATACTCCCTCTATAAGTCGTGAAATAAGGGTAACAGATCCTACCAAGAAAATAATTTGGTTTTTACTGGCTTGAATTGAAATATTTTCTATTTCTGACTTTGCTATAATTCTAATCAATTCAATTGCTGTTTGGACAGGAATAATAACCGAACAATTCACGTCTTCGTTAAGGTGAATTTTCTTTTCTGCAAGTCTGTATGAGTCGGTTGCTGCCAAAGTAAGTGTTTTTTCAACCCCTTTCAAAAGCACACCAGCCAACACCGGTCTTCGTTCGTCGATAGCAGCAGCAAAAACCGTTTGAGAAAGTGCATTATAAAACGTTTTTAAATGAATTTGAAAAATAAGTTCTTCATTTGCTTTTGGAATAAGAGGAAATTCTTCAAAAGAAATTCCTTTAATCGTAGTATCTGAAGAATCACAAGAAATATGAAGAGATGTTTGTTCTAATACATTTACAAAAACAATTCCTTGAGGAAGGAGTGATATATAGTTTAAAAGAAGTTTTACAGGAACAGTAAGTGCTCCGTCTTCGCTTTCTATAACTGGAACAGACGTTTCAATAGCAATTTCTAGATTCGTTGTGGTAAGAAATAAATTTCCATTTTCAACTTTCAAAAGAACGTTACTGAGAACTGGAAGAGTGGTTTTGGAATTAATAGCTCGAGATACAATAAGAAGTTGTTCTTCGAAGCTTTTCTTATCTATTTGAAATTTCATAAATAATGCTTAGTGAATTGTTAATAGTGTACCAGATTTTTTAAACACAGAAAGTTATTTTAATATAAAGATATAAGAACTACTTCGTAGTAGTAGGGTTTTACAGTTTTTAATATATTATGTTTTAGTATGTTGAAAACTCCATTTTAATTTTTTTAACTTTCATATTTCCTTTATTTTTCTTAAGTTCCAAAGTGTTCTAAAAATGTTAACAACTTGTGATTTACTGTTGAAACTTTCTTAATAACTTCAGAATTTGAGAGTCATTTTGAGAAAGATTTTCGATTTTTTTCACAGCGTGCAGGACGGTTGCGTGATTGCGTTGGGAAAACATGTATCCAATGTCCTCATAGGAACGATTCATGCTTTTTCTTATAATATACATAGCAATTTGACGAGCGAGAGATACATTACTTTTTCGAGAGTCGCCGAGGATTTCTTCCGGATCTACCTGAAATTCACGAGCAATATTTTCTACAATACGTTGCGGGGTGCTGATGTCGGTAATTTCTTGAATTTCTTTCTTGGGAGGAATTAACTTACTCAGCGCTTTGTCTTTTGGAAGTTCTCCAGTGAGGTCGAGTTGGGCAAGAGCCTGTTGCAAAATTCCTTCCATTTCTCGAATACTTCCTTCGAAGTTGTTGGCAATATATTCCACCAGAGGATTGTCTATGAGGAGACTTTGCTCCTGTATTTTTTTTTGTAAAATGGCAATGCGGGTGTCCACATCAGGCTCGGAAATTTCGGCAATCATACCAGACTGGAAGCGTGAGATAAGCCGTTCCATAATCCCTTTGAGTTCGTGTGGTGGACGATCAGCACTGATAATAATCTGTTTCTGATGGTCGTGTAATGTATTGAAGGTGTGGAAAAATTCTTCTTGCGTTTTTTCTCGGCCGAACAGGAATTGAATATCGTCAATGATGAGAAGATCAATCGTTCTATATTTTTTACGAAATACTTCTCCGCGAGTTTTTTGAAGAGCTTCGAGAAGGTCGTTCATAAACTGCTCGGTTGTGGTATAGACTACTTTTTTCTTCGGGTCTTTCGTTAGAATTTCATTTCCGATGGCTTGTAAAAGATGAGTTTTTCCGAGCCCAACTCCCCCATAAATAAAGAGTGGATTATATACACTTCCTGGGTCTGATATAACCTTTTTCGCAACCGCAACCGCAAGTTCATTGTGAGGTCCAACAATGAAGTTATCCATGCGGTACCGATGATTAAGAAGTTTCGTAGAGACTCCTTCAATAGCCTCTACAATATGAGGCTTTTCTCTGGAAAGATGTTTTTGAGAATCTTTTTCATTCTTTATATCTTTGGCAACGATCACAAAATCCATTTGCTGAATAGTTGGCTCTACGATCTTGAGTGCTGCAAAAACCTCCGAGCCATAGCGTGTTTTCAAGGTCTCAAGCGTGAACGGATTTGAGCTTCCTACCAAGGCTTTTCCATTTTCCACCTCAGTTAAAGTGGTGTCTGTGAAGTATGTTAAGAGATGTCCTCGTGAAATTTTCTTTTCGAGCTCTTCGAGTACGGCATGCCATAATTTTTGGAGATCCATAGATGGTTTTTAGCATGGTGTATTGTATCTTTTCTTCGTTCCCGTTTACAATAGAACTATAATATATTTTATGAAAATTTTAAAAAGGCTCATTCTTGTTTTTGTCATGGTAATTTTGGCTGCGATGTTTTGGTATTTTTTGGCTGGACAAACCAAGCTTTCTTTCTTTGAATCAACGTATAGTTTGGAGGTTAAGCCTGGAGGAACCTTGTTGTCGGTAGTGAATGATCTCAAAGAAAAACATGTTATCCGTAAGACTTTCTGGTTCCGAGTCTACTCAAAACTTCACCCAAATACACCGATTGAAGCGGGGAATTTTGTTTTGAACAAAGGATCTCGATATAAAGATCTTATAAAAATTTTGAGGTATGCAGACAAAGAAACACTTTCACTTACTTTTCTTGAAGGGTGGTCGAATCGAGAGATATTAGACTTGTTGGAGAGCAAAGGATTTTCTCGATCAAATTTTGAAGATTGTCTGAAGACTTGTGATTTTGATTATGACTTTGTGACTTCTGATGTGAAAAAACATGAGTATGAAGGATATTTATATCCGGACACGTATCAAGTAGCCTTGAACGAAAGTCCCCAGTCATTATTTGATCGAATGCTTCAGAATTTTGATAAAAAAACTCAATCACTTCGTTCACAGACAACGAAGTTCTCAGATGTAGTCATCAAAGCAAGTTTATTGGAAAGAGAAGTCAGGACTCCTGAAGATAAAAAAATTGTTGCCGGGATTCTGGAGAATCGTCTTCGTGATGGGATGAGGCTCGATATTGATGCTACGGTTCTTTATGTTCTTGGAGATTGGGATGCTACTCTTGATTATGAGAAGTTACAGATTGATTCTCCTTATAATACCCGGAAGGTTCCTGGGATTCCTCCTTCGCCAATTTGTAATCCTTCTCTTGAGAGCATTGCAGCGGTTGTTTCTCCTACATATACAAATTTCTATTATTACTTAAATAGTTTGGATGGGACAACGTATTTTGGGGAGAATCTGGAAGAACATAACCGCAACAAAGCACTTTATATTCGTTAGATATGAAAGACAATCCTTATATACATTTATTAAAAACGGGATGGCGGTATGCAGAAGGCAAAAGAAAGGCTTTTGTTTTATACTATGTTTTTTCTGCGATTGGAGCGAGTATTTCTATGATGCGTCCTCTGGTTTTTGGTGCTCTCATTAATGTAGTGCAAAGGGGTGGCGATATGATGGTGAGAGATGTTTTTCTCTACGCACTTCTTTTTCCCATAATTTCAATTGCATCGTGGTCTTTCCATGGTACTTCGAGAGTTATTGAAGGAACAGTGGCTTTTCATGTTTTCCGTACGATGAAGGAGAGTTTGTATTGGAAAATCACTCAGCTGCCTATTTCCTGGCAAAAAGATCACCATTCGGGAGAAACTATCAATCGTGTGAGTAAAGCAACAGCTGCTCTGAAAACATTTATGACGGAGGGTTTCGAAGTTATTATCGCCGTGGTACAGATTGTTGTAGCAACCGTTGCTATCCTACTGCTCTTTCCTTTGTCAGTAGCGTTTATGCTGGTTATAGGGGCTTTGGTTCTCTGGACGGTAAAGAAGTTTGACGCAAGGCTTATACGATTCCAAGAAAATATTAACGAGAGAGAACACGATGTTTCTTCTCTCTTTTATGATTATGTTTCGAACATTTATACAGTCATTACTCTGAGACTTGAAGAGCTTTCACATAAAGAATTTATAAAGAAGATTTTTAAAATATTCGCTCCCTACAAAAAGTACATTGTTTTAAACGAAGTGAAATGGTTTTTTGTTGATTTCATGGTTACTATTCTTGGAGCCGCTATTGTGGTTCTGTACGTGTTTTGGGTTGATCGTTCTTCTCAGGTAGTGATGGTAGGAACTCTCATTATTCTGTACCAATATATCGAAAAATTTCTCGGAGTGTTTTATCAGTTTACTTGGAAGTACCAGCAGTTGGTGATGCAAAGCGTGGATGTCAAAACGGTTAATCCTATTGAAGTCGCTTATGATCAATATGCCGAGAAAAAAGTATTTCGCGAATATACATTTTCTCATTGGAAGACTATTGGAATTCAGCATCTTGAATTTCAGAATACCGATCAAAATCAAAAAAAACATCGACTGAGGGATGTGAACTTGCTTTTTGAACGAGGGAAGAAAATAGCTCTTGTCGGAGAAAGTGGAAGCGGAAAGAGTACTTTGTTGTCAGTGATTCGAGGCCTTGAAAAACCAAAAAAGGTTGCTTGCTTTATTGATGGTAACGAAACGGATTTTTCTTTTCTTTCTCACATTACGACATTGATTCCACAAGATCCTGAAATTTTTGAAAATACTATTGAATATAACATTACTGCGGGGGTCACTCATTCGGCAAAAGAAATTGAATGGGCTTGCGGTCTTGCGAAGTTCACCTCTATTGTGAAGAGGCTGCCTCGTGGTCTCAAAACCAACATTCAAGAAAAAGGAGTAAACTTATCAGGTGGTGAAAAACAAAGGTTAGCGTTGGCGCGAGGTATTTTTTCCATCAAAGAAAATTCACTCGTTCTCTTCGATGAGCCTACGAGTAGTGTTGACACAGTAAATGAAAGAGGAATTTATGAATCTATTTTCGAAACGTTCACTGATGCTTGTATTGTCTCTTCCATCCATAAACTTCACCTTCTT
>CAZQCN010000033.1:0-4568 GCA_964592185.1 uncultured Candidatus Peribacteria bacterium
ACACCCCCAAAAGCAACACTATTCACTACATAGACTGATCGAACGAACGGAATCCACCTCAGAACTTTCTGGAGCTTCTGAATTCGTTTCTCAAAAAACTCACGCTCTGGAGCTCTATTCACATATTGCTCCCACACTTCATGAGCTTCAGGTTTACTACGCAGAACGAAATCTTCCCGAGGCATATTCCCAGTATTCATCAAATAAACTATCCCCGAATCAATCAGATCATGAAGTTCTCTTCGAAAATCTTCCTCAGTACATTCGCACTTCCAGAGATTTCGATACAACTCATCGACCGTCAGAGGCCGTCTGAGTATTTCGAACCATTTCAAGGTCTGGAGAATGGAATTTTGAATATAGTTCATATTTCTTGAGAATATATGACTTTATTATGAATGGAAATTTTGATAGGATCAAAGGGAAATGAAATTTCCCATTAAATCAATTTTGTAGAGGCGCGCTATAGCACGTCTCTACAAAATCAAAAAATAATTAAAATCCCATTATGCGCATCCTCTCCGGCATCAAACCTACAGGCGACCAATTCCACATCGGCAACTACCTCGGTGCTGTGAAAGAATGGGTACGAGAACAAGACGAAAATACGAACGATGAACACATTTATTTCATCCCGAATCTTCATGCTCTCACTTCTATGAGAGATGGGAAAGCTCTGCGAGAAAATACTACAAATATCGTCCTTCAACTGATTGCAGCCGGCATTGATCCTGACAAATCTATTATTTATCGGCAGTCCGATATTCCTTTCAATGCAGAACTTACTTGGATTTTGAACTGTCTCTGCCCCATGGGACTCCTGGAACGGGCTCACTCCTACAAAGATTCTGTTGCGAAAGGAAAAGACATCAACGTCGGAGTCTTCGATTACCCCGTCCTCATGACTTCTGATATTATTCTCTATCAAGTCGATCGAGTCCCCGTCGGAGCCGATCAGAAACAACATGTAGAAATCGCTCGCGATCTCGCGATCAAGTTCAATAACGCATACGGTGAAACATTCAAACTTCCAGAACCACTGATCAAAAAAGAAGTCGGTACTATCCCTGGAACAGACGGACAAAAAATGAGTAAAAGCTATGGAAACACGATCGGTGTCTTCGAAGACGAATCATCTATCAAGAAGAAAGTCATGGCTATCGTCACCGATTCCAAAGCCGTCGAGGAGCCAAAAGATCCAGAAACCTGTAATGTATTCCAGCTTCTCAAACATTTTGCACCTCAAAATATCCTCGAAGACGTTCGTACGAAATATCTCGCAGGAGGCATCGGCTACGGAGATACGAAAAAAATTCTCTTCGAACACATGATGCGAGAATTAGAACCAATTCGAACTCGGTATGACGAACTCAAGAAAAATCCTCAAATGATTGAAGAGGTGTTACGAGAAGGAGCGAAAAAGGCTCATGAGATTGCGTGGAAGACGATGAAGGTGGTGAGGGAGAAAGTAGGAATATAATTAATAAGCACCAAGTTACAAGTACCAAATTCCTCACGACCAATACCAACAGTCATCTCAAAATCTCTATCGGTGATCCGCGTTGGTCGAAGTGACCTAAGGAATTATTAATCTCCAACTAAAGGAATACTTTGTTTAAAAGCAATCTCTTCTCCTACATCATTTTTTCCAGTCGCATCAAAAATCAAACAAGGATTGGCTTCAACAATTTTTCCTTGAGGACCATAAACGCAGTAATTAATTCGAGGAGCCTTAAGAGTAATTGGATATTTTTTTGAAACTGCATCCATGACAAAATAATCATAACTCAGAGAGACATCATCATCTTGACTTTCAATCCAAGCCTTTAATTGTTCGGATGTTCTGAGAGGAACTACTTTTTCTCCAATCTTTTTTATCTCCATAAAATTGTAACTCAATATATCTTCAGTAAAACTCGAGACCTCAACTTGAATCGTGCGAAGAAGATCTTCTGGGGGCTTAGATTCGTCACTATACACTGGATAATTATTAATCAACTCTACGTAATAAACAAAAACACTTGATTCAGCTTCAGAAGAAAGCGAATTAAGCATATAAAAATCACATGGTTCATCAGAATTAATTTTGGGATCATCTGGAGAACACACTGCTCCCATATTACTGTCAAAATAAGGTCCATTCATTTTAGAATACTCAATTTTTTTTGAATCAAGAAATTGAATTACTTTGCCAAGTATTTTATTATTTCTTCCTTCTCCTGTATCTGAAGGATACTGGTACTTTACATCAGTTGGCAAGATAGTAACATCTCCATAATCTGGGAAATCTTGATACATAAATGACACCGCAGGTAATTGAGGAATTTCAGGAATCTCCCCTTCCAATACGAAACTATAATGCTGAGCATTCAAAGCTTCATCCAACGAAGGCATCTTTGGTCCTTCCCACTTGAATGTAGATTTTATTTCATTGAACGATTCTCTGAAAGAAGGCTCTGGCGTATCTATCTGATTCTGCATGAGAGGTATAGCCAAAAGAAGTCCAAGCCCAAGCACCCCAATAGCAGCAATAAATCTCTGAACCGGATGCTTCAAAAAATGGATATACTCTTCAGAATTCTCTCGTGAAGATGCGATAGGCTCCCTCGTAGGTTTTTCCAATGACAGAACATGTTTCGGGGTATTTTCAATTTCATCAATCTGCTGAAGAAGAATATATTCCTGTATCATTTCTTGAAGTTGCCGCTCCAGAATTTTTGTCTTTTTTATATCCGGAAATTTTTTGAAAAGATCTGAAACATATTTTTCTCCCTTTTTATCATCCAAGGGCGTCTTCATTCGTTTCACCATACGTTGAAATGCCTCAAACAAAATTTCAATATTTTTCTTTTTCATGGTTCATGAAATTATAATGGGCTTTTTTCCATAAGAGGCATTGGGACACCTCCTCCATTCCCATTATTATAATCAGGAAGGAACGGAAGGTACTTATGAGAAATAAGAGGAATATTTACTATAATATTTTTATCCCACTCGTTCGTAGTATTTGGGTTCTGAGCTTTGGCAAAAAATGTTGGAATAAAATACGTTGTTTGATTCTGCCAATCAGGGTATTCAACCAATCCAATACTGAAGTCATCGAACACTACAGGATCAAGCTCCTTCTTCTCACCCCAGTACATTGAAGGATACATTCCTCCTTTCTGTAAAATCTTCATAATTTCTTCAGACGAAAGTGTCGGATAGTTTGATTTCTGAAAAGTAATAGCAGAAATCCATCCATTCAAATTTTCTACCTGACCACTGGCGCTGTTCACGGAAATACTTAAAACACCTGCTTGATCCATCGTTCCTTGATTCAAAACCTTGTTCCCATCAATTTCCATACTATAACTCACGATATAAGGACTATACCCAATTGGCCCAGGCCAGATCATCAGAGAGTCAGCAGCGCGTTTTTCATCACTCAAAGTATTGCTGGAAGTATCATCCGAAGTATCTTCTGTATCAGCTCCTTCAGACACGGAATCATCAACAGAAGCATTCCCTGCCTCAGTCGATGATGGAGAAGACTGCATCATACATCGGGCATTTGGAGGACATCCTCCCCATTTTTCTGGCTTCTGTACTTTTGGACCATTCAATCCTTCTACATTGATCCCGAACCGATTGAGAAAATCTTTGGCAGACGCGAGAGCAACATCCTCTGAAACAATCTGTTCTTTTTCCATAAGTTCTTGATTTTTGAGAGCTTGTTTTTCATCATAAAAGCTTTTATAAATCCCTATACTTCCCATAACAAAATCGAGACTCACTGAATAATCTCCATCTTGGAGGTTCACATTTTGAAGTTTTTTTGATTGAAGCTTAATAATCTGAGAAAGATCAAGACTTGTATTCTGAAACTCCTTTGAAACCTGTTTCTGATACACCGCAAGTTCTGAAGCAACTTCTGGAAGATTGCCTTCTACTTGAAATTCGTATGGTTCAGAAATGTAATCTTCTGCTGGCATAGGTTCAACCAAACCTCCACCTGTTCTTGCATCAACCTCTGGAACACCATCTGCTTGATTTGGATTCGGATTTATGAGAGTAGGAGCTGCACTCCCAGACTCTCGAAGTGTCGAAGTATTCATTCTCGTTGAATCAAAAGCCAAACCACTCGATGAAGATTTCTGATCACCACTCGCATTTTGAGTAGACAAATTTTTGAAATCAAACGCCTCCTTCGCAACTTCTACAATATTTGCTTGAAAACCTAAAGTTTTTAAATTTTCAGGTTGCTTATCTGAAGCATCCTCAGAAGACATAAAAGAAAACCACGAATTAGTCCCTCCAGGAAGAGACTCAGTATAATACATATATCCCCCACCAACAGCAACCGTGAGGATAATAAGCACTAAGAAAATACGAATAATTCGAGACATAGAGGGAAGTTAAAGAACGATATCATGATACCTTGAGAACTCTTTTTTGAGAAGAAGAATTACTTTTCGTTTTTTCGTATTTTCGTTCGTTCGATTTTCCGATTATGACTTCACAATATTTCGACAATACAAAACCACGAACACACGAAACTGCGAATCCATTACATCTCCCCCATCACC
>CAZQCN010000033.1:4620-11321 GCA_964592185.1 uncultured Candidatus Peribacteria bacterium
AAATCCATCACTTCCTTTTTTGACACCAGCGTCAGTATTCTTCGGTATAATCCTTTGCACATTTTCTATAACATCGCTTTCTTTCATACGTTTTGTTGAAAGATTTACACTTCGAATCTCCCCAGTTAAACCCACTTCTCCCCAGACTACTAAGTAAGGTGGAAGACTTTTTTTCTGGTAGGAAGAGATAAGCGCCACCATAACCGCCAAATCCATCGCCCGATCCTTCACATTCATCCCTCCTACGACGTTCACATACACATCAACATCATCCAGTTTCAACCCAAGATACTTCTGAGCCACCGCTAACAAAATATCCAATCGGTTCGTAGGAAATCCATTGGAGCTTCGTTTCGGATAGCCAAAATTCGTTGATGAAGTCAAAACTTGAACTTCCATAAGGAAGGCTCTCGATCCTTCAATACAACAGGTCAACACCGAACCGAACCCCTCCGTATTCCTTTCACGAAGCAAATATTCAGAAGGATTTTTCAGATCCTGAAACCCCTTCTCCGTCATTTCCAAAACTCCTAACTCATCTACAGGGCCAAAACGATTTTTCAAACTTCGTAAAATTCTCATATTCCCTGATCGCTCTCCTTCAAGGTACAATACCACGTCAACAATGTGCTCCACCGCTTTCGGTCCAGCGACTTGTCCATCTTTCGTCACATGCCCCACCAACAAAACAAGAAAACCCATCCGCTTCGCCAAACTCGTCAAAACTTCCACTCCATGACGCACCTGAGAAGGACTTCCCATCGTCCCTGCTATTTCAACCGATGAAATGGTTTGTATAGAATCAATGATCACGACATGAGGCCGTGAAGCTTCAATCGTTGCAATAATTTCTTCCAAACCATACTCATTCAAGAAGTGAATTTCTCCGCGTTCTTTTTCTTGCAATCTCCCATAGCGGGCCGACACCTGACTCAAAGATTCTTCACCAGAAATATAGAGGAGTTTCATACCACTTTTCACTACCGTATGAGCCACCTGAAGAAGCAGGGTTGATTTCCCAATTCCTGGCTCTCCTCCAATCAACACCGCCGCATCCGAAAGAAAACCCCCAGCCAACACTCGATCAATCTCGGAAAGCCCCGAAGGAATACGAGAATATTTTTGATCAACTCCCATCGAAAGCATCTGTACTTCTTGAGTAGAAATCCCTTTCGAACTTTTTTGACCTTTGATTTTCACACTTTGACCTTCTTCCAATGTGTTCCATTCTCCACACGCAGCACACTGACCAGACCACTTGGGGGTCTCAGCTTGGCAAGAAGAACAACGGAAGAGGGTGGAGGATTTCATGGGGGAAATTAAAAACTAAAAACTAAAAATGAGAAAGAGATCCCCCCCTTCAGTCACTTCGACCGGAGCGGAGAAGTCTGAGCAGAATGGGTATTTATTATAAAAAGGAAAAATGATGATAAGATTCCTCCACTCCGGTCGAAATGACTACAGTGCTATCGCATGCATTATTCTTTGAACCTCCAAAACCTTCCCTTCCTCTCTTCCATCAAAATGCATCCTCACCACATCGGGCTCAGTCTTCGATCCACGAATCCACACCCAAGTATATTCATCAAACCATATTTTCATACCTCCGGTATCATCGCCTGTTGTTGTAATTTTCAAAGAATGCTGAATCGCATACGTCCTAAACTTTTCACGAAGTCCTCCAAAACTCACCCCCGAAAGCTTCTCAGCAATATAGGTATAGTGTGGCATATCATGCAAAAGCTGTGACAAACTTTTCCCTGTCTGAGACATCAATTTGCATACAATTAACGTCGAGAGTATCCCATCACGACACCGATTTGGGAACACAATCCCTCCTCCACTCGAACCTTCTCCTCCATAGAGGAGATGATCAATTTCCATAGCATATACCACGTTTGATTCACCGACTTCGACCTCCTCCACTTCGTATCCATAGGACTTTGCTATATCACGAACCAAACCAGATGTTGCATCGTTTACCACTACCTTCTTATTTTTCTCAGAAGTTTTCTCTGACAATAGTGATTCGAAAAGCAATCCCAATACAACATTTCCCGCTAACACTTGACCATCGGGAAGTACAAATTCTACTCGGTCGGCATCACAGTCAAAGCATGCCGCAAAAGATTTTTGACTCATATCGTTTCCAAAAAAACTCTTCACCCCGACTAAATTTTCCACTCTCGGCTCTACCTTCCGCCAAAATTTCCCTGGTTCAAAACCAATCTTTTCAAATGCAATTCCGAAATACGTAAAAATTTGCTCCGCACACATTGCTGCAGAACCTCCATTCGCATCCAAGTACACCTTCAAATTTTTATCCATAGCTACTGGTCCAAGAATCTGTTCCACAAGCTTGATATACGAAGAAATCGATGCATGATGTTCCTCAGTATATTCTCCAGGATCTTCCCCTTCTTCACCTCGTTCTTTCTGATGAGCAGAAAAGATGAGATTTTCCGCTTCATGAGCATACAAAGTCCCACCGGTCGGTCGAAGAAATTTCATCCCATTATATTCTGGTTCATTGTGACTAGCGGTAATAATAACTCCTCCATGAGCCTCAAACGCTCGAACGGCATTCTCCACGAGCGGAGTCGGCAAAACCCCCACATCAATCACATCAATTCCATAATGATTTTTCCATACCTTGAAAAAGACTTCAGCAATTTCATCTCCAGAAGCTCGAGTATCTCTCCCAACGACAAGATGTGTTACTGGACGATTCCCCTCCCCACATAATGACTGAATATAAGCATGAGCATAATCACGAACCACATCAACCGTTAAATCAGATCCATACACCCCACGAATACCAGAAAGAGACTCAATCATAGGAGATTAATTAAAAATATTTTTAAGTGTCCGATAACTCCCCCAATTCACCCATACATTCCCGCCAACTGAAGTAAACCCCTTACTCGGAAATTTATAATTCTCATGAAGGGCAGTATCAACTACTACAAAATGCCCAAGGAGATCACTTTTTTCTTTCCCTTCTTCGTATACATCAATCTCTACAATATCTTCAGGCTGAATACGATGCACAGAGTTACTCAAAAAAGCTTTCACCGATTCCAACGTAAATCGCTGATTCGTCGGACTCGGAACAACAATCTCCGCCTCGTGTGTCACTTCCCCTGCAAAAATAAGTGTATTAAAAGCAATTTCTCTATATTTGGATGACACCTGAGCTCCATCTAGAGAAGAAATTTCTGTTTCTGAATCTGGAGAAACAACTCCGAGCGATGTCGAAGGCGTAACAGAATTTACTATCACCAGCACAGATAGAGCCACCAATACTACAAGCACAATAAAAAACTGCAAAGATTTCTTGTTTCCATGATGTCCTATTTTTGCTCCACACCCAATACAAAAAGCATTGGAAGCAAGTTGCTCCGTATGACAAGAATGACAGGTCGTATGTTCTATCTCCACTTCAGCCCCACACGCATGACAAAAATGATCATGCTCAGTCAAATGCTCATGACATTTGTGACACACCACCTCACCGGAATGACCATGTGAAGCATGCCCATGACTATGCCCGTGAGTATGTCCTGCTGAGCCGTGATGTTCTGCTTCATGATTTTTTGAAGCAGCATGTGAGGTATGATCGGAAGACATGAAAGCAAAATAAAAACTAAAAGTGAAAAAGTAGAAATGGTAGAAAATGAGAGAGTGAAAAATTGAATACAGGATACAGAATAAGAATGCGTTTTTTAGTACTTTAGTCTTTTTGTTCTTTCGAAACTACGAGAATACGAAACCACGAAATTACGAATGATTCAGGATCTCGTCTTTTTTCCTCATGTATTTACCTATTTACTTGTTTACTACCATTTTTCATTTTTAGTTTTTCAGTTTTCTTCGTAACTATACTTTGCTCTCTTTTTTTATTCAATCCTTGCATGTGCAAGATAATATGATATAAATCTTGCGACCGAAAGAAAAATGTGATATACTGAAGAGATTTACAAAATAAAAATCACCATGAATAACCAAAAACAAAAATTTCAGGAAATCCACGATATGTTAGAAAAAGCCGAAGCCAGCGTTCGTTATGCGAAAGCTCTCTTGGAAGAGGTCTCTGGGGTCACCACAGATACTTCAAAGCTTGCTGAAAAAGCTTCCGCTTTGAACACTTCTGAACCTACTGGATCAGGATTGAATAGAATCGTAGAAGGATATTTCGATGGACAAAACATGGTCGGAGCCGATGGAAAAACCTATCCAGTTCCTGCAAACTATGCCAGTAAATCAAAACTCGTCATGGGAGATAAATTGAAACTCACTATCCAACCCGATGGAGCCTTCTTGTACAAACAAATCGGGCCAGCAGATCGAAAAAGAGTCATCGGAAAACTCACTTCAGATAATGGACAATTTACTGTCATCACCGAAAATAAAACTTACAAAGTACTCCTCGCTTCAGTTACTTACTTCAAAGCGCAGGTTGGTCAAAATATCACCCTCCTCGTACCTACAGAAGGAGACACTGAATGGGCTGCCATCGAAAATGTCGTCACGAATCCAGACATCGAACAAGCAATCAAAGAAATCAAAAAAGATGATGATGCGTATGATATAAGGATTGCAGAGTAATGCCCATTATGTCATTTCGACCAAGGTGGAGAAATCTTAACCTAACGAAGTGCCAACATGAAAGAGTCCACATGTTATTCAGACTTCTCCCGACCCTGACGATAAACATCTCAATCGGGATCCCGATCTGCAATCTCCATCGGTGATCCGCTACGGTCGAAGTGACTTATGGAGGGACACAAATTTCACTTCTCTTGTTCTACTCGAGAAGTTTGAGAAACACTTTTTCCTCCCTCGACCGATTCCAGATATTCCTTCTGTATTTCCTCTTCAATTGCCTTATCCACCTCATCTTCAGATTGTTTTGCCATAGCCTCTGGTGAAGCAATTTTTTTTAGTGTTTTCAAAGGAACCTTCATTTTCCTCTTTTCGAGAGCAGTAGCATATCGGTGCTGAAGTTTTTGAAACTCATCATGGAATTTATCTAATTCATCATCAGATAATTCTTCGATATTCACCATACTCGTCCGAGCCCCTTTCATCGCTTTCAATAATTCATCCAACTTGATCTGCATCGCCTTGCCTTCTCGATTTTGCGTATTTTGAATCAAGAAAACCATCAAGAAAGTAATAATCGTTGTCCCCGTATTAATTACCAGTTGCCACGTATCAGAAAAATCAAAGAGCGGTCCAGTCCATGCCCAAATAATGATAATCAGAATAGCGAGAACAAATGCACGGGAAGTCCCAGCAAGGTAAGAGATTTTGGAAGCTATTCGGCGAAACGCATCTTTCATAGTTTTGGAGAAGTAGAATAAGAATGGCGAAAGGATACTGCCTATGAGATAAAAGAGTCAATGGAGTATGCAAAAATACGATTCGCTTATTTATATTGATATATATCTTTGAGTACTAACTCATTCGAGACAAACAGTTCCATTCGTTTATTTTCAAATTCCTCTCGCGTGAGTGGTCCATACACTTTCGGAAGCGAAACATCCAGGATCCAATAATCAAAAACCGAATCATCTGGTTCCATATAGGTATCGTTTGGATTCTCTGGGGATCGCCTTTGTAAACCTTGTCGTTTTGCCAGTATGAAATGTTTATCCCACGCGATCTCGATGACTTTTTCAGGGATAGTGGGAATGGTGTCATTCCAGGATCCATTCTTCGGTATTACCATTATGGTATTTGCAGAAGATCGAGATAACATATACCCACCAGATAATTTATAAGTGAAATCTTGTACCCCCGGACCGAGAGGAAGATATCGTATCCACATCATGAATATACAAACAACGACAACACCTAGAACTACTAGAACGCCGAAAGAGATGAGAAGATATTTTAAGAGTTTTGATTTTTTCATAGATGGGTTTAAGTGGAAACTATTTGAACATCTGACCCGCGAACCAACACTGCCTGATAGTCAGTGATTATAATGGTTCGATACTGTATATTCTTAAACTTTTCTAAATTCGCATCTACTTTGGACTGAAACCTCTCATCATCATAATGTGGCAAAACTACAAAATCTACTAAATTCAAAGCATTATAGGATTGTAGTTCAGGTGCTTCATCTTGATCATCAATATCCAAAGCAAGCTCAATACTTGGACCAACTAACACTGTCCCTGCACTTGATCCAATATATGGAATGCCTTTTCCAACCAATTCAATAATAATTTCATCAAATTTCGATTTCCTCACTTCTTGTAACAAGTAAAACGTATTCCCTCCCGCAACAAACATAATATCAATTCCCTCCATTTCTTCGAGAAGCTGTGCTTTATTCTTATTCTCGAGATGCACGTCCTTCACCTGAAAGCCGAGTTCAAGCAACTTATTTCTATCTTCAACAGGATTCCAGTCTGGGTAAATGGTTGAGGCGGTTGGGATGAAAGCCACCGTACTCTTCTTCGGATCAATGTCGAAAAAACTGATAAATTTCTCAATGGTGTACGCTGCGACTGAGGCGAGGAAGAGTTTTTTCATTTTTATACTTACTGTTCGATTTTATCTAAATCACCGTTCAAAATGATTGGTTGTAATCCAACTATCTCATCAGAATAAGCAATATCTGGGATCGGGAGCCACAAAAAAACTTTTTTATTTAGCACATGAGCAAAAGCCATTTCGATCAAACTATT
>CAZQCN010000034.1:0-11020 GCA_964592185.1 uncultured Candidatus Peribacteria bacterium
CCCCTGAAAGAGGATCTTTTTCAAAATCGAGATAACTCTGTGTCGGATACAATTTACTTCGAGTCAAACCCAGCTCACATCCATAATATTTTTTCCCAGCGAGAGCTTCTGCATTCACATAATCTTTTACCTCCATTATCTCCGCATCAGGGTACAAGGCGTATAACTGTCCCACCATAAAATCAAAAAGAGTCGGAACAAACGTCACATACACATTGATATGCTGACGAAAAGAGACAAACTCAAAGCTTATCTTTTCATGACCAACACTATTATGAATATTATCCAATAATTGTTCAAACACGGTCTCTACCCTTGTAGAACTATTATGATATGGAATAGTGACATGTATTGTTCTCAAGGCTCCCCCATGATGACCACTCATAAAAAATGTTATCGAACCATTATATCAGAAAATAATAAAAACGACAAATAGAGTCTATCAAAAAAGAAGAAAAGGACAAAGTAAAAATAATTAAAACTCCCTATACGTATCTTGAAATAGCTTTGTACTCCGCCTTCTCAAATCGATGATTTTAATTTCTTTGTCCTTCTGAATTTCAAACTCATTCGATTCAGTTTTTTCTTGTTCTTGCTCACTTCCGTTGGAATGAGTAAATAAGTGAAAAGTTTTGTCTCTCAACTCGTCCACTCCCAACTCCGCCAAAAAATGTCCGAAAACCATTTCTCCAGCAAACAAGGCCTTTATCTTCAAAGCAGTTTCAAGAACGCCATGAACTTGAAACAACATCTCTTCTTCATGAGAGATGATTGGTCTCTCTTGTTTTGGGACTCCTCGATAATCTTCGAAGTTTTCCATAAAGAGATATTATAAGCCGATTTGTTGGAAGTCATTATAACATGGATGAAAACAAAGACAAAGAAAAGGGATTCATTTCTGAATCCCTTTTCTAAATTCTCAATCTTCAAAAAGACTTAATCAATATACATCACTGGCCCATTATTCTCCCAATACGTCGGAACACTCACCTCCCCGAGCTTGTCCCATGACCTCATATCATAGGATCCAATGGTATCGGCGGAAATGGAATACATAGTGTCTCCAATAGAAACTACTCGATTGATCGTGGAATTCGAATCTTTGTAGTAACTCTCCAAATTCACTGGTTCAGAGAAATTAGTCACCTTCCCGATGCGATCAAATCCCGTATCCACATCATATTTATAAACATAGGCTCCTTGGAACACCATGTTTCCATAATCTTCAACATTCTTAGATTTATGGATAGAAACAGGAAAAGCAAATGTATTTTTTGAAGGGTTGAAATATAGTGCCTTATGATTCCATAGTAACTCACTATCAGAACCACGATCACCGATTACTTCACTTTCCATAAGTTTTGGATTACTGAGATCTGTTACATCAAACAGTGCCAACTTCAACCCAGTTGCCAACACAATATCTCGATCTCCCCAAGGATTTTCATTTGCTGAAACTTCAGTTGTATCCTTTCCAAATCCGAGAATATGATTCTCATCCAAAGGATGGAGATATTGGCTAAAACCTGGAAGCTTGAGTTCACCAGCTACATACGGATTCGTAGCGTCAGAAGTATCTATAACAAAGAAAGGATCTGTTTGCTCAAATGTCACCATATATGCTCGATCTCCCATGAAACGGGTGGAATAAATTCTTTCCCCTGGAGCAATATTTTTTACTTTTCCGATTACTTCCATATCTGAATTCAAAATGAAGACATTGTTTTTCGTCTCTTCATCGGTACCCCAGAGAGCATCAGTCGTGGTGGCAACACGGAAATTTCCTTGATATTCATCCAGTGAAAATTGGTTCACAATTGTTCCCGGAACCTTTCCTCTATTTTTGTAAGTAATTGAACCATCATCTCCCAAAGCAAAATTATGAATCACGGTTTGAACTCCTGTAGAAATCTGTCGAATATCCATTTTTTCATATCTCCAATTATCGTACACCGCAGAAGCTACGATCAAAGAGTCATCAGACATATACACCGTTCCAAAATCTCCCAAAATACTTTCGTGACGAACATCATTCCCGTTTGCTACTGTGAGAGGAAAAGACATCACCGTCATAATACTCGATGCTTCCATCGGAGGAACATAACGAATATCATTACAATTTATACTAATTGAATGAGATTCTCCCCCACTAGTAATGGTTCCCGTAGGAAGATAAGAATCTCTCTCCGACATATACCATGGAGAAAAATTGGAAACAACGTACATTCTCCCATCTTTCAAACGACTCGTATTCAAACCCCCTTCAAATTTCATATTGGTAATCAAACGAGGGTCAGTGACACTTCCGAGATTCTTCAAAGCATAAACTCTCACCTCAACGAATGATTTACCTGGATTATATGGCATCATCATCTTATTTTGACCAAAAGTGTTTTCAAATGAAGAACCGACAACGACTAGCTGCAAATCAGAGATATACATATCACTTGCTGAAAAATTCTCTTTCGTAAAATCAAGTGTAGAAAGCACCTTCATCCCATTGGCAGGTTTTGCATCGACGATACTCACCTTGTTTCCACCGAGAGTGTAAATGTATTCACCATCATTTTTCACAACATCTCCTTCATCAACTCCTTCTACTTGAACATTGGTTTCAGAGTAATTTTTTTCACTCGCACCACTGGCAGGAGAAGCATCCGTAGTCTCTGATAAATCTGAAATAGAATCTCTTGAAGGATCAAATAAACCAATCATTGGATAATCCATTTTCAAATTATTGAGAACATCACAAGATTCTATTTTCGGTAATTCATATCGAAATGAATGATTTATTGGATCATAGATCTGAGAATCATAATCTTGACTTGGTTCTTTGACTCTGAGAATCATTGTTGCAAGATCTCCTCGGTCCATCTGATCATCAGGATTTTTGATAGTAGCAGGAATATCTTTTTCATTTGAAACTTCTGACAAATAGCTTTTGTACCAATCTGACTTAGATTCATCAAAAGATTTCCCAAAAGCCTTCAAAACAATTTTAGATGCTTCCGTAAAAGTAATATTTTTTTCACCTTTGAATTTTCCATCTGAATATCCCTTGATCAAACCTTTCTCTTTGGCAAAGCAAACAAATGGAGCGAATTCATTGGTAGAAAGTACATCTGGAAAACAAGAGGTCGCTCGAAAGTTTTTCTTTTCATCTTCAGTAGCAACGGCATTTGCCAAAATTTTTGTGAGCTCATTTCTATTGATGGTTTGTTCGGAACGAAAAGTCCCATCAGGAAAACCGTTTACCATCCCTTCATCTTTTACATAAGCAATGGCCGGAGCATGCTCGTCATATGCTGAAAGATCTTTGAATATGGGATCGACTTCTTGAGCGTAAGAAATAAGAACCGATGCACTGAAAGCAATGCTTCCAATATAGAGCGAAAGAGCAGAAAGAATAAGGATTTTTTTCATAAGAGGAAAAAGTTATAAGTACAAAAATGAAAACGAACAGAAGTTACAAGTTTATTTTTCCTTTTCCTTGAGAAAATGACAAAAGAGTTTCTTAAAAATAATTGACAAAAAGTCATTATCTGATAAAATTAAACGAATTAATAAACTAACACATTTATTATGAATAAATACATGGAAGGAGTGCGAAACTTTGTTGTCGGTAGTATGTTAGCTGTGGGAGGTTTAGCATATTTAAATTCAACACATCCGAAATTATTTCCTACTATTGGAAAACACATAAAAGAAGTTCGCAATCATTTTCATAATGGTTTCGATATGAAAAGTGTTGTGCCATATGAAAAAACAACTCCTAAAAAAGATTAAAAACTTTTCACAAAATACTACGGAGAATTTTTTACTCACACTCGATATTCCAGCTGCGAGTCTTTTTTCGAAATATTGAAGTCCAGAAAATAAAGGAATACAATCCTTCCAATATAATGCAAGTATATGACAGTAGATTCAATAATGTGGTGTGATACAAATGGAAGATTTCATAACCGAGAGCTTGATACAGTAAGTTTTGCGAAGTCAAAAAAAATACAAACTTGGTTAGAAGCTGGAGACTTCAACAATGGATCTATCATTGAAGTTCGAGATCAAATTAGAGATACAATAAGAGAAAATAAAATACCAGAAGGACTTATGAAGTTCATCAATCTTTTCAGTAATTTCTTTTCTCAAAAAAAAATCGATACATTACCTTACGGAGACATATTAGAATACATCAGCATTATTAATGATTTTAGAAGGATATCAAAAACAGATATTCCAGAAGAGTATGTTGCAGACTATTTTGAAGGGTTTTACATCATCACCGAAGTCAGAAAAAGAAAATTAAATATTTTTGATGATGAGTTCTTAGATACACATCAAAATATCTTACAAAACTACAGACAAATTTATATAGACTTCAAACTCCAAAACCCAGAAAAAGCTCCATATGTAGAATCTCTTCATGATACTCGTCCTGGCTCACTTCATCCAAAAATACAGAAAGATATCCAGAAATTTATGGATACTATAGGAAAAAATACACAGCGACTTATGGGGAAATAAAATTATCCCGCTTTCGAACCTAAAAACTCTTCATACCTACTCCTTACTCGAAAGTAATATTCCAACTTCGGGTCTTTTTCGAGTATCCAATCAACCGATTCGCGAGCCGCTTCCATCAATACCCGATCCGAAAGCTCAGCCATCCTCAAATCTGGAATACCACTCTGCCGAGTACCGAAGAATTCTCCCGGTCCTCGTATCTTCAAATCGATTTCTGCTAGGTCGAAACCGGAAGAATAATCAATCATCGCTTTCATTCGAACTCGATTTTGTTGATCCAATTTACTGGTAAAAAGAAGGCAATACGACTGATACTCTCCCCTCCCTACCCGTCCACGAAACTGGTGAAGTTGTGCAAGCCCAAAACGTTCTGCTCCTTCAATTACAATAATTGAAGCATTCGGAATATCAATCCCTACTTCAATCACCGAGGTAGAAACGAGAATATCAAATTCTTGATTTTTGAACGCTTGCATAATTGTATCTTTTTCTGCTGCTTTCATTCGGCCATGAAGCAAGGCAATACGAAATTCTGGAAACACTTCTGTTTTGAGTCGTTCATATTCTTGAGTAGCCGATTTCACATCCAAGGCTTCTGATTCTTCTACCAGCGGACAAATCACAAAAATCTGTCTCCCCTTCCGGATCTGATCGGCTATAAAGAGATTGGCAGTACGACGATACTGTGGAGAAATTACCCGAGTAATAATCGTTTTTCTTCCGGGAGGCATTTGTTGAATCACTGAAAGATCTTGATCCCCATACAGTGCCAAAGCCAACGTCCGAGGAATAGGAGTGGCAGTCATATTCAGAAGATGCGGAGTTCCCTTCTCTTTGAGTTTCGAACGTTGCTCTACTCCGAAACGATGTTGTTCATCGACGACAACGAAAGCTAGTTTCGAAAATGCAACATCATCTTGAATCAAGGCATGAGTCCCTATAACACAATCAATGAGACCTTGAGCGAGTTCTTTTTTCAATTCAGTTTTTTCTTTTGATGTCGTAGATCCAACGAGAAGCTCAGTACGAAGACCAAACTGCATAAACAGTTTCGGTAGGCTGGAAAAATGCTGTCGTGCCAATACTTCCGTAGGAGCCATGATAGCCACCTGCCCTCCATTCTTCATAATTAAAAATGAAGCCAAAGCCGCTACCACCGTTTTCCCTGATCCCACATCTCCTTCCAATAACCGCAAAGCTGGAAATGGTTTCGAAAAATCTTTCACAATTTCATTCACTACCTTCTTCTGATCATCGGTCAGTTCATAAGGAAGAATTTTCACGAATTCA
The DNA here is from genome assembly GCA_964592185.1 of uncultured Candidatus Peribacteria bacterium. Taxonomy (GTDB): domain Bacteria; phylum Patescibacteriota; class Gracilibacteria; order CAZQCN01; family CAZQCN01; genus CAZQCN01. The sequence continues at coordinate 5,812 of CAZQCN010000034.1, forward strand.
GCACTGAGTTCCCGAATATCTTTCAAAGGAAGCACTTGTCCTGTTTTCATCTTCTGCCACTCCAGACGGAGTGAAAGCGAACGAAGTTGGAGAAGAAATACTTCATCAAAAGCCAAACGTCTTCGAGCCAATCCAAGGTGTTTGCGGTCTTCAGGAAAATGAATACTTTTCACTGCTTGCGCATATTGAATAAGATCATTTTTCACCAACACTTCATCGGGAAGCCATTCCTCCAGTTGCGTCGTATACCCAATAATGCTTTCAATTTTTGTCCGCAACCACTTCGAATTCATCCCTTCAGTTTCGCGATAGATCGGAACAATACGATTCAAAGTAGAAGAGCCATCTTTTATCACTTCATAAAAAGGAGAGGTCATTTGAAACTTCCGAAATTTCACTTCCACCTTCCCCGCAACTACAATGTTCATTCCTTTTTTCAAGGTTTGAAGCAGGTAGGGTTGATTAAACCATGCGATTTCCAGCTCACCCGTTCCATCGGAAATAACACACTTCGTGATAGAGAGACTTCGATTTTTCGTTGGAATATTTTGAATAGTCACAATATCTCCTTCGACACAAACTACTTGTTCTCCAATCAACGCGCCAATATTTTTTCGAACAGAAAAATCAAGATAGTCTCTCGGAAAATAGAGAAGCAGATCTTTAATTGTTTCAACTCCAAGATGTTTGAGCAAAAGCATAGAGCTTTGACCAACGCCGAGAATTTCCGAGACTGGAGAAACAAGATTTAGCATAATAAAAAGTATATAAACCTATTGTAACAAAACATCAAAAAAGCGGAAGCATAACGCTCCCGCTTTTTGGTAAAGGTAAAATAAATCAATAAAAATTGCACAGACATCAGTCATCGACTTTCACAAGCTTCCCCTTGGCATGAGATCCATCCGGTAAGGCGACATCGTAGAGATACACCCCAGGAAAGAAATATGCCAAGCGCTCAGAAAGCAACTCATAACTGACGGCGGTTTCATCGATGTCCAGATCAAAGGAAACAAGGCGTTGCCCTTGAAGGTCATAGATGCCAATTGAGACTCTTCCTTCCATGAAATGAGGAGGAAAAGACACGTGAAGCTCCTTTGAAAAAGGATTCGGAAAGAACGAAACAGACTCAAGTGAATTCGTCGCCAACAAGAGATCGGATACTTCATCTGCCTCAGTAGACTCCACGAGATCATCCACATCTGTCTTGTTGCTACTCACAAATTCCAAAATGAAAGCATCATGATTCACAAGATACATCGTAGATTCATCATAAACCCGCAATGTATGGCTTCCACTGGAAAGGTAGTAGGTACCGAGGTTCCCAAGACAAAAAACCGGAACATTCGTAATCTGAGAAAGATACACCGAAGAATAACTGTCTACTCGATATCGAACATTGTAGTAAGAACCAACTTCCTGACGGAAACGGGCTTTGATCTGGTAGTAGCCACTCCGATACACGTTGACGAAGTAACTGGTCGAAGCAGTCCCAGTAGTGGAAGAACGGCGGTAGTTCGGACCGAGGCTTTGGCCTGAGTTCAAATATCCTCCCGAGAAACTTCCCATACTAATGCCGCTCCAAGAACCTGAAGAGGAGTAGTTGCTGAAAGTATTGTCGATGTAAAACTTCGACCCGGATTGAACCGTTCCATACGTACTCAGAAGATCATTCGGATTCATGTGGTCCACATTCACTGCTGAGCATGAATTATAGTAACCACTTCCGAGACTATTGCTCTTCAGAAAACAAAAGTGAAGATGCGGTCCCGTCGAGTTCCCAGTATTTCCTGAGTAGCCGATGAGTTGACCACAGCTCACAAAAGTTCCCGTCGAAACAACAGGCGAAGTATTCAAGTGGGCATATTGGGAATACACCAAAGTCCCATTCGGCAGGTAATGCCGAATACGAATATAGTTCCCCCAGCCACTCGTATACCCCGTAGCAGCGACCACCCCGTCAGCAGTTGAAAAAACAGGAGTCCCAGAAGGAAGTCCGTAGTCAATACCGTCGTGATAGCCATGTCCACTCCAGTAGTTACAGTAGTTCTGTGTTACTGAATAGGAACCGTCGAATGGTTTACGAAAATAGTGCGAATACACCATCTGCGAAAACACACATGAGCAAGACACTCCCAACACTACCAGTGCTGGAAGTAAAAAACGAATAAATCGAAACATAAGACTTACAAAATTTTAGTGTGAAAAAAATTGAAAATAAAATGTATATTAGTCCACCCAAAATTCTTTTCAGAACTCTCAGCAGATTTATTATTGTAGCTTTTTGAAGACTGCTCCATAGCCTCCTTCCATAGGTGCGACCATGAAACTATAAGAACTGATAACAATTTTAGCTTGTCCAGAGTCTTTTGGTTCGAGAGAAAGAGCTTTGATAAAATCTTCCTTGTTCGAGAAACAAAAACTTCCTCGACGATCCAAATCTTTCAGAGCTGGCATTTCCAACATACTTTTAGCGGAAAGAAAAAAACAGACTTGAAGTCTTTGGAAAGGAAAACCTTCAGGATAATACACATACGTTCCTTCAAGATTCACTTCACGGTCAAAGGTCACCATAAAATTATCTTTTGAAAAAGGCATTTCATCTGGAGGCTTATCAAATTCAGACACCTTCCAAGGACCGACCTTCGCTCCGACTTTCAAATCTTCAAAACGATATGAATATTTGACAGGAGGAATAGTCTCCATCTTCGGAGGGTTGAAAACAAACTCTTCTTCTGGCTCCTTCTTTTCAGGAGGAAAAAGTGGTTTTGGAGTTGTTTTTATTTCTTCCTTTGATGTTTTTTGAGTTTGAACAGAAACAGGATCACGCTCGATTTTTTCTGGAGTATTCGGAAGAGATGTCCGAGAACAGGCAGAAAACATGAAGACGAGAACGAGAACAGGAATAAGAAATTTCATAAAAAAATGTTAATCGATACTCTCAGCACATACAATACGGCTGAAAGCTGTTTTTGGAAAGAACCGTCATGTCAAAGGACAAGTGACGGAGCAACTGTAAAACATGAAGTTAAAAAAATTCTGAGGAAAAAAACAAAAAATCCCAATCGATTGGAAATCATTGGGTAAAAATGGGTACTAAAATTTTATAGACCTCTTAAATATTTCATCGGTCAAGCAACAAGATACAAGAAAACAAGGTACAAGCGAAGAAACAAAAAACAGTTCAAGCATCAAGCAGAAAGTAATATTAATTCTTAATTTTTGGTTCTTGAAACTTGCTTGTTCCTTGCCAGCTTGTTGCTCGTCCCTTATTCTTACATTTATTTCAAAACTATTTTTATAAACTTTCTTTTCCCCACCTGAATAATCATACCAGGTTTAAGTTTGATTTTGATCGTTACAATCGAATTTACCTTTTGATCATCGATTTTCACCGCACCTTGTTCGATCATACGACGAGCGTTCCCTTTACTCGATTCCAAACCAGCCTTTACGAGAAGCTCTGCCAAATCAGACTCATTTTCCGGAGAAACAAACTCAGGAATGTCTTCCGGCTTATTTCCTTCTGAAAACTGTTGAATAAAGGCTTCTTGAGCTTCCTGTGCTGCTTTTTCGCCGTTATAGAGCTTCACTATTTCATACCCCAAACGCATTTTAGCATCACGAGGATTCTGGCCTTTTTTCAATTGAGCTTCGATTTCTTGAATTTCATTCGAAGGCAATTGAGTAAATCCAATAAAGTATTTAATAATGAAATCATCAGGAATCGACATAATCTTTCCAAATTGATCTCTCGGTTCATCGTCAATATTAATAGTATTTCCATAGGTTTTACTCATTTTCCTCCCATCAAGGCCCGGAAGAAGTTCAAATGTCATGACATCTTGCGGTTCTTGTTCAAAAGCCTTCTGCAATACACGCCCCGCCATGAGATTAAAATATTGATCGTTACCACCTACTTCCAAATCAGCCCGAATAGCCACAGAGTCATACCCCTGCATCAGTGGATACAAAAATTCTTGCAACCCAATTCTCTTTCCTTCGGTATATCGTTTTGAAAAATTTTCTCGATCCAGCATCTGTGCCACAGAAAATTCTTTTGCCAAAGTAGCAACATCATTAAAATCAAGTTTCGCAAGCCACTCGGAATTGTAATGCAACTCTACTTTACTCATATCCAAAATACGAGAAATTTTCTTCTCATAATCTTTCATATACATTTCAATTTGTTCACGATTCAACATCTGTCTCTCAGCAGTTTTATCAGAGGCATCTCCAATTTGTGAAGTAAAGTCACCAATAATGAGAACAATCTGATGTCCAAGATCCTGGAAGTTTCGAAGTTTCCAGAGAGGAACCCCATGCCCGATATGAACATCACTCCCCGTTGGGTCTATTCCTAGCTTCACACGTAATTTTTCTCCTTTTTTCAAACGAGATTCGAGGTGTTCTTTGACGGTAATATTCGTGACTCCGCGAGTAAGAATTTCGTTGATGGTTAGCATAATAGGAATTAAATATATATAAGACACATTGAGACTAAGACTTCTCCGCTACGGTCGAAGTGACTTAAGGAAGTTTAGCAGTACTATAACAGGCTTCAAATTCATTGAGAAGCTGATTTATATGATCAAAAGAATCAAAAAGAAAAAACTTCTGATGAGGAACATGAGGACTTGGTTCAGTACCAAGAATATTCTTTAAAGTGGCTTTCTCTAAGACAAAATCTCTTTGAGACTTCGGGAGAAGCGAACGTGACAAATCTCCCGGTGAAGAAAGAAGTCCCGCACCAAACACAACCTCTCTCCCCTTTTCCAAAAGAAATCCATATTCAATACTGTACCAAGAAAGTGTGTACAATTTCATTCGATGCTCATTTGGGATCTTCCAAAATACATCGGCAAATTTCCATTCCAAATGGGCTATTTCAGGGCAAGCCATTTGAGGCATATGACCAAAGTACTCATGAAATAAATCAGGAAGCGGAGTAAAATCGATATCTTTCATCGGACGGATGTAATCCGTTACCGGAAACTCTTTCTTCAAAAGATGCTGAAACCATTTGTCTCCGCTCAGATATTGATTCTCAGCATTAGTAAGAGTCCAATCGACCAATGATTTAAGCTTCGCCTCTGTCTCATGGAAGTCTGGAATGGTTTTTTCAGGGAGTTGTATTTTCTCAAACCCCTCCAGAATCATCGCTGAAATATTCTGAGAGAATTGAAGTTTTTCCATCTGTCTCTGGTAC
>CAZQCN010000035.1:0-8958 GCA_964592185.1 uncultured Candidatus Peribacteria bacterium
TCTGCTGTAGGCTCGAGGCTCACAGAACGAAACGAGCCGAGATTTTTTACTGAGTGGCACTCAGTGCATACTATATGGTAATGCGGGTCTTTATGGACCTCGTAGAGAGCTTCTGAAAAAGTTTTGAATGTGACTCGATCGATGAGATCGAGTTCTTCGAGGACTTGAAGATTTCGATAGACCGTACCGAGACTGATGTTTGGTATCTTCTTTTTCACTCTTTGGAAGATCTCATCGGCAGTAAGATGCTTTTCAGAATCGAAAAGTTCTTCGATAATGACTTTTCTCTGTACGGTGGAGAATTTTTCTTTTGATTTGAGAAGAGATTGTAACGTAACACTTTCAGACATATTTGAGAATAAGTATCGATACTAATTTATAACATATATTATGAATATACAAGAAATGAGCCTGTAAGTTAGAGCTTGGAGCTTGGAGCTTGTTACTTTTCCTCATATCTTCTATACTATTTCCTGTAATTTTGGAGTTTTTTTATTTTTTTCAATTTCCCCTCATTTCTCATGGCTCTCCTTGATCTCAGAAATCCCGTTGATCCAAAAAAACCTAGCGCTGGTGCAGAAAAGAAAACATTTTCGAAGCACTATTTTCATAAAAAAATATCTCCTACGCAATTGATGTTTTTCAAAATGTTTGGGGTAGCGTTGAGTTTGCTTTTTGTGGTGCTTGCGTATAAGAACTTCGCACCAGTAGATCTTCAAGGAAATATCAATAATCAGAAAATTCAAAGTGATGAACAATCTACCCCTTCGGAAGAGGTTTCTTTGGATGGATCTGAGAATACCTTTGAGAATACATCCCAAGAGAGTGCAGAAACAAACGAAGATTCGGATGGGGTGGCTCTTGAGGAGGGCGCTGAAGAACTTGTTCCTGAGAAACAAAAAGAAAAAGAGGTTTCTCTTTCCAATCTTTCTACAGACTATGTGACATTTCGCCTTGAAAAACCCATTATAGAAGCTGGGCATTCTCTTCTCCTTACTTCGTCAGCTACTCGACCAGGAGCTTTTATTACTTTCAATGTTGCAAAGGATGATGAGGCGGTATCATTTTCTGCTACTGCGAATGCCTCTGGTATTGCGGTAGTTCGTATTCCGGGCGAAAAATTCATAGAGGCGGGGACTTACCAGATTTCTATTTCTTCGTCAGCCTCGATTTTATCGAAGGGAATCAAGCCTCTTTTGGTCAAAGCAGGGAAAGTTTCTGCTGATGAAACAATCGTCGAGACAGACGTGTCGAGTTTGTCGGTCGGACAGAGTTCTGATTTTTTGGTCAAAGTGTATGATACATATCATAATCCTATACCGAACTCGAATATCAAAATATTGAAAAATACCAACGATACTCTTTCGACTTCGAGTGTCATAACCAATCAATTAGGAGAAGGAGCGTTTACTTTGAAAAAGGCGACTTCTCAGGATGTGACTCTGCAAATCTTGGATTCTGCTACTGGGTCTGTTTTGGAAGAAATTATAATCGAAGGAGTGGCTCCTACGTCTCCTAGTGCCAAAATTGATGGGAATTCTTTGGTACAAAACCTATTCAATGTGCAGAGTGTATTTGCTCAAAGTAGTAACAATGTTTTTTCATTTAGTGGGATTCAAAGTCAGGTTCCAGTGAATTCTCCAATAAGTTTCACTTTGACGGTGATGGATTCGGATAATGTTCCAGTGACTGATTATACCGGGACAGTGAGTTTTACTAGTAATGATGCGACTGCAGAGCTCCCCAATGACTATACATTTGTTGGATCTGATAATGGATCAAAATTTTTCATAGGAGATATGAGTTTTTCTACGGCAGGGACCCACTTAGTTACTGCGACCGATACTTCAAATGCGGCGATTACCGGAGTGGTTCAGGTGAGTGTAGGAGGGGATTCAGGGAATAATTCTGGGGATGCTGATGTCACCATACTTTCGCCCCTTTCAGGGAATACATTAAATTCGAATACTATTAATATTGCCGGAACGGCAGATTCTGGTGGTACGGTAAATATTTTTGATGGAGTGATTCAAATAGGATCTACTCAAGCAGGGCCGAACGGAGATTTTTTCTTCACAACCAAGGCTTTGACGGATGGGCAACACAAGCTGCGAGCAGAAAGTAATGGTGCAAAATCAGAAGAAGTGTCGATCATTGTCGATACGAACAGTCCAGAAGTTGATAAAATTACTATTAGTCCAAAAACAGTTCCCCCTGGGACCAATATCAATGTAGAGGTCCAGACAGAGCCTGCTTTGACTCGGGTGAAGTTTATCGCAGATGGTCGGCAAATTGATCTTGTAGAAAATCCAAGTAAACCAGGAGTATACACGGGGTCTTTCCGAGCGCCCGCGAGTGCTGGACTTTTCAAGGTAGATATTGAGCTGTCTGATACACTCAATAATCCTTCATTGTACGAAGGAGTGGAGACATTTACGGTCCGAGTGGGAGACCCTCTCAACCCAGATCCAGAAGATGTTACGCCTACACCGGGGGACGACCTCATTGATCCTATCGGGAATGTTCCTAAAACTGATGAAACAGGACCAGAAGAGCTTATAGTTGTTATTTTTGCATTATCTGGTTTGTGTGTATTTCTCTTTACGAGGAAGTCCAATCCCCTACAGAACAAACGGTAAACGAAAATAACTTTCCGTTTCTTTCTTTTTTTGGTATACTTCTCTTGATGATTATTTTAGATGCTATCCTCAGGATAGGATCTCCATTTTTTAACTTCATATTTATGCAAACATCATTTGAGGCAGCTATTAACCAGATTTGTGAGGAAAAACATCTTGATAGAGATGTGGTTGTGAGTGCTATTGAATCAGCGATTGCTGCGGCATATAGGAAAGAATGTGGAAGTGAATTTCAGAAAATTGAGGCTATCTTTGATCCAAGAACCGGTATTACCAAAATATTTAATCTCCTGGAAGTGGTCGATGAAGTAGAACATGATGACTGTGAAATCTCACTCAAAGATGCGAAGAAACAAAAGAAAGATTCAATTGTAGGAGATCGTATTCGTGAAGAGGTAACTCCAAAAGATGAAGTCGCCTATGGTCGTATTGCTGCACAGACTGCGAAACAAGTTATCATTCAGAGGCTTCAAGAAGCGGAACGTGATGCTATGTTTCTTCGATACAAAGATCGTCAAGGAGAAGTTATCAATGCTCAGATTCAACGTATTGAGTCGAATAATTACCTTTTCTTGAGTATCGATGGGGCTACTGTGGTTTTGTATCCTGATGAACAGATTCCTCGAGAACGATATTTTACGGGACAAAGATTAAAAGTATACATTGCAAAAGTTGAGAAAACTTCAAAAGGTCCATCGATCGTCGTGAGTCGTTCTCATCCTAAATTTATTGAGAAACTTTTGGCTATAGAAGTTCCAGAAATTCAGGAAGGAACAGTAGTAGTGAAGTCAATTGCTCGTGAGCCTGGTATCCGTACCAAATTGGCCGTTACTTCTAGTGTGACAGGGATTGATCCAGTTGGGTCATGTGTTGGACAACGAGGAGTAAGAATTCAAGCAATTACTACTGAAATCGGTGATGAAAAGATCGATATTATTGAATGGAATAATAATATTGTGAAGATGATTGTAAATACACTTTCTCCGGCAAAAATTTCAGGCATGGAAGTGTTTTCTGATAAAAAGCGAGTGAAGGTGTATGTTTTGGAAGATCAGCGTTCTTTGGCTATTGGGAAAAGTGGTCAAAATGTTCGTCTCGCCTCAAAGCTTCTTGGTTGGGAAATTGATATTCTTGATTTCGTAGAAGGAATGGATGGAGTCAAATCGGTGGAAGAATTAATGAATGAAAAAGTAATTCCAGTAGAAGTAAAGTTTGAACCAAAGGTGATTTCAAAGGCTGCAAAGAGTGAAGACGATTCCCCTGCTCCTAAGAAAGCTTCTGTCAAAAAAGAAGTGAAAAAGGGAGAGAAAGTAAAGGGAGAGAAAGTAGCAGCAAAAAAAACAGTAAAGGGAGCAACAAAGGTTAAAGCAGAAAGCAAAGAGGTGAAAAAAGTAGCTGCAAAGCCGAAGAAGGTAGTGAAGAAGAAATAATTCTAGAAACTAACCCTCATACTATGGATTACTTCAATAAATTTACTGAAGAGGCTCGGAAAGTGTTGGTAATGGCGCAGGAAGAAGCAAAGAAAATGAATCTTTCGTATATTGGCACAGAACACTTATTGCTTGGGGTGGTTCGCACTCCACAGTCTCTCGGTGGCACGGTTCTGAAAAATTTAAATGTTACTCTCGAACTTATTTATGGTTTGATACAGGCTGCAGGGCCACGGCAGGAACCTTCAAAAGAGGTTTTGGAAAGTGGGCTCTCAGATTTGGCCAAAAAGGTCATAGAAGATTCTGTGAACGTAGCCCATCGATATAAGCATAATCAGGTTGGGACGGAACATATTCTCTATGCTCTGGTTTCTCAGGGAGAGACGGCAGCTACAATCATTCTCAAAAGTTTGAATGTGGATGTAAAACGAGTTTCAAAGAATATTGAAAAGCTTTTCTCTTCTGGACAGTATAATCCTCAACAACAAGCACAATCGAATGGAGCTTTGGAGTCTTTGGATACTCTTTTCCAAAAAGTCTTTGGAGAATTTTTTGGTGCTCAGGGAAGGGCAAATATCCCAAGAAATACTCGTTCTGCGGTCAAAAATAAGGATGACGTAGAAATAGAATCTGACACCCCAGCACTTGATTATTTTACTATCGATTTTACGGCACTCGCAGAACAAAAAAAACTCGATCCGGTGATTGGAAGAGATAAAGAAATTTTAAGGCTTCTTTCTATTCTGAACCGAAGGACAAAGAATAATCCAGTACTTATTGGAGAGCCTGGAGTTGGGAAAACAGCGATTGTTGAGGGATTAGCAATTCGTATTATTGAAGGGAATGTTCCTGAAGCGTTAATAGATAAGAAGCTTCTATCACTTGATTTGGCCTCTCTGGTTGCTGGTACAAAATATCGAGGAGAGTTTGAGGAGAGAATTAAGGCGATTATTTCTGAAGCACGTCAGCGAGGAGATGTTATTCTATTCATCGATGAAATGCATACGATGATTGGTGCTGGAGGTGCGGAAGGGACTTTGGATGCAGCGAATATTTTGAAACCGGCCCTATCACGAGGTGAAGTGCAAGTCATTGGTGCTACAACCACTGATGAATATAGAAAATATATTGAAAAAGATGCTGCTATTGAAAGACGATTTCAACCGATTCAAGTTGATGAGCCGAATGTTGAAGACGCAATTGAAATTATTCGAGGAGTCAAAGGGGTGTTTGAAGATCATCATAATCTTATTATCGACGATGATGCTATTGAGGCAGCAGTTACTATGTCAAAGAGGTATGTCAGTGATCGTTTTCTTCCAGACAAGGCCATAGATGTTCTCGATGAAGCATGTGCATTGAAGGGTATTTCTATAAAGATTCCTGAAAATAAAGCCAAGAAGTTGAAAAAAACTTTGGAAGGGATTGTTCATAAAAAAGAAGAAGCGGTAGCTGATCAAGATTATGAAAAAGCAGCTCGTTTACGCGAGAAGGAGCTCCAAGTGAAGGCTGATTTACAAAAAGAACTTTCTGTAGAAAAAGAAAAAGTTGGAAAATCGAAGATCCATATTCGAGAAAAAGACATTGCGGAAGTAATTGCACAAATGACAGGAGTTCCTGCGATGCGATTGATGAAGTCTGACGTAGAAAAATTGAAAAATCTCGAAAAAATTCTTCAGAAACATATTATTGGACAGGATGAGGCGATTGCTGAAATTGCAAAGGCTATTCGGCGAAGTCGTGTAGGAATTGCCAATCCGAAACGTCCAATTGGATCTTTCATTTTTATTGGGCCATCTGGGGTTGGTAAAACTGAGCTCGTCAAACGTCTTGCGCAAGAAGTTTATGAGAGTGAAGATGCTCTCATCAAAGTTGATATGAGTGAATTTACTGATCGTCACACTGCTTCACGATTGATTGGGTCTCCAGCTGGGTATGTCGGTCATGAAGAAGGAGGTATGTTGGTGAACAAAGTGAGGGCGAAGCCATACTCTATCATCTTGTTTGATGAAATTGAGAAGGCTCATTTGGATGTATTGAATATTCTTTTGCAGATTATGGAAGATGGTGAGCTTACTGATGGGAAGGGGAAAAAAGCAAATTTCCGCAATTGTATTATCATTATGACTTCCAATATTGGTGCAAACAGGCTTTCCAAACAAAGTCATGTTATTGGTTTTGCTGCCGATGGTGATCTGAAAGAAGAAGAGAAGAAATATGAAGAAATTAAGGCGACAGTCATAGAAGAGTTGAAGAAAGTTATGCTTCCAGAATTTTTGAATCGTGTTGATAAAACCATTGTATTCAAACCACTCACGCATGCAGAACTTTCACAAATTGCGAAATTGCAGGTGTTTGATCTGCAAGAACGTTTGGTAGATCAGCAATTAACTTTGGATGTAGATAAAAAAGTATACGATACGATTATCAAAGTAGGTTTTGACGAAATGTATGGGGCTCGTCCTATGAGAAGTGCCGTGCGAGATTTTATTGAGGATCCTATCTCAGAGCAGATCTTGAATAAACAACTTCTTCCAGGAGATGTAGTGAAAGTGAGAATGAAAGGAGAGGATATTGTAGTAACTAAATAAGGATCTTTTATTTTTCACATTTTACTATGTTTATTTCCTTTGAAGGTCTTGATGGAGCAGGTTCCTCTACGCAGTCAAAAATGCTTTTTGATAAACTCAAAGAAGCAAAGCATGAGGTGGCATTGACGAAAGAACCTACAAATAATATCATCGGCGGTTTGATTCGAGGAGTCCTCACTCATCAATGGAAGGTGGATCCGAGAACTCTTCAGCTTCTCTTTGCTGCGGATCGTGGACATCATCTTACTATGGAAATAGAGCCGTGGCTCGCACAAGGCAAGGTGGTCGTCAGTGACCGGTATCTTCATTCTTCACTTGCTTTTGGCTCTGTAGATATTGATGGTGATATGGAGTGGATTCATACTCTCAATAAACATTATAGACTGCCAGATATTACCTTCTATCTTCGGGTTCCTGCGGAACATTGTGTGTCACGCATTCAAAAAAATCGTGCTAAATTTGAGCTTTTTGAAGAGTTGAAGACTTTGCAAAAGGTTTCAAGTGCTTACGACACAGTTGCGAAAAATTTCCCAAGTGTTGTGGTTCTCGATGGAACGAAAACTCAAGAAGAATTAAGCCAAGAAGTTTTTCAGATGGTTCAAAAGTACTTAGAAGCAAATCAGTGATTTTTGATGTGTTTTTATGAAGATTCTTGCTATTGAAACATCTTGTGATGAGACTTCGGTCGCTGTGGTAGAAAATGGGGTGAAAATTTTGGGGATGACGACCTATTCTCAAGCACTTGAACACGCCAAAACTGGAGGAGTTGTCCCGGAAGTGGCCTCTCGTGAGCATAGTGTCAAAATTATTCCTTGCATAGAACATGTAATGTCAATGCTGGGGTATACTTCTTCAGATATTGACCTTTTGGCGGTTACAAGTGGGCCTGGTTTAATTGGATCGCTGCTTGTAGGCGTTGAGACAGCGAAAGCACTTGCTTTTGCTTGGAACAAGCCACTTATGGGGGTCAATCATATTTATGGGCATATTGCTTCGATTTGGCTTGAACGTTCAGAAAAGGATGTTAGTTTTCCTTTAGTCGTCCTTACAGCCTCTGGAGGGCATAATGATCTGTATTTGATGGAGTCCCATTCCTCACTGAAAAAACTAGGAACGACTCTTGATGATGCAGCGGGAGAAGCTTTTGATAAGGTAGCGACTCTATTGAACCTTCCGTATCCTGGGGGGCCTCAAGTGAGCCATCTTGCTGAACAAGGGAATTCCAAGGCGTATCACTTTCCAAGGGCCCGGTTGCAAGATCCTTATAGCTTTAGTTTTTCTGGTATCAAAACTGCTGTCAAATACCTTATTCGAGATATTATTGCGGTCTCAGGACAGTTGTCGCAACAAGAGAGAGCTGATATAGCAGCCTCTTTTCAAGAAGCTGTGTGTGACATGTTGGCAGAAAAGATGATGCAAGCAGCTCGGGATTATGAAGTAAAGTCTCTTGTGCTCGCAGGAGGAGTTTCTGCGAACACTTTGTTGAGAAGTAAAATAGAAGCAGCTTCTCAAAAGATAGGAGTCCCATATTTTGCTCCTGTTTCCTTACAATATTGCACCGATAATGCTGCAATGATTGGTTGTGCGGCGTATTTTCAATATTGCTATAATCAATCTGCTTGTAATCTTTTGCCCTCTGACCTTATTTCTTTTCCAAAGGCATCCGATTCGCTCGTATAGATCTGAAAAATGGCTTTGGATATACGATGTAGCGTATATTGAACTGTCTTTTGAAGTGAGAGAATCCTTTGAAACTTTTTGGGTCTCCTGGATGCCAAAATATCCCAAAATTTAAACAACGGATATTTTTTTTGAGAGCATGTTGATACCAGTTGTCGATGAGTCCTACATTAACTGACGTATGTGCTACACTTTTGTGGAAAAAAGCAATCACGTGTTGAGAAGCTCTGATATCCATCAGATCGAGCGTAGCAAGGCCCGCAACTATTTTCTTGCTCGCTTTTTCTCTGACTACAAAAAGGTGAAGATCTTTTTTGTTTCTTTCATAACGGCGCTTGAGTACGGAAATAAAAGCCCCTCTCAAAAATGGAAGTTTTTTTGTATTATTGTAAGATTGAATAAATTCTTCCAAAGAGGCAGTGTCTACTTCATAATTTTGACTATCCTTTTCGAGCCATTTTTTTCTATGTCGTTGAGCGTGTGAATCCCATTTTTTCCAATATTCTCGATCTCCATTGAGTTGGCAGTAGCCTGTTTTACGTACCAGCATCGTGAGTCGTGACCACTTCCATCCTTTGGGTTTTTCAGCTCGTGTGACTGGCTCCCATGTGATATAAC
>CAZQCN010000035.1:8968-10758 GCA_964592185.1 uncultured Candidatus Peribacteria bacterium
CGAAAATGTGGGAATGGCTCAATTTCAGGTTCGATGTCACTTGAAAAAAGTTCAAAATATACAGGACCGACCTTCCATCTCACACCAATGCAACCAGGTTTGCCAATAATTGTTGGTTTAAATGCCGTGGAACATTCTCCACTGAGGAGGTCTTGTGATTGACGATAATATTTATAATCTTTTGGGAGAGGATCTCCGACTCTTCCATTTCCGAAAGGACGATAAGCGAGGATATGTTCACGAGGATTATTCCAACCGGTATAGAGTCCGAGTTGGCTATCAAGAAAAGATAGGAGCTTGCTTCCGACACTTCCTGGTGTAATGAGCATGAAAAACCCTTCTGGATGGAGTTTTTTTAAGAGTCCTTGTATTTCTTTTTCGAGTTCGGAAGCTGATTTTCCAGCAGAAAAAAAGAATATCGCGTCAATAGATGTCGATACTTTCAAAATATCTACGGTGTCTTGAAAATACAATTGAGTCCCTGAGAAAAAACGTTTAAGGAATTGTTTTTTCTCTTCGTGAACCTTCCCAGCAATATATATGTGCTTAGGTTTTTTAATCTTGGAAATATATCGCCGACATCGCTTCCATTGGAAAAGAGGGAAAAGGAAGAACCATATTTTGTTCAACATTGTAGAGAGATTACTTTTGGATTATATCACTTTGTTTTTTTTTGTGTAGTATGAGGATTTTCAAATATTTTTTGGATTCTCATAACCACTTTTTGCAATACCCAAGCAAGGCACAAGAAAACAATAAGGTCTATAAGCAGAGCAAGCCATGCTGGTAAGTATCTGAAGAGAATATCGTATCGATAGAGTATGGGCCAATGGAATAGGTAAAGCTCGTAGGAGTATATTCCGAAGAGTGAGAATAATGTTGAATGGACTTTTTTGATTAAAAATAGGATAAGAATTGCAACCATGGTGCTGAGGCTTACTAATTGTTCTACCAGTGGACTTTTACCTACTCCTGAATGAAGAGCTGTGTACCCAATAAAGAGAAGAAGGAAAGATATAACAACAAAACGAACAATTTTTAGGAAGATTCTGTTTTTTGCTTTCAAGGAGAATAGGGACAAAAGACGTTTCTTCGTTAATGCCCATGCGGTGATCATTCCGAGAGGAAAGCTTACAAGATGAATTTTATAAAGAGGGAGAGTATGGGCGAGATATGTTGGATTCCATTTGACGATGATATATGTAATTACAAAGATGCAGAGAGCTGATGCCCAGGTATATTTTTTTGAAAAGAAGAGCGGAAACACAAGGTAGTAGAAGAGAATGAATGTGAAATACCAGAAAGGAGAATTAATGTCTTCATATAGGTTGGCATGAGTAAATATTCCAGCAAATGCTGTGAGAATATACTCAGTCGAATATGTGATGTGAAGAACAAAATAGTCTAATGCTATAAAGATCCCAAGTATGAGCCAGAGCGGAATGAAAAGTTTTAATAGCCTTCGTTTGTAGAATTGAAGGATGGTCATTGATTTGTTGAGAGCACTAGTAGTAAGACCAAATGCTGATAAGAAAAGGAATAATTCGATTCCTACTCCGGCTAAGATAGATACGGGGAAAAGAAATTGGGTATCGTTCACTAAATAATATCCGACATGTGCAAAAATAATGCTGAGGATGGCAAATCCTTTTATTTCTTGAGTGTGTTTGATGGAAAAGAGACCTTCAGAAGATTCTTTTTTCAGAAGAAACAAAAAAACAATGCTTAATATTATAATAAAAATAAGGGTTTGTTGATGGGCGTTTGCAATAGTGACTATCATAGAATTT
>CAZQCN010000036.1:0-10172 GCA_964592185.1 uncultured Candidatus Peribacteria bacterium
TTGCTTCGTTTCTTCTGGTTTTGCTTCTTGTGGAGTCGCAGTCTACTGCGTCTGTACGGGAGTTGTTTCAATTATTGTTTCTTCATGTGGTGGGGTCATTTCTGAATGAGTATCATCTATAATAGATTCTGAAGATGGTTCTTTTTGGATTTCAGGGGTGAGAATAGGTTCTGAAATGACAACATCTGTTTCTATAGTAGGGTGGGTTTCTTCTTGTTTTTCTTCTGTAGGAGAGGATACCTCTGGTTCGCTTATGATTTCTTCTGTCACGATAGCCGAAGCGAATTCATTCTGAGTGTTTTTTGCTTCTTCTGCTTCTTTTGTTTCCTCTGCTTTCATATTTTCTGATTCTTTCTGTACTTGAGAAATGAATGATTGAGCTTCAGGGCTGACTGCAGTTTCAAAAGGAGCTCCTTCGTCGCCAATGTTTTCTTTTCTGCTTTCGCTTGGAAGTTCGATAAGTCCCTTTTTATAATCACGGAACTTTTTTACGACGAAATTTTCAATCTTTTCTAAAGTATCACCTTTGATTTTGAATCCAGCTGCACGTTTGTGTCCGCCTCCATTGAAAAGCATAGCGAGTCGACTGGCATCGGTGGCATCGAGGGTCCGGATAGAACAGGCGACGACTCCATCATTTCGCTCTCGTAAAAGGAAAACAATGTCGGCACCAGGGGCACTCGTAATGAGTTCGTCGATCACACCTTCTACCTCATCATCTGAAGCTTCAGCATCGGTGAAGTCTTGTCGAGAGAGGCTACTCCACACGAGATTTGTTTCTTTATCTTCTTTGATATGAGAGAGCGCGTGTCCCCAGAGTTTCAATTTCGAGAGTTTGTGAGTTTTGTATAAATTTTTAATGATTGTTTGTTGATCAGCACCGAGGGCGAGGAGTTGTGCTGCAACGGAAAATGCTTTTGGTGTAGTATTGCTGTTTTGGAAACTTCCGGTGTCGACAGTAATTCCTGTGAGGAGGTAGGTGGCAATAGTAGAATCAAGGAGTTTAGTTTTAGTCTGAGATTCGAGTGCTTCGAGAATGCCGAGAATAATTTCACAAGTGGAGGTAGATTTCGGATCTACGAGATTTACGGTTCCAAAGAACGTATTCGTGACGTGATGATCGATATTGATCACAGGAACATCATAAAAGAGTTTTGGATTGTCTTTGTATATTTTCCCAATTTGTTGAATATCTCCTGTATCGAGGACGATGATACAGTCGTACTGACCTTTTCCTTGAGCGGTAGAAATATCGCTTCCAGAGAAATTTCCATCTTTTGGAGTGACGATGATGTTTACCTTATTGTCTTGAGCATTGTATTTAATCTTATCTACTTTGGTATTACTACAGTCAATAGTGATGATGAAATCATTGAACGAATTGATCTCATTATGAAGGTAGTCTTTGATTCGAGGGAGGAAATCGAGAGCTCCTGGCACGGGATCAAAACTGAAAGCAGTTGCCTGTTTCCCCATTTTTTGGAATGCCAAATACAGTGCAATCATGGCTCCGATTCCGTCACCATCGATTTGTTGATGAGAGAGAAGGAGGATGTTTTTTGCATCTTTGAGGGTACGAAGTATTTGTTGTTTTGGGGTGCTTTCCATAGAATCTCGTTAAAATTTGAAATCCTAATAGTCTACCATATTGAATATTGGAAGTCAAGAACTTTACTCGAAGACACAAGATACAAGCTACAAGTGACAAGAAAGTTTCAAACGTCAATATCCAAGGCACAAGACATTCAATTGCTTTCTTCTTGATACTTTATTTTTGAATCTTGATTCTTGCTTGTGTCTTGTGGTCTTGTTTCTTGTTGCTTTTCCCTCTTTACTTTTCCTTAATTCTGTATAAGAATGATGCCACTGTATCATCTTAATTTACATACATCCCATGCCAAATATTTCATCTGCGAAGAAACAACTTCGTCAAAACAAAGTTCGACGTGTCAGAAACCTTCGAACTCAAAGTGCCTATCAGAAAGCTGCCAAAGATCTTAAGAAACTTGCAGCAGCAGGAAGTGCTACTGAAGCCAGTGCAAAACTTTCTCATGCCTATAGTTTGATTGATACTGCTCATAAGAAAAAAATTATTTCTGACAAGAAAGCTTCTCGGGCTAAATCTCAGATAGCAAAAGCAGTGAAGGCGGCTGGTGGGAAAATGCCAGTAGGAAAAACAAAGAAAGAAGCTCCAAAAGCATCTACCAAAAAACCTACTACTCCAAAAGCTGAAAAGCCAGCGAAGAAAGTAGCAAAGAAGGCTGCTCCGAAGAAGAAATAGTTTTAATTTTAGATTGAATTTTGAAAGGGCCTGTCTGTGGATGGGCTCTTTTTTGTTCACCTTTATTTTTTGAGAGGGAAATGGGATAGTGGGAGTGATGTGATTCGTAATAAGTATGATGGTTTTTTAGCAATCGTTCGATACAAATGGACACTCTATTCTATTGAGAACTTCAATGACCAAAAAACTCGTCCCCTTCACCCTCGATATCAACCCAGAATTCCAAAAGGCTTTGTCTCTGATGGAGGGGACTCACAAAAATATTTTTGTTACTGGGCGAGCGGGGACAGGGAAGTCGACACTGTTGCAGCATTTTCGGATGAATACTCAGAAGAAACTTGTTGTATTGGCTCCGACCGGAGTGGCGGCTCTGAATGTCCAAGGACAAACCATCCATTCATTCTTTGGCTTCAAACCATCGGTGACACTTCAGGATTTGCCAAAAAAAATTCCGGAGAAGCTTTCGAAGCTTTTGGAACATTTGGACGCGATTGTTATCGATGAAATATCTATGGTGCGAGCGGATTTGCTTGATTGTATCGATCGGTATCTTCAGAAAATCTTGAAGATCAGAGAACCTTTTGGGGGAGTTCAGATGATTTTTATTGGCGACTTGTATCAATTGCCACCAGTGGTTGGAAGCCATGAGAAAGAGATTTTCAAAGAAGTGTATGAAACGCCATATTTTTTCTCTGCAGAAGTGTTCGCGCAGACGACCTTTGAAATGATAGAACTGGAGAAAATGTATCGTCAAAGTGATGAGAAATTTATTTCGATTTTGAATGCTATTCGGAATAACACGCCGACTTTTGTTCATTTGAAGGATCTCAATACTCGATATGTTCCTGTGGTAGAGGACTACCAGAGTGAGGATTTTGCGATTACCTTGACGAGTACGAATGCTCAGGCAGATTCTATCAATGCTTATCATCTCAAACAGCTTCTTGGGAAAGCAATTTCTTTTGAAGCTTCCATTATGGGTGATTTTCATCTCAAAGATGCTCCTACTGCTGAGTTTTTGACACTCAAGCCGAAAGCACAGGTGATGTTTCTGAATAATGATTCTGCTGGGAGATGGGTCAATGGGACGCTGGGGGTAGTCAAAGAGATTCACCATGCTGGATCAGGAGAGATTGAGGAAGTCATAGTAGTGACAGAAAAAGGTACGACGGTAGAAGTGACTCCACATACATGGGAGATTTTTGAGTATCACTATAATCAAGGACAGAGAAGTTTGGAGTCGAATACCTTGGGGAGTTTCACCCAATTTCCTCTTCGTCTTGCGTGGGCAGTGACGATTCACAAAAGCCAAGGGAAAACATTTGATCGTGTGATTATCGATATTGGCCGAGGAACATTTGCTCATGGACAGATGTATGTTGCTCTGAGTCGTTGTCGAACTCTCGAAGGGCTCACTCTCTGCCAAGAAATTCAAAAGCGACATATTATTATGGACTGGAAAGTAGTGAAGTTCCTGACGCAATTCCAATACAAAAAATCAACCGATGAGGTATCATTTGAAGATAAAATAGGGATGATTGAAGATGCCATCCGAAATGAAAAAACTCTTAAGATTATTTATCTCAAAGCCTCGGATGTGAAGTCAAAACGCGAAATTAAACCTTTTTCAGTTGGTGAAATGGAATATCTCGGAAAGAAATATCTCGGCGTAGAAGCGTTTTGTCTGACACGGAAGGAAAATCGGGTGTTTCGCGTCGATAGGATTCTCGAAATGGAGCTCGAATAGTAGCTTTTTTGTAGAACCTCTATTTTTTCTCTGGTCATCCCGGTGCGACCCGGTATACCGTCGCTTCAAAACCCGGGATCTCGCTATCTTATAAGCATGTAGAAAAAAGACGAGATCCTGAATCAAGTTCAGGATGACCAAATACAATTTATTTAAGAGACCTAGTTATAAGCTGTGCACTAACCTAGTCATCAATAACCAAGCATCCGCTTCCGAATTCTTTAATTGTGCCTCAATCTCGCAGAGCTCATTATGGAGTTTTTTCAAGCTTTCAAATGTGAATTTCTTGACGAGGTTTTTATTCTTGTGAAAGACAAAGGGGTGAAGTCCAGAGGCTTGGAGTATTTCGGATTCAGTTTTGTATTCTGCTTGAAGGAGGAAAATGAGCATGAGGACACGAGATTGATAGGCGAGCAGAGAGAGAACTCCAAATTCATTTTCGTCTTGTTCCTTAAGTTTTCTCAGTGTTGAGAGATATCGATCTTCGTTTTGAAACGCCAGAGATTCGGTAAGATCGAAAATTTGTGAACTCAATTGTTGGCTGGAACACAGCTCGATTGCTTGCATATCAACGGTTTTCAGATTCCTTGCTTTGGTATATAAGGAAATTTTCTCTAAATCATTTTCTAATTGCCAGAAGTTTACTTCTTGATAGGAGGTAAGGAGTGCGTTCAACGCTTCGAGTTCTATTTCAAGATTTTTTTCCTTGAGGAAGTTTTTCACAAACTCTCCCGCCTGTTTTTCTTTTCCTTTCACTTCTTTTTTCTCAATGACTTCGGCTTTTTTATCGAGGAACTTATAGAGTCCCTGCCGTTTATCAATAGCCTCCGTTCCTTCATAGTGAATCAACAAAGTTTCCGCTCCGAAGCCGTCTGCATTTTTTTTCAACCATTCAGTATAGTTTGTTTTGAAAACATTTTTTTTATTTTCTGAAAGCATGTTGATGATGACCACGACTTTGGTATCTGAAAAAAGAGAACCTCCTAGGAGTTCATTTTGTACACTTTGAAGATTGTCGAGCGAAGCTCCATCGATGAAAGCGGCTTGCATCTCATTTCCTTTTGTAAATTCCTGGATTTTGGCATCCAGTTCTTTTTTGGAATGGTAGCTGTCTTGACCGTAAATAAGTAGGATCATGGATGAAAGGAAAAACTCTGGTATCAATGTATCAGAGTTTTTTGTTTTGAAGAAGAATGTTTGAAATATTAAATACCGCGAGGAAAGTTTTTATGTAAGAGATCTCTCACAAATACATAACCATCTTCCCAAGTTTTAAAATGTATTTTCTCTTGTTTATTACGACCAACACTTAAAGAAACTAAGAGAGTATTTCCTGTTAAATCAATGTTGCTATCATACACATATTCTTCTTCTTGAAAATAATCTTTCTCATTTTTTCTGAAGGAGAATCTCTCGATTACTGGATGATAATTCTCTATAGAAGTATTTGCACGATTTACATCAATAATTGAGTTATTTTTATTAAAGAAATGATGAGGGATGCCAGTGGCTTGGAAAGTTTCTTGTATACGATCTTCTGAGTTATAGTTGTGTTTTTCTACATTTAAGAGATTTTCGAACGCTTCCCGGTATATTTTCATACAAGGATCGAGTTCTATAAGCTGAGTGGCAAAGATTTTTATCAAGGCAGTTTCAGGTATTTTTTGTGCATTTATAAAGTTATATTTTTTCATAATATCTCCGAAGGAAAAGATAAAACTTTCGATATTTTTTTTTATATCTTGTGTCTGATTCTGTAGCGCTTCGTAAAGATCTTTAATATTTTCTGGAGTCGCTTGCGATGAGTTATTTCCGAATACTGGAAGGTGAGATATCATATAACGATATTCTTCCACAATTTTTATTATTAATGATTCAAACCCAATAAACTCAGTGTCTATTTCAAAAGTGTAATTGATTAAAGGAGTATCAAGATGTGGTTTGAGAGCCATATGGAAGGGGTTTGAGTTAATTATAATAATCTAAAACATGTAATTGTCAACATTCGTTCTATGTATATCTCCTGTTACACTAAAGAAAAACCTTCCATGCACCTCTACCACTTCTTAGATATTCCTCTCACGGCTGAACCCAAGACTCGAATTCTCGGAGATTTAAAAGTGAGATTGGAAGAAAGAACGCCAACGTATATCGTGACTCCAAATCCCGAAATGATTTTGGAATCAAGAAAGAATGAAAACTTTCGAAAGGCGTTACAAGAGGCGGATATTTCCCTTTGCGATGGAGTAGGTTTGCTCTGGGCGAGCCGTTTTCTCGACCTGCCAGAACGATTTCGATCTTCAAAATTTTTCAATGTAATGTGGAGATGGTGGCAATTGTTTTATTCATTTTTAAGTATTCTCGTATATCCACCCTTTCTCCAGAAGTTCATTCCGGAGAGAATTACTGGTGCTGATTTCTTTTGGGATTTGATGCGACTCGCAGTATCTGAGAAAAAACGAGTGTTTCTTTTGGGGGCTGCACCGGGAGTTGCGGAGAAAGTGAGGGAGCGTGTTATCACGCTGTACCCGACGCTTCAAATTTCCGGGACGTATTCTGGGTCTTCTCATGAAGAGAATGATAGAGAAACGAGGAAAATTATAGAAGAATCGGGCGCGGACATTGTCTGTCTTGCTTTTTCATTTCCTGCTCAGGAGCTCTGGATGCAGAGAAATTTGAAAGAATTTACAAATGCGAAAGTACTGATTGGTCTTGGAGGTACATTTGATTATGTTTCAGGGTATAAGAAGCGTGCACCGTATTTCATCCGAAGGCTTGGATTGGAATGGTTCTTTCGATTATTGACGCAACCGTGGAGGTATCTGAGGATTTATACGGCGACGATCCGTTTTGTTTCATTTGTATGGAAAATGAAGAAAGGTCCAGGGACGAATGTCCCGACCCCGTAGAGATGCCCATATTGGTCGTCTCCACCCCATGATCGGACGTCGGTCCGTTTAATTTTCCATTCATCTCCATAGTCGTCTCCTCTTGAGGTAAAAATTTCTGAATAGAACGAAGGATTCGTGGAGACATGAGAGCGAAGACGCTGAGTATTCCAATCCCAACAGCATACCAGACATAGTTGGTTTTCAATATTTCGACTGGAGCATTGTGATCTGGAACATTCGCCGCTTCAGCGACTGGGAAGCCACCTGGAGGACCTGAAGATTCGTGCGTTTCCAGGGCAGGGATTTTTTCCTCTTCTGTTTTTTTTTCCTCAATCTGTGTTCCCAAAACACTTCCTTTTTTTGCCCGGGTGATTGCTTCTATTTCTGAAGGGGTTTCCAAAGTTTTATTCCATTTCCAAAGGCCGATTTCTTTGGAGAATACGAAGTTTTCATCTTTTTTACTGCTTTCGTAGCCTATTTCTTGTACTTGAATTCCCTCGATGAAGAGATAAAGTTTTGCTTTGGTATTTGGAAGTTCTACGAACGCATCGGCATATGACTGAGGTTTCATCGAAAGGCGAGGGAGAAGAATTTTTTTATTGTTGGCGGAGAGAATATAGGATGAGAGATTTTTCTCACTTTTCGTCGGGTTGAAAAAACGGACAAAATCTTTTTTTGAAGATTGTGGTATTACAGAGGAAATATATAAGCCATAATCATCAGGAAGAGACCAGCGCGTAGGTTCATTGGCATAGTTGGTTTGAGGTGATAGGACGGTATTCAATTTTTTGGAGGAGTCGGTACTGTGATAGATGGTGGTATTGATAGACTCTATTGGATCAATTTCATTTCCTTCAGAAATAAATACAGGAGTATGTTCTTCATTATTTTGTATTGATGTGTCTGTGTCTGTTGAGTCACTGATTTCTTCTTCTGTTGGAGTTGGATCTGTATCTTGATTTGTATTAGTTCCTTCATCTGTTTCAGTATATTCATCTGATTCTATGATTCCTGTCGAATCGTCATCGATGTTTATACTGTCTTCTGTATCGTCAGCTGGTCTCTCCCAGTTCCCTTCCTCCCAGGATGTTTTTTCGTGTGTTTCGTTGGTTCGTCTCATCGATGTCCCCACCTCTATAGTGAGGGCATCGGTGTTGTTTCCTCCAGACCAGAGTTCTGCAGTGAGAATTTTATCGATATCGGGCTGTTCCGTCGTCGAAGCGAAGGTACTCGTCCCATCCCAATAGATAACGGCATCGAGCAGTGTTCCATCGAGTGCTTGAAGGACTATTTGATCCTTGGTATTGGTGAGGGAGGTATCGATGGAGAGGAAGGTGTGATCGGCTTTGGTTTCAGTCGGCATGACGGTATCCCAGAGGAGTTGTACGGTTTCGCCTATGCTACAGGTTGTAGAGCTTGGGGTGATGGGAGTGTCAGCTCCGTCGAGATCGCTGACAATGATTTGAGAGAGGTCGGTTTCTGCAAGGCATTCGAGGATGACGCTGTCGGGAGTGCTGAGTGGTTGGATTTCTCGGAATGCTATGGAAGGTGGCTCCGACGCAAAGGTGGGAGGAAGGTGAAAGGTCAAAAATGAAAAATAAAAACTGAGGATGGACCAGAAGAGTTTTTTCATATGGGTTGGTTAAGAACAACTCAACCCTAAAAGACTTCCTGAAAAAACCATAGTTGGATGTCAAAGACTTTATCTGGATTTTAAGTTTCGGAAAGTGAAAAGAGAAGTGACAAGAGACAAGTTTACAAGCAACAAGTAAGTTTCAAGTGCCAAGTATCAAGATTCAAGAAAAACACTTTTTTTCAAAAATATATGTAGATTTGATGAAATTTATTTTTTGCTTGGGTCTTGCAACTTGTTTAAATCTTGTCTCTTTCTTGTCTCTTGTTTGATTGTACCTTGTTCCTTAATAAATAAACATCGCATCCCCAAAACTATAAAACCGATACTTCATCTCAATTGCTTCTTCATATGCCTCAAGCACTTTTTCCCGATCATAAAATGCGCTGACGAGCATGATGAGGGTTGATTGCGGCAGATGGAAGTTGGTGATGAGGGCATCGACGAATTTGAATTGATAGCCGGGGGAGATGAAAATGCTCGTTTGTCGTTTATCGTTTGTCGTTTGTAGCTGATGGTTATTTCGTAAATGGTGTATTTCATGTTTTTCTTGACCACAGTCCACAGAACTTGTCCCGACTGGCTTCGATCGGGACGACAGACCACAGACTTCTGCAGCACTACTCTCTAACACCCGTACACTGGTCGTTCCCACGGCAATAATTCTCTTTCCAGCTTTTTTGGCTTCGTTGAGACGCTCTGCGACGTCTGGTTTGAGTTCAAAATATTCACTGTGCATTTGATGATCTTTGATGTCTTCGACTTTGACGGGGAGGAAGGTGCCGAGTCCGACATGGAGATCGACATATTCGATTTGCACTCCTTTATTTTTTATTTTTTCGAGAAGTTCTGTGGTGAAATGAAGTCCTGCTGTGGGTGCGGCGATGGAGCCAGCTTTGTCTGCGAAGACGGTTTGATAGTCTTCTTCTTTTGATTTTTTGGGATCGATGTAGGGGGGCAGGGGGGTCCTCCCATAATGCTTCAAAGTTTCCCAAAAAGACTCACCCATATTTTTGAATGCAACAACTACATGTCCTTCCTCTGTTTTTGAAATAACGCTTGCTTCCCATGTTTTTAAACCTTCTTTTTCATCTTTATTTTTTAATCTTTGAATTTCGACGGTATCTCCAATTTTCAACTTTCGAGCGGGTTTCGCGAGGCATTCCCATACGAATTCTGATTCCGCTGTGACGAGAAACAGCTCGATATCTTCAACAATTCCTTCTTTTTTGGCGAAGAGTCTGGCAGGGATGACTCGACTGTTGTTCATGACCAAAACATCATGGTCTCCCAGCATATTGACAATGTCGTAGAAAAAGTTATGATGTTTTATTCCTGTTTTTCGATCGATGCAAAGAAGTTTGGCGTGATCACGGGGTTCCGCTGGGAATTGTGCGATGAGATCTGGGGGGAGATGGAAAGAAAATAGGGAGGTATGCATGTGAGATTTTGATACTTAAATAGTATAGCTATATCGTAATTTTTTACTATTATGGAAAAAGCTTTTGATTATAAAAAAGAATTGATTGCTTTTCTGTATAATAAAGCTTTTTTAAATGATGTTATGGGTTCATTGGATTCAACAGAATCGAGTGCTATGAATCCAGTTTTTTTGAAAAG
>CAZQCN010000036.1:10182-10581 GCA_964592185.1 uncultured Candidatus Peribacteria bacterium
CGAGAGCCTTTTTTGCAATGTGCATGCGTGCTCCAGAGGTTGAGTCTGAAGAAGGGGTGGAGTTATTAGATACTTTTGCAATGGATTCTAAACATATTTTGGATTTACTTTCCAAACGAGCAGACTTCAATCAGTACTTTCTTGATTTACATTGGCTCTTCATTCAAGAGAGATTGTACCAAAATGATGTGAATTTCACACCACCTACTGTTGAATCGAATGCTCAAGATGCTTATCAAAACATGATGGATATTTTCAATGAGGCTATAGAAAATTTGCCTGATGATATAGAGACAGAACCCAATAGAGATCTTGATAATATTGAGTGGTACGAATGGAATTATAACAAAAATAGCATAATTCAGTTTTATTTGAGTGTCAGGCAATTTGTATCGAAAA
>CAZQCN010000037.1:0-10385 GCA_964592185.1 uncultured Candidatus Peribacteria bacterium
CGGGAGCCTTTTTCTGAAGATCTTTTATGAGATCAGATCCGAGGTTGGAAGTGAGAATAATAATGGTGTTGGTGAAGTTTACCGTTCGACCTCTGGAATCAGTGAGCCGTCCATCATCCATGACTTGAAGGAGAATATTAAATACATCGGGATGAGCTTTTTCAATTTCATCAAAGAGAATAACACTATACGGTTTTCTTCGGATGGCTTCGGTGAGTTGACCTCCTTCTTCGTGACCGACATATCCTGGAGGAGAGCCGATGAGTCGGCTGACGGCGTGTTTCTCCATATATTCTGACATATCGAAGCGGATGAGGGCTTTTTCATCATCGAAGAGGAATTCGGCCAGGGCCTTGGAGAGTTCAGTTTTTCCGACGCCTGTTGGGCCGAGGAAGAGAAAGGATCCAATGGGACGATGTGGATCAGAAAATCCAGCACGGTTTCTCCGGACGGCTTTTGCTAAAGCATTGATTGGTTCTTTTTGACCAATGACTCTTTTTTCTAGTTCTTCCTCGAGGTGCGTGAGGCGATGACTTTCATTTTGAAGCATTTTTGATACAGGAATGTGGGTCCATTTTGCAATGATTTTTGCAATATCTTCTTCGGTGACTTCTTGCCGGAGGTATCCTCCGTCTTTTTTTTGTAATTCTTTGAGTTTCTTTTTGGCTTCTTCACGATCTTTTTCTAGAATAGGAAGTTTTCCGTAACGAAGTTCTGCGACTTTGGAATATTCGCCTTTTCGTTCAAAATCTTCCGCCTGTCTTTTCAAATCTTCGAGCTCTGCATTATTTTCAGAAATTTTGTTAATAATGTCTTTTTCTTGTTGCCAAAGAGATTCAATAAGTTGAATTTTTTCTGTTAATTCTTTGATCTTTTCACTTACTTTTTCGAGTCTTTTTTGATTTTCCTCGTTTTTTTCACTTTGAGAGTCTACGGTTGTTTCTTTTTTTACTGCTTCACGTTCGATTTCTGCTCGCATTTTTTCTCTTTCGAGTTGATCGAGTTCGGCAGGTTTGCTTTCAATCTCCATACGAATGGACGAAGTGGCTTCATCGATGAGATCAATAGCTTTGTCAGGGAGAAAGCGATCGGTGATATAGCGACTAGAAAGGTTGGTAGCGGCCACAATAGCAGCATCTTGAATACGAACGCCGTGATGTACTTCGTAGGTTTCTTTGAGTCCACGGAGAATAGCAATCGTATCTTCGATACTCGGCTCTTCCACGGGAACGGGTTGGAATCGTCTCTCCAGTGCGGCATCTTTTTCAATGTGCTGACGGTATTCTTTGATCGTGGTTGCTCCGATAGTGTGAAGTTCTCCACGAGCCAAAGCAGGTTTCAAAATATTTGCAGCATCCATGGCTCCGTCGGCTTTTCCGGCTCCCACGAGCATGTGAATTTCATCGATGAAGAGGATAATTCCTCCTGCAGATTTTTGAACTTCTTGGATGACACTTTTTAATCGCTCTTCGAAATCTCCTCGGTACTTGGCCCCAGCGATGAGAGCGCCCATATCCAGAGAGAGCAGTTTTTTATTCCGCAGGGAATCGGGTACGTCTTGAGCGATGATTCGTCGTGCGAGCCCTTCTGCGATGGCGGTTTTCCCGACTCCAGGTTCACCGACGAGAACGGGATTGTTTTTGGTTCTTCGAGATAGAATTTGAATGGTTCTGCGGATCTCTTCATCTCTTCCAATCACAGGGTCAAGCTTTCCTTCTCGTGCCTTCTGGGTGAGATCGACAGTATATTTTTTTAACGCTTCGTATTGATCTTCAGCACCTTCGGAAGTCACACGGCGTCCCTGACGGATGTGTTCAATGACGTCTCGGAGATATTTCGTATCGATTCCTTTTGCGGTAAATACATTTTTGACAAGAGAATTATTTTTTTGATCCAGCATTCCGAGGAGAATGTGTTCCGTGGAAATGTATTCATCATTCATTTGCTTTGCTTCACGCTCTGCGGTGCTGAGAGCTTGTATGAGTGCTTTTTCAGGTCGAAGTTCGTAGTTTCCTTGGATCGTTGGGAGGGCATCTAAAGCATGTTTCACTTCTCGGATGAGATCTGTTTTTTCTAGTTTCAAATGAGAAAGAAGTGAATCGAAAAACTCTCCTTGTTCCAAAAAGGCAGAAAGAAGATGGGCAATAGTGAGTTCTGAGTGTTTACCGGCATGAGCGATAGATTCTGCGGTTTGGAGTGCTTCAGTGACTTTGGTAGTGTAGTTGGTCATGGGAAGAGGGTTAAGAAATCAGAAATCTGAAATCAGAACGTTAAGAAGTTGAGAATGGAAGTGGAGAATTGAGAATAATACTTTCAAGATGAGGATACCATAATTAGCACTCTCGTGTCTAGAGTGCTAATTTCATATTTCATGTATTTTTCTCTTTTTCTCTTATCTTTTCTCCTCTTCCGCTTCCTTCTTCAGTTTCTCCAAGTACGTAGGAGTGAAGAAATCCTCAAATGTTTTGGATGGGAGGGTTTGATCTGGTTCGATCATTTGACTGATGATGAAGGCAACTTCACCTCTTTTTACTTGAGCAAAAACATTATTTACTGTTCGAGGAATAGCGTTTTTTGAATCAGCGAATGCTTCATAATCCAAAAACCAGTGGGAATGGGTTTGTGTTACTACGTCTTCTGTAAATGCCGTCGCGATTTTTGTGGCTTCAGCGACACTGATATGTCGGTACGGGAAGAGATTATTTCCTTCTTTGACGAATCCGTCGAGGAGTCCAGCATTTTTGAGAACGCATACTTCTGAAGCAAAGGGAGTGTTTTCACTGAGGGTGATGTTGAAATCAGGGAAGAGTTGAGGGTTGGTAGTTTTGGCGATGCATTCAGCTCTCTGCTGGGGAGTGAAGAGGAATCGTCCTACCATGGCAATGACTTCTCCTCGGATAGCCAGATCTTCGGCACGGAATTTTTTGGTGTTGGTAAGGAGGTTTTTTCGATAGAGATTTTCGATTTGTTTCTGATAGGGAGTTCCTTGAATATCGGTGAAAGGAACGACTACTGGAGGGAGAGGATCAACGACTGGAGTAGGGATCGGATTTGCTGGCGGGGTTACTACGACTGGAGGAGTCGGTGGAGTGACAATTGGCGTTGGTTCAGAAGGGGGTGTTACTACCGGGGTGCTCGAAGCGTTGATGACGAGTGGAGCATTTTTTGGATCGGCGGTGTTGAGGGCGATATCGCTTCCATTGACTTCGATAGTATAGTTTCCTGCAGGGACATTCTCTGGTGTGAATTCGATCGCAATATTTTTATCGCCGTCATTCCCTGTAATTTCTATCTCAGAATCACCTTTTTCGTAATTTTCTCCATTGAATTGGATAGAAATAGAATTTATTTTCATTCCACTGTCTGCATCCTGGAATCCGATAGGAATCGTTGGGCTGGTATCGCTCGTTGGAGAAGTGAAGCTTCCGAAGGTGATAATAGGTGGAGTGGTTTCTGGAGGAGTATCGAGTGTTTGGTCATCATCTGTAGGAGTACATTCTTTTTTCATAGGAGTTTTCGAATCTGTCGGCTGAGACATTTTTTCAGTTGGAGGTGGAGTGCTATTCTCGTCGATTGGGCAGGGGATAATCGGATCTGTAGGGTTTTTTATAGGATCTGCTCCTATAGCAGGATCTATCGTAGTGTCTCCAGAATCAAGTTCAGGAGTTTTCGGAGGGAATGATCCTGAGATATCCTTATTTTGGAGGTTACAGGCAGAGAAAGAGAAGAGGAAAAGGAGGAAGCCGATAGAAATGAGTTTTTTCATGGGAAATTGGTGAATAAGTTTGTGATCATAATACCATATATAGAATTTTTGTAAAAAATAATTTGCATTTAATCTTTTTTCTGGTAGAATACATAACTGTAAACAAACAGTATGAAGGTCTCTTCAATCATTCTTCTCGGGAAGAACATTCTCCTACTCCGTCTCGGAGGAAGTGTGTGTTAATTTTCTGAAAAGAAATTCTTCATACTCCTCCTGTAGACAGTGAGGAGTTTTTTATTATTTAATTTATTATTTATGCATGTTTTCCTTCATAAAGAGCCGGAAGTAACCCCTCTTCAAAATTTTATCAAAAACAAGAGTCTTTATTTAGTTGATGTTGCTCCTGAAAGAGAGGCGTTTAAGCAAGCTGTTGCTCATCTTAATGATGAATTTCAAAAAGTGGAATCAGGAAATAACCCATTTGAATATTTTGAAAAAGAACTTGATCTAACTTCTTTTGGAATAGTTGTAAATAGTGGTAGTGAAAAAGCTGTTTTAAGAGAGGTTCCTGTTTCAAAAGATTCTTTAAAATAAGTTTCTCAGATTTGGATTTTAGATAAAATTTATTTATTTTAACAAATTACTTATGTCAGAACAAACACGATATACTGGATTGTCAGATATTACTCGGGAAGAGTATGAGACTGAATTTTTTCAGAGTGTGGTAGATAAGGTGAATAATTCAGGAGGTATGAGGACTATGGAAGGTGGAGTTGTTAGGGTGGTTCAAATAACTATTGGTGATGTTCGGAGCAGAATTCAGGCAGGTGGGGGATCTGAAGTTGTGCAGCTTTTTGATCATACAACTTATGTCTTGAGTAGTGGTTTTTTGACTGGGAAACCTCATGTTCCTCATTCTTCTGTTGTGACAAAGTAAGTAACTTTATTTTTATTAACACTTTTTATGTCAGATGTTGCAGAGCAGTTCGAAGTGATAAAGCCATTTCAATTGGGGGAAAATGTTCGTTTCCCGACAGACGCAGATGCAATGATTGCATTTGTTGATCGATATGCTAAAGGAGTTTCGGTGATAGAGAGCCATCCTGAGTTTGTAGATTTACCGAGATTAAATATAGAAGCTGCACTAAGAGTTGTTGCATCACAAAAGTCCGTGACCGAAATATTGATAGAACAATGGAATAGGGCTTTACAGTCAAAAGGTTTTCTAGTTGGAAATGATGAGGGAGGGTATTACTATCTTTTTCAAGCTCAGGCTCAAAACACGAGAGATACTGCTACTCAAGTGTTCAAGGCATATTTTTTAATAAAGAATCATTAAACTCAAAATAAATTTATGAAAGGCTTATCTGTATCTGAAGGATCTCTCATCAATCTTGGCCTAAGTATTGGAAAGAAAAAATTGGAGAGTTACTTGAAAATTACGGAAACTGGAATTCAATTTCCAGTATCGAGAAATAAATTTGTTTTTTTTCAACTTTTTTCAGATGAAAACAATGGAAATTGGGTCGAAGCTTTTCAAATGCAATGGAAACAGAATTCTCCTGTATTTTCTCGTTTCTTCCTCCAAGGCTATGATGTAGATGATCAAGCGGAGCATGAAGTCGATGCTCGAACTTTTGCTTTTTTTCAAGAACTTGCTCGAAGTGATTGGAATCGATTTTTTCTCAAAATGTATATTGAAAATGCAATGCCGAATGAATCTCAGATTCCTGAGGATCAAATATCTTATAGAAGGAAAGCATTATTTCATGCTTCTCTCGGTGAGAAATAGTTTTTTATCTTACTGCGACTACTCTCACTGGATTCCTCTCTCTCGTCCTCGTCGCATGAGAACAGGTTTCACTACAAAACGCTCCCAACTTCTCATCGCATTCTTCGCAAGAGATATAGAGAATATTGCAATCGACGTTCGAACAGTTTCGGTATCGGTCGCAGAGTGTGTGGCAGTGACTGCATTCGGAGATGAGGCATGCGTCTTCTGATTTGTTGATAGGGACTCCGAGGCGATCATCAAACATGAAGCAGTTTCCTTCCCATCCGTACCCATCGGTTTTTTCTCCGTATCTGAGGATGCCTCCGTGGATTTGACGGACGTTTTTGAAACCAACTTTTTGGAGATATCGAGCGGCTTTTTCACATCGGATTCCTCCGGTGCAGTAGGTGATGACTTTTTTATCTTTGAGATTTTCGATTTCTTTCACCGCTGCAGGGAAATCTCGGAAATATTCGATATCGAGGGTAAGAGCATTTTTGAATTTGCCACTTTTCCATTCGTAATTATTACGTGTATCGATGAAAATGTAATCTTTGTCTTCGTTTTTGAGAATTTCATGAACTTCTTCTGGTTCGATATAGTCAGTCGGTGCGAGTGGATCGACATCATCTTCGAGTTTGAGTGCGCAAATTTCTTTTCTGAGTCGGACATGCATTTTTTGAAATATATGATCTTCAGCCCCACCTTCTTTGAATTCTATTCCTGCGAATTCTGGAAGATTTCGGAGTGTTGATTTGTAGGTTTCGATTTGTTCTTTAGTACCAGAAATTGAACCATTGATCCCTTCTTTGGCTACGAGAATTCTTCCGTGGAGACCGAGATCTTGGCAGAACTTCAAATGCTCTGCGACGAAAGTCTCAGGATCTTGAATGAGTGTGTATTTGTAGAAAAGGAGAGTGAAATACATGAGGTCTGAGATCTGAAGTTCCCGCCTTAGAAATGGCTATCTTGCGGGATCCCGATAAGACAAAGCGTATCGGTGACTGAATTCAGAACGTTAAGAGTGGAGAGATAAGAATTTAGAATAGGGAATCATGGGAGGGACATGTTTTCAACTTGTCCGTGCATGTTTCGATATAACGATAAACGATGAACGCCCTCCAGTGTAGCAAAAATCTTTTTTTCGGCAAGATTTTTTTATTCACCTTGTGGACTTGGCTTTCTTCCATTTACAATAGATGGGCTTTATTCTTTTTGTTTATGATTGCATATTTGTCAGGGAAAATCCTTTTCAAAACAGATGACTCTTTGGTAATAGAAAACCAGGGCTTGGGTTATGAAATACATGTTTCAGAAGACTTTCGAATGACGATGCATGAAGGGGATTTGGTGACGCTCTATATATATCATCATTTGACGGAAAATTCCGAGGGATTGTATGGATTTGATTCACTGTATGCTCGTGGTTTCTTCATGTTGCTTTTATCTGTGTCTGGAATTGGTCCGCGGATTGCTCTCGGAATTATGAATGTATCGACGGAAATTATTGCCTCGGCTCTTTTGAATGGTGATATCGATGCGTTGACGGAATTACCCGGAATAGGAAAGAAGACCGCAGAAAGAATGATTTTGGATTTAAGAAATAAGGTTGTTTTACCTACAAATTTGCATTCATCGATATCAAAAAATCCACAGACTACAGACCACAGACCACAGACTTCTCATCAAACGCCTCTCAATAATATCGACGCTCTCAACGCCCTCGTCTCACTCGGCTACTCCCGTCTCGAAGCGACTCGCATGCTGGGGCAGGTGCCAGTGGATGTGGTTGATACTCAGGAGATTGTTAAGTATGCTTTGAAGGGAGGGTAGAGTGGTGAATTTTCCAAATTTTAATTTGTACTTATGGCTACTGCAACATTAGAACCGAGAGCAAAAATAATCCAAACAGATTTATTTTTTGATGGACCTAAGAAGGAAAGTAAAAAGTTGAAGGCTCAGTTTAAATTTATTGATTTATTTGCTGGGATAGGGGGGATTCGTATTGGTTTTGAGAGTGTAGGAGGTGAATGTGTATTTTCTTCTGAGTGGGATATTCAAGCACAAAAAACATATCAAGCAAATTTTGGAGAAATACCTCATGGAGATATAACTAGGATAGAACCAGAAGAAATTCCATCTTTTGATGTATTAGTAGCTGGATTTCCTTGTCAGCCTTTTTCGCAGGCAGGTCTCAAAAAAGGATTCGAGGATATGAGAGGAACATTGTTTTTTAATATTGCGAAAATAGTTGAGTATCATCAGCCTTCGGTGGTGTTTTTGGAAAATGTAAAAAATTTGGCAGGACATGATAAGGGGAATACTTTAAAAGTCATAACAAGGACTCTTGAAGATTTAGGATATAAAGTCTTTCATAAGATATTGAATGCCAAAGATTTCGGGGTGCCTCAAAATAGAGCAAGAATTTATATTGTCGCATTTAAGGGAAATGTTGATTTTGTATTTCCAGATGCTTTGCATACGAAAACTCGATTTGGAGATATTTTAGAAAAAAATGTAGATAGGAAATATACGATTTCAGATAAATTATGGGCAGGACATCAGAGACGAAAAAAAGAACATAAGGAAAAGGGGAATGGGTTTGGATATTCTCTTTTTGATGAAAATTCTGAGTATGTAAGTACTATTTCAGCACGTTATTATAAAGATGGTTCTGAGATTTTGGTAAAGCAAGAAGGGGAAAATCCTAGGAAATTGACTCCAAGGGAGGCTTCTCAATTACAAGGATTCCCAAAGGATTTCATAATTCCTGTGAGTGATGCTCAAGCGTATAAACAATTTGGAAATAGTGTTGCTGTCCCTGTTATAAAAGCTTTAGCGGAGAAGATTCTGATGACTTATGAGTCTTTTTCTAACAAATAAAAATTATGCAAATTAATTTATCGAAGATAGATGGATCGGTTTTTGATCTAAATTTATCTTTTTATAATTTTCTTAAAAAAATTACACAGTCGAAGTTGACTGATAATCAGATACATGATTTTTTGACATTACTTAGCTCTGACGATCGGGATGATGCTGAATATATTCAGGAGATTTTGTATCGGTACGTGGAAGAAAATGTAAAACGCAAGAATTTATCTCCGATCGTTGATGTTATTGAAATGATAACTAATGAAAATGTGGAAATTTTTTTGTTTTCTTTAAAATTAAATCTTATAAAAGATTTATTGTTGAAGGCTGCGAAAATGGAGACAGAGATAAAACTACAAGAATTGGAGGGACTACATCAACTATCCTTGGCATTTGATAAAAAGTCTATTCAGGTTGCTTATGCAACGAGAATAAGTGGAGCATTACTTTCTTTATCGTTTTTTGAAAAACTAGAGGCAGGGGATGGAGATTTTATTGTAAAAATTGATGAATCTTTCTTGAGAGATTTGTCCAATGAGTTTCAAGTGTTGCTACAAAAAGGGTTGGAGCCAAATCAAATATTTATGCTTTTGTTTTCAGAGAGTATAAATCAATCTATTACAAGTTCTGCAGGAGTGAGTTATGAAGAAAGAATAGAAAGCGTTCTTATAGAAATAGGTATTCCCATTGAGAATATTAAAAAAGTTCATGATGGCAGTGATAGTTCTACTGAGTTTGACTTCTTTTTTACGTATAAAGGGAAAACATACGGAATAGGTGCAAAGAGGACTCTAAGAGAGAGGTATAAACAGTTTATAAAAACTTCTCATATGTCAAATATTGACGTAATGATTGAGATAACATTAGGAACGGATCTGAGAGAAAAAATTGCACAGTCGATTCGTGAGCATGATGTTTACTTGATAGTTGCTGATGAGGTATATAAAAAATCTAATTTTCTTAAAAAAATGGAAGGGGTTTTCCCAGCGAGTTCATTATCCTTAAATATGTTAGAATCTTTAGTTAAATAATTTTTCTGAAAAAATACCCTATGATTCAAGACCAAGTCATCCCACCCACATCACCGCAAGTCCAAACAGACGAAAAGATCTTCGAAGAAAATTTGCGTCCACGAAATTTGGTTGAGTTTGTGGGGCAAGATCGACTTATATCGAATCTCAAGGTGTTTATTCAGGCTGCTTTGGAACGAGGAGAGTCTTTGGAACATATTCTGTTCTATGGGCCTCCTGGGCTCGGGAAGACGACTCTTTCCATGATCATTAGTAGCGAGATGGGTTCGAGGTTGCATGTGACGGCTGGACCGGCTATAGAAAGAGCCGGAGATTTGGCAGCTTTGCTGACGAACTTAGGCCCTCATGATGTTCTTTTTATCGATGAAATTCATCGTCTCCGTCCGAATGTAGAGGAAATTCTTTATACGGCTATGGAAGATCGAGTGCTCGATATCATGATTGGGAAGGGGCCGATGGCGAAGTCTATGCGCATTGATTTGGCTCCGTTTACTTTGGTGGGGGCAACGACGAGACTCTCGGCGCTTTCATCTCCGCTTCGAGATCGTTTCGGTTCGACGCACAAGATGGAATTTTATGATTTTGCTGAAGTTCAGAAGATTTTGGAGCGTACGGCCGATATTTTGAAAGTACAGTTTCAGCCAGAAGCATTTTATGAATTATCCAAGCGTTCTCGTGGGACGCCTCGTATCGCGAATCGACTGCTTCGTCGTATGAGAGATTTTGCTCAAGTAGAACGATTGGAAAATATTTCTGCTGATTTTGTGAGCTCAGCACTCGAGAAACTTCATGTAGATAGTGAAGGCTTGGATCGTCAGGATCGTCAGCTTTTGGAAACGATTCAGAATAAATTTGGAGGAGGTCCGGTGGGGATTTCCACATTGGCGGCTTCGCTTTCGGAAGAACCAGCGACAATTGAAGATGTATATGAACCCTTTTTGTTGCAACAGGGGTTTATTCAGCGGACACCGAGGGGGAGGGTGATTACGGAGAGAGGGAA
>CAZQCN010000038.1:0-2433 GCA_964592185.1 uncultured Candidatus Peribacteria bacterium
CTCTTCATCGGCGATATCGTCGGCAAACCGGGTCGTACTGTTGTAAAAGCTTTGCTTCCTGAGCTTCGAAAAGAGCTGAAGCTCGACTTCGTCATCGCGAATTCCGAAAACATCACCCACGGAAAAGGTATTTCTGAAAAGCATATCAGAGAAATGCAAAATGCTGGCGTGGATTATTTTACTGGAGGGAATCATTCTTTTGCGAATGAAGAATCGTACGATTATTACAATACAGCGAAGTGTCCTGTTCTTCGTCCTATGAATTTTCCTGAAGGCTGTCCTGGGAGAGGTTTTGCTGAAATATCAATTGGGAAAAAGAAAATTCTTCTGATGAATGCTATTGGAAATATTAATATGCCAGGAACGTACGATCGTGTTTTACCAGCAGTTGATGCCGTACTTCAAAAATTCTCCAAAAAGAAATTTGATGCGATTATTCTCGATCTTCATGCAGAGACGACGGCTGAAAAGTATACAATGAGGCATTTTGTCGATGGTCGAGTGAGTGTCCAAGTGGGAACTCATACGCACGTTCCTACCGCTGACGCACATGTCACGGAAAAAGGGTTGGGGTATATTTCAGATATTGGAATGACAGGGGCAGTCGATTCTTCTCTTGGAGTAAAAAGTGAGCTCACTTTGAAAAAGCAACTGACGCAAATGCCAGTGAAGTTTGAGCCGGAAGAGAAGTATCCGTATTATTTGCGAGCGGTGTATTTTGAGGTGGAGAGGGGTGAGTGTGGGAAGATGGAGTTGGTGCAGAGGAAGGTGGAGAATTAAATTTTCTAGTTATCGATGACAATATTTTCACTAGGTTTTTCAATTTCTGAAGTGTCTATAATTAAATAAAGTTTTTCTTTTCTTCCAAAAAATTTCCTAATTCTTTTTATACATCTCGGGGAATCTTCTGTAAGTGTTGTTGTCCTGATTTGGTACTTGTCGAAAAACTCTTGCTTATATCCCTTGGGAATTTCTACTATTACCCTTGCAATTATTGTATCTCCATTAATTTGTGTTTCATTGAGTTGTGGGTCAAAATCATAGTTTTCTGGAAAAGCCTCTCCCACAAAACTATTTTGAGATTTTATAGCTGCTTCAATAATTTCGTATGGATAGTAATCTAATTTTTTGGGATCATTTCCGAATTTTGGGAGAAGGGACTTTCTTCCTTCTGAAATCCACTTTTTTGTCACTTCTGTCTTCCAATCATCTTTTATAATTGGGATTATTAATAAATTTCTTTTACTAGGGTTTGGATCGAGAATATATTGTATTGCTTCCCTTAATTGTTTTATCTCAAGAATTAAATGCTCAATTTTAAATTTGTCGCTCAGGTTCGGCTTTACATCCTTCAGGATATTATTTAGTCGAATCAAGACGTTGTTTATATCATTTTGTGCTAAATTTTGTTTGTTTAACATTTCTTTGAATGAAAAATAGATCATTAAAACATAAAAAATATTAATTGTCTATTTTTTATTTCAAAATCTCTTTTCCTTTTTCATCTTGTATCCCTTTCATCGCTTCTGTATCCTGATTCCATAACTTTTTCTCATGACTCAAAAAAAGAGAGGATTCCCGGTTGTTCCAAGTATTCTCCTAGCTATTGTTCTGGTGCTGGGATCTTTTTTCGTCGGTTTGAAGCATGGAGACCAAATCATACAGGTGATTCATGGGACTTCAGAGACTATGAACGAAAAGAACGTTGTGTCCTCTTCTGATCTTCTGACAACCAAAATTCCAGCAAAAGAAGAGATTGATATGAAATTTTTGTGGGATGTTTGGGATGTTCTCCGTCAAAAAATGTATGTTGGAAAAGACATTGATAAAAAGGAAATTATGTATGGAATGATTAAAGGTTTGGTGAGCGGATTGCAGGATGACTATACATTGTTTTTTGACCCATCAGAGACAGAAAATTTTCATGTGACTTTGGACGGTGAACTCGAAGGTATTGGTGCTGAGATAGGGAAGAAACATGGAAATTATTATATTGATAACGTGATAAAGAATTCTCCTGCATTCAAAGCAGGCCTCAAAGCAGAAGATATTATTGTAAAGGTTGATGATGCTGAAGCTCGTGACTTAGATTTTCAGAAACTTATAGAATCAATTCGTGGGCCAAAAGGAACTGAGGTTACTCTGATGATTGTTCGTGAAACTGATACAAAACCTCAGGTATTTCAAATTATTCGAGATACAATTAACCGTTCTTCTGTAGAATATTCTATGAAAGAGAATGCTATTGGGTATGTTGCCCTGAATCAATTCCAGCCTGATACAGATAAGGAATTAAAAAAAGCATTGGATGATCTCAGGAGTCAAGGAATGCAGAAGTTGATTCTCGATCTCCGTGATAATGGGGGAGGATATTTGAATCAAGCGATTAGTATTGTGAGTACATTTCTTCCTGAAGGGAATGTATTACAGAGA
>CAZQCN010000038.1:2443-10163 GCA_964592185.1 uncultured Candidatus Peribacteria bacterium
TGCTGGAGGCAGAAAGGAATATGTTCCTGTGATTGGGAAGCCTCTGCTTGATCCGAATATTCCAGTTGTTATTTTGGTGAATGAAAATTCAGCGAGTGCGAGCGAAATTACTGCAGGGACTTTACAAGATTATGGTCGTGCGAAGCTCGTGGGAGTGACAACTTTTGGAAAAGGAACGGTGCAGGAAACTGCTCAGTTCTCAGATGGATCTTCTATTAAATTTACTGTTTCGAAATGGTTAACAGGCAAGGGAAATGATATTAATAAAAAAGGTATAAAACCAGATGTTGAAGTGAAACAGGTTGATGAAGCAGAAGAGGTTGAGCCGATTGATGAACAATTGAATGAAGCATTAAAAATGTTGAAGTAATTTTAGAATCGAGTTCAGAAATCAGAGATCAGGAATCAGAACG
The DNA here is from genome assembly GCA_964592185.1 of uncultured Candidatus Peribacteria bacterium. Classification (GTDB taxonomy): domain Bacteria; phylum Patescibacteriota; class Gracilibacteria; order CAZQCN01; family CAZQCN01; genus CAZQCN01. The sequence goes on from CAZQCN010000038.1 coordinate 2,857, forward strand.
TTAAGAATGTAAAACGAAAAATTCAGAATCTCGAGTTATTTGGCAGCCAAAAAGAATTCTCAAAATCTTATCAAAACTCTTCCCTGTACACTCCTAGTCTCTCAGCTTTTAACGTTCTGATTTCTGATTTCTGAACTCAATCTCATTTCTAACCTCTGATCTTTGATTTCATCTCATGAATCCTCGTAAAATCCATATTCTCAAATCCATCATCGAAACTTTTATCGAAACTGGCGGGCCCGTCGGTTCTCAGTTTCTTTTGGATTCTGGAGAATTCAATGTGAGTTCAGCGACGATTCGAAACGATATGGCGGATCTCGAAGAAATTGGACTGATCTACCAACCACATACTTCTTCCGGACGTATTCCTACAGGAAAGGGTTTTCGAATGTTCGTTGATCAGCTTATGGATAATTTTGCTGACCAAGTTCTCGAAAAGAAGCTTGCACAAGCAGATCTCGATCGTCTTCAGACTCAGGAACTGGAGATTCGTCTTCATAATGCTGTTTCTATATTAGCTCGATTATCAAATTGCCTCAGTTTTGCAACGCTTCCTTGGAAAAATGAAGCCTATTATCTCGGTATTGCCAATGTTCTGAAGAGACCTGAATTTCAAGATACACTCATGGCTTCCACGGTAATTGAAATGTTGGAAGATAAGGATCAATTCTTAGAATTGCTTGCCGGACTTCAGATAGACCATCAAGTCCGAGCCTATATCGGTGAAGAGAATGCTATTCCAGGAATTCAATCTTGTACTCTGTTGGTGACACTCTATAAGATTGGAAGTTATGTTGGTGCGATTGGTATTCTCGGTCCAGTACGTATGAGGTATGCCTATAATATGCAGATATTGGATGCAATACGTGGAGATGTGGAGAAAGTGCGATAAGTTTGTTATACTCTCGATATCTTTTTACATCTCTCTATGACGAAAAAATCTACTGATGATGATCAGAAAATTGAAGGGACCGATGAGCAAACTTCTCAAGGAAGTGTTCAGAATCCTCAAACAGATACAAATGCTTTGGAACTCGAAATTGCTTCTCTCAAAGAAGCTCTTAGTGTCGCAGAAGATAAATCAAAGCGGGCTGAAGCGGAATTGGTAAATTTTAGGGCTCGTATGGAAAAAGAAAAGATTGAATTTGTAAAATTCGCAAGCAAAAAAACGGTTCTTGAATTTTTAACAGTGTTGGATACTTTCCAGCTGGCATTAAATTTTGTTCCTGAAGAACTCCAGAACAATTCTTGGGTTCTCGGGATGCAACAGGTTTTACGTCAGTTTGATATGACGCTTGAGTCACTTGGTGTAAAACGGATGAAAACTGTCGGAGAAAAAATTGATTATACTCGCCATGAAGTGCTTGCCATTGTCGATGGGGAGGAAGATATCATTGTCCGTGAAGTACAAGCAGGGTACATGCTTCAAGATGCTCTTTTGAGGGCCGCGAAGGTGGAAGTGGGGAAAGGTATTTAATCAGGGGCTTTTTGATTTTGCTTAGCTTTCCCTCTTGTAATTCCAACAAGTTTATTTTCTTCAGGGGTTTTTAGTTTTTCCAAAATTCTATTTAGTTCTCGAATATCCTTAGCTTTAGGACTATTTGCTAGTGTTGATAGATATGGATCTGTAAAGATATGAACTAAATCATTCATAATGTAGGTTAAATCAATTTTTATTATTATACACTATTTTTTACTCGATGAGAAGTTTTTTTGTTTTCCATAAGGCTTCTTTTCTTTCCAAGATGGCTATTGGTTTATTTTCTGATATTCCAAAGAGTTCTACATTGTTTGAGTTTGTGTCCATGGTGATGAACTGGCCTAATTTTAATTTTTGTATTTGCTCAGAAGTAAGTTCGATGGTTTCGAGTGGGAGGATATTCGCATCCCAGATCAGTAGGGGTTTCAGATCTGAAGCCCCTACTGATGATAATTTTTCTAATGTATGACATTGTTCCACACAAATATTCCCAATTCTCGTTCGCTCAAGTCCAGACAAAAGTGCATGGGTTCCGAGTTTCTCCCCAATATCATGTCCCAGACTACGGATATACGTCCCAGTCGAACACGCTACTTTTATTTTCAACAATGGGAATACATATTCCAAAATCTCAATGCTTTCTATCGTGACTTTCCGAGCGGGGAGTTCGAAGTCTTCACCTTTTCGTGCTCGATCATACGACTTTACCCCATCGACTTTGATGGCTGAGAAGCGGGGAGGAACTTGTGATATTTCTCCTATAAACTGTTTCAAGATAGTTTCAACCTTTTCTCTATTTGGGATTTTCCCGATAACGATTTCGGATCGGGATCCCGAGAGAGATTTTTTATCGACAAGGGTCGGGAGGTACTTGGTGCTTGGAATTTCTTCTATAACTCCTTCACAATCATAGGTATCGGAAGATTGTCCCAGCGTTAGCGTAGCAATATATTCTTTGTCTTGATGTTGTATGTATTCCAAAATTTTTGTTGCCTTTCCGAGAGCACAAATAAGTACCCCTGTGGCGAAAGGATCAAGCGTCCCGGCATGCCCGACTTCTCGAGTTTGGAATATTTTCCGAATCTTTGAAACCACATCATGGGAGGTGATGCCAGCGGGTTTGTTGATGGAGAGAAGACCGACAGGAGTTGAGATCAGAAATCAGAGGTTAGAAATGAGATTGGGTTCAGAGGTCAGAAATCAGAGATCAGAACGTTAAAAGCTGAGAGACTAGGAGTGTACAGGGAAGAGTTTTGATAAGATTTTGAGAATTTTTTCTGACGTCCAAAGAACTCTGAATTTTGAATTTTTCGTTTTACATTCATAACGTTCTGATTTCTGATCTCTGATTTCTGATTTCTCCCAGTTCTTCCAATATCACTTCTCGTTCCTTCCAAGGCATCACTTCATCTCCAATAATCCGGCTGGTCTGATCTCCCATTCCTGTCACGATGACGATGTCTCCAGCTTGTGCGAGTTTCAATCCTTCGCGAATAGCTTTTCTCCTATCGCTAATTTCGTGACATTCCGTTTTACTTCGATCGACTCCTTCGAGAATCATGTTTCGGATTTTTTCAGGATTTTCGTGATAGGGTTCTTCGTCGGTAATAATGCAGATATCACAGAGTTGACTGGCGATATTCCCGAGTTTTGGGCGTTTCTCTTTATCTCGATCACCACAGGCACCGAAGATGGCAATAATCCGATGGTTTTCTCCGATGAGACCTCGTGCTGCATGAAAGAGTTGTGTGAAAGCATTTTCAGTCACAGCATAGTCGAGAGCGATGAAGAATGGGCACTCGGTAGGTTGGATGAGCTCGAATCTTCCTGGAACCTTTTCAACCGTATCAAATCCAGCTTGAATTGTTTTATCTGAGATGTTTAATGCTTTGGCAACCGAGAAAGCCGCCAGAGCGTTCGCAACGTTGTATTCACCACTGAGTTTGATTGAAAAGGAAGTTTGAGAATTATGGTATAGGACATCAAAACTCATTCCGTTTTTTGAATGTGTTATATGTTCTGCTTTTACTGTGTTTTCAATATTTCGGTCTTTGTTTTTAGTTTTCAAGCTATATCCCGAATGAACATCTGCTGGGATTTTTAAAATATCCTCGGCGGTGGCATCATCGAAATTGCAAATTGAAACTTTGTGAGTGCCTGGAAGTGGCCTGGTAGATTGAAGTTTTTTAAAAAGTTTTAATTTGGTGTCACGATAGTGTTCCATGGTCTTATGGTAGTCCAAATGTTCGTGGCTGAGGTTGGTTATAACGGCGATGTCGATGGGGATTCCGGTAATCCTTCCTTGGGCGAGAGCATGTGAAGAGACTTCCAGAACCAAATGGGTACAACCGTTTTTCTGCATGTGTGAAAGAAATTTTTGGAGATGAAATCGTCCGAGAGTTGTTTTATGTGTTTCGTTCACCCATTCTTTTGTTCCGTCAGAAAATCGGATGGTGGTGGCGAGGCCTACTTTGTTCCCGGAAGCTTTGATAATGGAATGAATGAGGGTACAGGTGGTTGTCTTCCCATCAGTACCGGTAACCCCGATGACGATCATTTTTTTTGCAGGGAATCCATAGATGAGCGCCGCAATCCATGCGGTGAGGGTATGAAACCAAAGACGCAGAAAAAAATCATGGGGGATGATTCTTTTGATGAAGTTGAGCATGGAAAAGAAATTACAAAGGTTTTGTTTCCGTTGAAGGGATGACGACTGACTCGGTTACTTGTGAGCTTATTGATGGGATTGGTTCAGGAGTGTTTGTAGAAATTGTTGGGGTTTCATTGATATGTACTTCTGGCTTTTTTATTGTTTCAGTTTTTTGTGGTTCGACAGAATTTTTTTCATCATTTTTTTCAATTTGAATAGTCCGAATTGGGAATGGAATATTGATATGTACTTCGTCGAGACTATGTTTGATTTGTTGAATGACAACTGATTTCACTTCGAAAAAATTTTGTTGAACGTCGATCCAGAATCGTGCTGACACGTTGATAGAGCTATCAGCGAATTCATCAAAGAATACTTGTGGTTCAGGGAATTTGAGAACAAGTGGATTGTTTTTTAACGTTTTGAGGATGGTTTCGGCGGCAAGGCTGAGATCAGTTTTGTAATCTACTCCGACAACGACGGTGATTTTTCTTTCTGCATGAGCAGAAAAATTAGTAACACTATTGTTGTATACATCAGCGTTGGGAATAATAACTCGTTGTCCATCGAGAGTTTTGATGTAGGTGGCACGATTTTCGATACTTTCTACGACTCCGAGATATTCCTTGACTTGAATCATGTCTCCAATTTTGAATGGTTCTTGAATAATGATCATCATTCCTGCGAGAAAGTTTTTGAGTACATCTTGGACAGCGAATCCAATACCGAGTCCGAAGAGTCCCACTAATGCGACGATATCAATACCAATCAGTTTCAAACCAATGGTCATGCCGACAACCAACATCCCAATTCGGGTAATTTTCGCAATGAGAATAGCTGTGTGATCGTCAGTATTGCGGGCTCCGAGTTTGCGGAGGATGAGTCCTTTGAGAATACCTCCCAAAAACCAAAAAATAACAACGACTATAAGTGCTATGAAGAAGTTTGGGGCTTTGTCTACTATGGTACTGAAGAACGAAGTCGATTCGGAAACTGTTTTCCCTGCTACATTGTTAATGGAATTCATAAGGCATAGCTTTTAATATATAGCTATTGTACAGAGATATTTCTTTACCGCCAAGAGCTTGTTTTTTCTTTAAAAATAGTGTAGAATTACTTCGCTATCAATTAACTCTTTCTCTATGATGTTCGATGACGATACAACAGATGATGCAGCTGTTGAAGAAACAATGCCTGCTGACGATGCAGCTGTTGAAGATGAAACAACAGAAGCTTAATTGGATTTTTCCAATAGCTCATGGCAAAAAGGCTTGATCTTTAATGATTGAGCCTTTTTGTTTATTGTCTTTTTCCTATGGATATGTAGAGTTGTTTCGTGTATTCGTATGTTTGTATTTTCGAAATGACGAACATACAAAATAACCAAAGTACGAAAAGACGAGGTCCTGAATCAAGTTCAGGATGACCAGTTCCTTCCTTGACCTTTAAACCCTGATTTTACTCTTTATCAAACTGTAGTGTCCGGACGGGGAAAGGAATTTTAATTCCCGCATCATCAAATGCTTTCTTTATTTCTGGGATAAGGTCGGATTTTACTTTGAGTATGTTTGCTTTTTTTGAATCCATCCAAAACTTTACAGACAGATTAATAGAGCTGTCTGCAAATTCTTCGAAGAATATTTGAGGAGGAGGTGTTTTCATTATTTTCGGGTTGTTTTGCAGAAGGGTGAAGAGTGTTTTGGCAGCCAATGCAAGATTGGTTTTGTAATCAAGTTTTACATTTATGGACATTCGACGCTCAGAGAAGGTAGAAAGATTTGTAATGCTATTATTGTATATATCAGCGTTCGGGATAATTATTTCTTGTCCATCGAAGTTTTTGATGTAGGTGGCACGATTTTCGATATTTTCTACTTTTCCTATATAGTCTTGTACTTTGATTACATCTCCGATTTTGAATGGTTCCTGAATGAAAATCATAATTCCTGCGATGAAATTTTTCATGAGGTCTTTAACAGCCATTCCCATACCAAATCCAAAGAGTCCGACGAGTGCAATGACGTCAATGCCGATTACTTTGAGTGCGGTTGTGAATCCGATGGCCAACATACCAATATGAGCCAAATTTGAAAGGAATATCGAGGTATGGTCTTCTATGTTTCTTGAACCGAGTTGTCGGAGGACTGCTTTTTTGATGATGTTTCCGAGGATCCAAAATATAATAAGTATTGCGAATGCCCCTAAAAAACTCGGTATTTTTTCGAGAATAGTTTGAAAGAATGAAGGCTCTGAAACGGTTTTCTCCATGGGTTGTTAGTACATACTTTCATTGTACCAAAATGGGAGAGAGAAGTGAAACTGGAGATGTATGAGTTTTTATTGGACTATACGCATAGCCTGATCCAAGATGGGATGATATTCAATGAGATTTTTGAATCCTAAAGTTTCGAGAAAATATATCATCGGTGTATGAGCATGTGCCACAGTGATTTTTGATTTTATAGTATCGAAGTGAGACTTGAGATGTATTATTTTGTTGTGCATGTTGTATTGTTATTTTTGTTTTCCATACATTATAACACATTTAAAAACACAAATCAAATTTGTCAAATACTTTTTAATGTTTTTCAGCCTATAACTTATTCAAGGCATCTTTGAAACTTTCTACATCTTGAAAGTTTTTATATACCGAAGCAAAGCGAATGTAAGCAACATCGTCTACTTCTTTGAGTTTTTTCATGACGATCTCGGCGATTTGTTGGCTTTGAATTTCATTATTTCCATAGCTTTGAATTTCTTGTTCGATTTCAGTAATCATCTTTCGAATATCTTTTTCTGAAATAGGTCTTTTTTCCAAGGCTCTATATACTCCTCGTTTGAGTTTTTCTTGACGATATGGCTCCTCAGAATGGTCTTTTTTTACTACAGAGAGATTGAGGAGCTCTATTTGTTCGTATGTTGAAAAACGGAAGTCACAGGAAAGACACTGACGGCGACGACGTATAGAAGTACCATCGGCAGAACTTCTCGAATCAAGAACTTTGGAATCGGGATGTTGGCAAGCAGGACAACGCATAGGAGAAGGTCTGAGATCTGAGGTCTGAAGTCTGAGATAAAATACAGCAGTATAGTAACAAAATAAATGCTTGCAGAAAAGAAAAAATCTGGATACAATTTGCCAGCATTTTCTGAAAGTGCCACTTTAGCTCAGCGGTT
>CAZQCN010000039.1:0-5111 GCA_964592185.1 uncultured Candidatus Peribacteria bacterium
GAAGAATCGATCCATCACTGAATTCATTGTCGGCTATGACCGTGAAATCTCCATCAGCTTCTATCTGTGTCCCACTTTCAGTCGGTTCAGCATCAATTACCTCCAGATGGTCCGAATTAAAATCAATTACGAACCCCACCGTCTTCACAGGAGTCCCAGAGGGATTATCAATTTTTACCTCAACATCAAACTCTGAATCAGACGAAACAGAAACCGTTGCCGGATCAAGAAAAAACTCAAGATCACTTGCGGCAAATACATTTCGAATATGCCCAGAAAAAAACATTCCACAGAGCAGTGAAAGTATAACAACAGGAACCAAGCCAGAAAGCCAGAAAGAATGCCGTGATTTCATTTTTTTTATGTTTTTGTATTTTTGTATTCTTGGCATTATACCAAAAAAGAGTCTGTTCAGCAAACATCTTACTCTTTTGGTCAATTTTTGAAAAGAGGAAATACTTTATTTTACCTTCAAACCAAGTTTTGCAATCATTTTCTTCATCTTTGGATCATCTTTCCCAAGTGTCTTAATCACCCGAGTAGAAAGGTTTACTTTCAAAGAGCTTGATCCATTATCAAGTATTTTTTTCTGAATATTCGCATTGAAACTTCGTCGAGTCTTATTATTCGCATGGGAACGATTGTTTCCAAAAGCCGTTCCTTTGCCAGTCACATCACATCGAGCCATAAGAAAAAAGTCAAAAATCCGTGTGAGTATAGCAAAAGAAAAAATAAAGTCAAAAAAAAGAGCCTCCAAACTGGAGGCTCTTTCCACACAAACAAAATTATTACTCATCTAGTTTAAAAGTTTTTGGATCAGCCCCTTCTATTTTTTCAGTAAAAGAAGAATAAACCCCATTTTTATCTACCCCAGTAAATGTGTCTGAAAGAATCTTATAAGTCTGCGCATCTAAACCTTCTTGTACCTCACCATCGATATATACATGCTCACTATCTTTATACAATAATTGAGTCCCATTGAGAACTGTAAATCCTTTAGAGCTGACTCCAGGAATTACATCAGCTTCATGATATACAGCCTTACTACTGATAGCATAATCACCATTTGCATCTCCTTCAGAAACCACTTTAAAATCATCTGGATTCGCACCAATTACTTCATAATCAAACCAAAAAATCTTCCCATCTTTTAGTGCGTAAGACTGACTCCCTCCAGTAAACTTTCCTACTGAAGCAGTGTTTGAAGACGTAGTTGAAGAAGTGTCTGTCCCTGAACCACACGCCACAGTTGTGAATGCAAATACAGTGAAAAGAAAAATCGCTATATATTTTTTCATAGAAAAATTGTGTTAAAAAATAGCTACCAACAATATACAAATGAATTTATTAAAAAGCAAAAAAAGAGCTTCACAGGAGAAGCTCTTTTTTTATATAATTAAATAAAATTATTTAGTGTCCGGTTTAAAGGTTTTTGGATCTGCTCCTTCAACAATTTCTCCATCCATATAAACATGCTTCGAATCTTTACCGTATGTATTCCCACCAGAATAAGGAATAACCTCAAAAGTCAAAGGATCAGCAACATCTCCCCATTTTTCCGAAAAGCTTGAATACACTCCATTTTTATCTGCTGCCATATAATCACCCAAAAGCTTATAGGACATTGCATCTACTCCATCTAAAACTTCCCCTGACACGTAAACATGTTCATTGTTTTTGAGAATATTGTTTTCCTGATCCAAAATCATAAATCCTTTCGGACTCATTCCAGGCACAAGCTCATTCATATTATATACGGCCTTACTTGTAATGGCGTAGTCATTTCCATCATCATCTTCAGCAATTACCTTAAAATCGAATGGACTTACCCCTTCAATTTCATTCCCTTGCCATAAGATTTTCCCACTCTCTACTGAGTACTTCTTACTTCCAAAAAACTTCCCGACCGAGTCAGAATTAGAAGAATCTGTTGAGCTTCCTGAACCACACGCCACCGTTGTGAATGCAAAAAGTGTGAAAAGGAAAATCGCTATATATTTTTTCATAAAATTGGTTATAAAATAGCTATTCGCATAGTACAAAAACTTTATCTTGTTTACAAATCAAACGGAACGACTTTTCAAACGCACTGCTCCTGCTTCCCAGAAAACAAGAGTCGATGGACTTCTCACGGGAATCTCACCAATATCAAGTATCATGTCGATGGAATTTCTATCAATCTGCATCACAACCGATTCAACTGAATAACAGGCATCATGCCCAGCCACATTCGCACTCGTAGTCACAATGGGTTTCCCAAGTTTTTTTGAAACATCCGTAAGAAGTTCATACTGAGGCATCCGCACCCCGATAGTATCACTAAGAAAAGGAAGTAAAATATTTTTTTTCTTTGGAAGTACGAGTGTATAAGGTCCAGGAAGATACGTATTCCAAAGAAGCTCAATTTCTTCATTCCATTCAACATATGATTGCGCCATATCCTTCGAAGCGACGAGCACAGAAAGTGGCTTCGAAATATCTCTCTGCTTCAGATCAAAAATATTTCTCACAGCATTTTCATTCGTCGCATCACAAGAAAACCCATAGCAGGTATCACTCGGGAGCAAAGCTACTTTGCCCTGTTTCATACCCGCAACGATTTCATCAATAGAAACAGTCATTCTAGTTAACAGTTAACAAGTAACAAATAGCAACGTGAAAAATGAACAGTGAAAAAATACCAGAAAAACGGAAAAAATGCCCAGAAAAATCGAACTTTTATATTAAACTTTCAATTTACAACATTGTAAACTGTTCACCGTTCGTTATTCACTCACTTCCCTTCTTCACATATCCCGCTCCCTTCGCTTCCTCCTCCGTTTCAAAATAAAGTTTTGTTTTATCGGAAAGCTTCATTCCCTCTTTGCTATCAATAGGATAGTAATATTTCCCTTGTTTCGAAGCAACAAACATCCCTATTGCTTTACTTTCAATAGCATCGACTTCCTCCACTTTTTCAAGTTCATTCGGAGTATCTTCTTTGATATCATCGAAATTCTCCAGTTTTTCAAGAAACTCATCCAAAGCCTGGGGACTTGCAAGTTCTACTCCTTGAATATTGAACACTTTTTGTTTATCTTCAAAAAGTAAACTCACACGACCTAAAAGGAAAAATAATCCGGAAAATAAGATAACATATCCAACAAGAATAAAAGAGAAGTATTGAGATTTCATAGAAAAAGAATAAAGTTTCTGGTAGTGTAGACTTGAAAATTAAAAAAGTTATGAAGTACGTTTATCATTTGTCGTTTATCGTTTGTCGCATATAGGGATTTGAGAAAAGTTTTTTATTTTTTATTTTTTATATGTTTTTGTTCCACTTCGGTACCCACCCAGCCCTTTCACTCTATGAAATTCAGAGACGATTTTCTGAAATCAATATAGAAACTTTTGGAAAAAACTATGGTCTCACGACCCACGATCTCGATGAACCTCAAAAAACACTCAATGTCCTCGGAGGAACTCCTTATATTTCTCGAGTTCTTGGAACCATAAAAAACCCTCAAGATGCCTTGGAGTTAGCACAAGTAGCAATACAATCGTCATCTCTTACCGATAAAAAAATAAATATTGCTTTTTCATCGCTCGATAAAAGATTTGTCGTCCATTACATTGCATTCGACCTTAAGAAAAAACTGAGAAGCCTCGGAATCAAATGCCGCATCATCATCGGGAAAGACAACCAAATTCACGCTGCACATATCATTCATGAAAATCTCATTGATGAAGGATTCCATTTCTGGATCATTTCCGAAGGAGGGAAAACATATCTCACGCAAACTATCGCAGTACAAAATATCGACGCGTATAGTCTTCGAGATTATGAAAAACCTTTCCGTGATGCAAAAAATGGGATGCTTCCACCAAAATTGGCACGCATGATGATTAATTTCGCTCATCCATCACACAAAATACTCGACCCTTTTTGTGGCACTGGAACGACGCTTTTGGAAGGAATAGATCTCGAAATCGAACTCGATGGAAGTGATGCAGAAATGAGGCTCGTGGAAGGAGCAAAAGAAAATGTCGAATGGTTTCTCAACACCACACATCGAAAAAATGAAAACATCCACATACTCCAATGTGAAGCAGAGCGTCTTTCAAAGTCCATAACCGATACCTACGACGCTATTGTAACCGAAGGAACTCTCGGACCAGCATATGCTTCATTCCCAAGACCTGATCATATTGAAAAAAACTTCCGATATTTTACTGCTCTCTATAAAAATTTCTTCCAAGAAGCGGGGAAAATACTCAACGATCAAGGATTCGTAGTTATATGTTTTCCATACTATCACTCTTCTGAAGAAAATATTTCATTTTTTGAACAGTTCCGTAAAACACTTATGTATTTCGACTGGGCTCCTCTCTCAAAACCCCTGTTATATGGAAGACCAGATCAAATAGTATGGAGAGAAATAGTCATACTACAAAAAACAAAATAGTCGAATGAATCCAAAAAAAAATCCCTGTGGCAGAGACCACAGGGTATCGAGTTAAAACCTCTTATTTCTGGAGGATTAGTTTGCTGTTGGAGCTTTTTTCATACTCGTCTTCATATACTCCATAATTGCACCCGAATGTTTCTTCATAAAATATTCATGTTTGCTTTTGAAACCTTCCATTTCTTGAGCCGTTGGATCTGGAGTCTTTGTAGATTCTTGCCACTTATCAATAGCTGGAGCCATAGTTTTCAGAAGAGTTTCAGATATTGATCCTTTCGTCTGAGGAGCATCCTGAGTATCACTCGAAGACTTTGCATCTTTTGGATCTTGCGAAGAAATATCTTTTTGAGCACCGCATGCTGAGACAGCAAATACGATCATGAGGGAACACGAGAGAAGAATGAGTTTTTTCATAAATGAATTATCAAATAATATACAAAGGAATTGTATAAGTCGTAATAAAAAATTACAATAAGATTTTCCTTTACATTCCAATAAATTCTGATACAATCTTTCCGTTTTAGACCAGTTTAATTACACTCAACTCTCTAACTTCCTGCTATGGCACACAAAAAAGCCGCCGGTACCGCCCGCAATCTTAAGGATTCTCCAGGTCAACGCCTTGGCATCAAAAAATTCGGAGGTCAGGTCGTAAAAAATGGAAAT
>CAZQCN010000039.1:5121-6544 GCA_964592185.1 uncultured Candidatus Peribacteria bacterium
ACACGATGGAGAGCAGGAGACGGAGTTCTCATTGCAAAAGACCATAGTGTTTATGCAATTCAAGATGGATACGTACACTTCACAGAAAAAAAACGACAACGATATGATGGACGCACCTATACCTATACCTACATCCACGTAGTAAGTGAAAATCCTGGTATGGTAAAAGTTGAAAAGACTCCAAAAGCGAAACCATCCGTCAAAGCTGCAGAAGTAGAAGAGAAATCTCCAGCTGTAGAATCTTCAGAAGAAGTTAAAAAAACTCCTGTTAAAAAGGTTCCAGCAGTGAAAAAAGTAGCTCCAAAGAAGAAATAATATATCCTCAGTAAAACAAAAAAAGTCTTCCGTTCTGGAAGACTTTTTTTTATTTAGTCATCCTGAATTTAATTCAGCCCCGACAGGAATAACCTCGGGTCCCGAGCAGGAAAACATCGGGATCCCGATTGAGACGACCGTCGATATGGGTCGGGAATCCCGAAAAGATATTGGATCTGTAAGGTCGGGAGATCTCGGGTCTATTCTTTATAGCTTAACTACCAGGATAGCGAGATTCCGGCTTCGCTTCGAACTTTCGTTCTCGGGATCAATTCCCTTCTTCAGTACCAGAAGTGGTTTCATTTGAGGTGGAAGTAACAGGAGTTCCCGAAGCATTCGAATCTCCAGTCGATACAGAAGTTTGAGTCGGTGGGGCTACGGTATCTTCTTCTCCCTTCTTTAATATCTTGAAACCATCTGCAATCCAACCAGCATATCCTCCTTCCAAAACCTTGATATTCACTTTCTTTTTCCCAAGCTTTTGAACGATCTCTTTGGCAGCATCGCAAACTCCAGAATCACAGACAAGAAGGTAGGATCCAGTCGTAGTAAAGTCTGATTCTTTAAAATCATCAGAATCATAGAGTTTTGAATATCGAATCCTTCCCGCATCAAACGCTACTTGTCCTCGTAGGTCCATGATATGAAGTCCAGATTTTTGTATAATATGAGAAAGAAGCATATCACTGTTCATAGTCTTCACTTCCACTTCAGCCTCTGAATCTTTTTTGTCCTCATCCTCTTTTGTATCTTCAGATGGGGCAACATACGTAGATTCAAGACCAGGAGAATCTTTTGGGAGATCAACTGATTTCTGAGTTGTTTTTTGGGTATTCAAAAGAGAGCTATCGAGACTCACTTCTGGAACCTTCATATACAACCAATAATAAAAAGCCCCAGCCAAAACAAGAGCAAGGACCAATACAATAAAAAATCGAAAAAATGAAATATGAAAAGGTTTGAATGGTTGCATAAGAGGGATTTAGTACATCCATACTACCATGCTTCCACGATATCTGTAAAATGCTGAAAAGAAACTATCTCCATAGTCCTCTCATCGTATTGCAAGCAAAAAAAATCTATTCGTAAATCATGTTCATCCGCACAG
>CAZQCN010000039.1:6554-9968 GCA_964592185.1 uncultured Candidatus Peribacteria bacterium
TCTGAAAGAAACAGATCTCCCGCTCGAAGTAATCTCTGAACCTGACATTCAGAAATCTGATCAAAATCTTGGTAAAAACTCCCTTTCCTCATTTTCACCTCACAAAAAATAATTTTTTCAGCTTGCTGTGCGATTATATCAACTTCAAAACCCCACTTCTTCCAATTTTCTTTCAGAATTATATATCCATTATCCAGTAAATATCTCAAAACATACTCCTGCCCAATTCGGCCAATATCTATTGTATTCATAGAAAAAAGTTATAAGCCCTCGAAGCCTACTCTATGAAGTTAAAAAAGTTATGAAACCAATAACACGGTTACCGTGTATCGTTTGTCGTGTATAGATATTCGGTTGGACTTTTTGAAAACCTCGCCTCAGTCACTCACATCTTTCTCTCCTTCCCGCCAAACCCTTCGAGCACCTTCTCCACCTTCTTCATATCCTCAACAATATCCTGTTCTTCAAGTGTTTTTTCAGAGCTTTGAAACTCAATTTCCAAAGCCACCGCTTTCATTCCTGCACCCACTTTATCTCCCTCGAAAACGTCCAGAATTCGAACTGAAACAACGGTAGAAGAAACTTTTTGAAGTGCTGTCTGAATAGTACCAACCAATACTTCTCGATCAAAAAGATACGAAAAACCTTTTATAATGGAAGGATACTTTGAAGTTTCACTATACCGAAGTGGTTTAAGAAGTTTTTGAATATTCTCCAGATTGCATTCGACAATTCCAACTCGTTTCTTCTTCCATTTCCATTGTTCCATAATATCTGGATGGAGTTCGTAGACTCGAACGAGTGACAGATCTCCACAGACATATTCCACAGCTCGCATAGGATGAGATGGATTAAAATCTGAAGTCTGAAGTCTGGAGTCTGAGGGAGCTACGGTAAAGGAAATGTGGAGAGCGTTTAATAGAGCTTCAGCAGTAGCTTTTACTTCATAGAGAACCTCTGGGTCTTCGCGATGCTGAGGAAAAACTTTTATGGCTGTTGCAGAAAAAATATTTTTTGGGCATCCATCAGCGAGGACAAAACTCGTACCGACTTCGAAGATTCCTAAAGAAGCATCCAAATTCATCGATCGATCCAACCAATCACACAGAGAAATCAAAAGATTCGGTCGAAGATACGTGTGTTCCTTGGATACAGAGTTCTGAAGCTTCACCAAATTCTTTCCTTCCAACCCGAACTTCTCAAGTAACCGATCTCCAATCAAGCTATAACTCATAACCTCTGTATATCCCAAACCAGAACAAACATCGCTCAATTTCCGAACCAAATTTTTTTGACGAGATAACAACGGCACTGTCACCGATTCAGTAAGCGGTTGTGGTGGAATATGATCATATCCCTCAATACGAACGATTTCTTCGACGAGATCCTCAGCAAGAGTAATATCTTTGGTTGCACGATGCGAAGGAACCGTCACTTCCCAAACATCTTGTTTCACCTCTACACCAAATCCAAGTTTTTCCAAAATATCCTTTGCTTCAGGAATAGCACGTCCATACACTTGATCAATCTTCTGTGGATCAAAAATAATAAGAGGAGCTTTTTTTGAAGGCTCCGAAGCTGAGAGTACATCAGACTGAAAAGTCATTTCTGGATATATCTTGAGAAGAAGTTCTTCAAAACGCTTCAATGCCAACATCGGCAATTCTGGATCCAAATATTTTTCAAATCGCTTGGAAGCTTCTGTTCGGATACCCATTCTCTGTGCCGTCTTCCGAATCGTCACACCATCAAAGGTCGCCGCCTCCACCAAAATATCTTGAGTATCACTTCGTATTTCAGAAAATTGTCCTCCGATCACTCCCGCAACACCCAATACTTTGTCAGAATCAGCAATGACAATATCTTCATCCATCAAAGCTTTCTCTGTCTTGTCCAAAGTCATCAATTTTTCTCCACCTTGAGCATTTCTCACAATCAAACCTCCTTTTACAAATCGTTGATCATACGCATGCATCGGTTGCCCCAACTCAATCATAATATAATTAGTCAGATCCACGATGGGATGAATACTTCCAATATCCGAAAGTTGAAGTATTTTTTGCAGCCACTCTGGAGAAGTTTTCGCACCTTCAATATGAAATGCTTGAGCCAAAAATGTTGGGCATAGCTGAGGAAGGATATTTGAAAGAGTGAATTGTTTATCGTTTGTCGAAGGTCGTTTATCGTTTGTCGACTTGGAGGATGTAGTATCCTTGAAGTCCTGCTTCAACACCACAGCCAACTCTCTCGCAAACCCATAGTGTCCCCACAAATCTGGTCGATGTGTGAGAGATTTGTTATCAATTTCAAACACCACTTCGTTTTTCCCCAAGTACTCAGCCATATCCATTCCGAGAGGAGCATCTTCTGGCAAAATAACGATTTCTCCCTTTTCATGTTTATATATATTTCCAAGACCAATTTCATCCGCTGCACATATCATCCCAAATGATTTCTGACCTCTGATCTCTGAATCCTTAATTTCTATCAATTCTCCCTCTCCATGCCAACGAACATTGGAACCAGGAAGAGCAAGAATAATATAAGCTCCTTCTCGAATATTTGTCCCTCCACAAACGATCTGAATCATTTCTTTTCCTGTATTTACCTGCGTCACTCGAAGTCGGTCCGCATTCGGATGAGGAGCAATAGTTTCAATTCGAGCAATAATAATGTTTTTCAAAGTCTCCGACTCATCATGAACGCTATCGACTTCCGCAATATGCCGAGTAATGAGGAGACCCAAATCCTTTCCAGACAGATCTTTTGGAATATCTACAAATGTTTCGAGAAGAGATCGAATAAGTTTCATAAGAATAAGAATAGAATGCTGAGATTGTAAGGAAATAGATCTTCGTCTGCAAGAAAATTCAGTATTTACTTCCTCCCTCGATATGAGATCTTGCAATTCCCTATAAAAAATATAGACTTGGACTACGATTCATTAATTCAAATCTTATGACTGACCAACAAAACCTCTCATTCGAACAAACTCTCGAACATTACATCGTCCTTGAAAAGAAAAACAAAAGAAAAGATGCTATCATTATGGGAATTGGAGCAGTTGTCTTGGATATATCTTTCATCCTAACACTCATCGTTCCTGGAGCTGAACCTTTTATGATTGGCGTACTTGGAGTATTCGGTGGACTTCTCTCCTGGTTGACTTTTGATGCTTGGAAAAAAAATGATCCAAAAACTCCAGCAACTCAAGCTCCGATTTATGATTTTCTTGTTTCTCAATCAGGAAACATAGTTGAACTGAGAGAAATGGTTGTCTTCGGTGGTGGAGGAAGAGCAAAACTCACATTCAAACTTCCATGGCAAAACTCTATTGAAAGCGACGAAAGTCGAGCTGCCTTCATTAGTAAATACAAAAACTTCCATAGTGCCAAGAGTACCTTCATTTTCATA
>CAZQCN010000040.1:0-9562 GCA_964592185.1 uncultured Candidatus Peribacteria bacterium
TCAGTTTACTGATTCGTGATTTCGGCTTTTCGTATTTTCGTTTCTTCCCGCTTCCCGATTTGCTATCTTGCGGGATTCCCGACCAATACCGACAGTCGTCTCAATCGGGATCCCGATGCTTCTTCTCTCGGGACCCGATAATGAGAATGTATCGGTGATCGAAATCGCGAACGCACGAAACCACGAACATACAACTCTTCTAAAAGAATTCCTTAATCTGATTTCTTATAACCTCTGCATCTTTTTTGTTTCTTCGAAAGGTGAGTTTGCAGGGGGCTTTCATTTTGAAAATATCGGCGAAGACTTGCGGATCGAATTGATCAATGGAAGTGATGGTTTTGAAGAAGATGGAAAAATGACGTTCGATGATTTCAGGGAAGAATACTTCAATGATGTAATCTCCCATGCTCCAGGCGATATATCCGTCTCCTGGGAAGGGAGGCTGTGTCTGACATATGCTCGTGTTGTATCCTTCTATATTGATGAGGCTGGCGGCGTATTGGTCGAGAAATGTATTGTTTCCGAATAAAATAAAGACTGGGTGTTGATTCTTGTAGAGTGTTTTATAAAGGGTGATTTCCGTGTCGGCCATTCCAATGTGATACCAAGGGTGAGCGTCGTAGCCGTACCAATTTTCTGGAGGACTTTGCTCTCCTAACACTGACATAATATGGCACCAAACGACATCGAGGTCTTGGAGGGAGGTCCCGTGGAATACTGTTTTTTCTCCTTCTTTGAGATTGATTTCAAATGATGTTTTTTGTTTTTGAGAATCCTCCTGTATTTTTTTACTGAACTGAAGAATATTATTCATCCAAATCGAATTGAGACGAAGTTCTTTTTGGACTTTTACGAGAATGAGGCTTTGTATCATTTTTTTTACGAAACGATACAGGTTTGCTCGAGAGACGCTCACCTTGTTTTTATGGAGTTCTTTTTGGAGCTCTTCGATTTCAAGACTCTGTTTCTCAGCGAGTATATTGATGATGGCGTTTTGTACCGGTTCGGTAGGGAGGATGGAGTACATAGTCTCAGTTTTATGAATCTCAATTATTGAGATGAATTGGATTTATTGTATCAAATATGTTTACAAAACACAAATCGTTGTTATAATATTTTTTGTTTTATTCTTATTGTCTATAATGCAAAAAATTTGTACTCAGTGTCAGACCGATTTCGAAGTCACAGAAGCAGATCAATTATTCTTAGACAAAATTTCTCCAATTTTCAATGGAGTGAAATATTCTATTCCGGCTCCGAGTCTGTGTTTCGAATGCCGGCATCGACGCCGCATTACATTTCGGAATGATAGAAATTTGTATCAAAGGAAGTGTGATGGAAGTGGTGATATGATTATTTCTACATATTCTCCTGATAAACCCTTCAAAGTCTATGGGAATCGGTATTGGTGGAGTGATGCGTGGGACGAGTGTTCGTATGGTCGTGATTTCGATTTCTCAAGATCATTTAGTGAGCAATTTCGAGAGCTTCAGTTGGTGGTTCCTCGTCTCTCTATGATGAATGATGATGGAGTTCAAAGTACGAATTGTCAGTACTGCCAAGATTTTGCGTATGGGAAAAATTGTTATTTGGTTTTTGGGAGCTGGCAGATAGAAGATTCGTTATATTCTGAACATGTTGAAAAATGTAAAGATATCGTTGATTGCTTGCTTATGTTTGAGAACTCAGAATTGGCCTATGAATGTATTAATTGCAGTAGTGTTTACCAATCGGCTTTTCTTGAGAATTGTTTAGGATCCTCGGATTGTTTTTTCGGATATGATTTGGTTGGTTGTAGAAATTGTTTTGGATGTGTTGGGCTCCGACAAAAAGAACATCATATTTTTAATCAGCCGTATTCCAAAGAAGAGTACCTGGAGAAAATGAAATCATTTGATATGGGCTCGTATGCAGCTCTTGAGAATATGAAAACTCAGTTCTCGGAATTTCTTCAGAAACTCCCTCGAAAAGAACACTATAATCGAAACTGTGAAAATTCCTCGGGAAATTATCTTCTCAATTCAAAAGATTCAACTGGGTTTGAATTCGCGAATGCAGAGGATGCTCGATATTGTGTACGAGGTGCTACGTATAGAAATTGCATGGATATGTATCAATCTGGTTTGGCTCAATGGTCCTATAATTGTGTCACTTGCGATGAGGGATATATGAATATGTCTTCACTTTATTGTTGGAAGGGGAAGTCGAATCTTTATTCTGATACCTGTCAGAGTTGTGAGAATGTCTTCGGGTGCATCAGCATGAAGAAGAAAAAATATTGTATTCTCAATAAACAATATTCGAAAGAAGAATACGAAAATCTCGTTCCAAAAATTATTGAACATATGGGGGGGACGTTGATCGTTGATCGTTTATCGAACCAAGGAAAAGATTCAAATGACATGAACGATAAACGACAAACGATAAACGCATCTGAGTGGGGCGAATTTTTCCCTTCAAGTATATCTCCTTTTGCTTACAACGAAACACTAGCAAGTGATTATTTTCCTTTGACGAAAGAAGAATGTGAATTGAAAGGATTTGAATGGGCGAATACGTCGACCGCAGAGACGCAAAATCTTGCATCTGTATTTCCAGTGCCAGATAAGATTTCACAAGTAGGAGATGATATTTCTAAAGAAATGCTCGTGTGTCAGAAAACAGGAAAGAAGTATAAAATTCTTCCACAGGAATTGGCTTTTTATCGGAAAATGAATCTTCCTGTTCCACGGCTTGCACCAAGTGTTCGTCATTTGAACCGAATTGCAAAAATGAATCCAAGAAAATTGTGGGATCGGCAGTGTGCGAAGTGTTCAAAGGAGATGAAGACGAGTTATGCACCAGAAAGATCAGAGATTGTCTATTGTGAAGAATGCTATTTGAAAGAGATGTATTAGTTTATTTCTCCTTTGGACAAAAGTCATACATAAATTTGAACCAGATGCGGAAAGCATCAGCTATTTGCTGATTCACAATAACGGTGAATGAGAAATCTTCTTCCATTCCTCCGAGATGAATATTGGAAATGATGTTGATGTGATCTCCGAAGATATCTATGGAAGCCGGAGCGGAATATCCCTTCGGGAAAAATTTGTAGTTTTTGCCTACATGATTAGTGATGGGATGTTTACTTTGCTTTACTTCGTGGTCGAAGAGATGAAAGCATTCAATTTTTCTTTTTTTCATTTCTTCAGTGAAATGCGGAAAAAAATTCATGACCCGTTCGTCCATCCAGGCGCCTTTTCCTCCGATGCAATAAAACGGTTCTCCAATTCGTAAAATATCTCGCAGGTAATTTTTCCACCCTTCCGGACCTCGATAAATGTAGACTTCATTTTTATGCGGAGTTTTCGAATACGTTTCTTGTAGCTGCGGCATTATTTTTGCCAGCAGTTGTTCTTTTTCCTGAATCATTTCCATGAGTTTGTTTGGATCGACGGCCTGGTATCGGCTTTCTGCGCTTTGAATAATCTCGAATACTAAACCTTTTTCAATCAGCCTCTGGATTGAATCGTAGACGTTTCGTCGATGGATATTTGCTTTTTTCGCAATCGTGCTCACGGAAGCTTCACCTTCTTCGAGTAGTGTTTCGTAAATTTTCCCTTCATTTTTGGAAAGTCCGAGTTGTTCGAAGATGAGATAAAACATGGAAAATATTTAATTATGGTAATGGCAATCACCATGTGGTGGTATTTACCACTCTTACTCTATCACAGTAGGCTGTGGGCATTCAATATCTCTCTATGAATCGTATTTGCCGCTTGTCCGGAAAAGAATTTACTATCACCGAAGATGATCTTGCCTTCTATGACAAAGTTTCTCCTGTATTCAATGGAGTGAAATATGCTCTGCCAATTCCTACTTTGTGTCCGGATGAGCGGGCACGTTCTCGCATGGCATGGCGGAATGAACGAAAGCTTTACAGTCGGAAGTGTGATGCTTCTGGAAAAAATATTATTTCCATTTATCCACCAGATTCTCTTTTCAAAGTTTATGATCAAACTGCGTGGTGGGGGAGCGAGTGGGACGGAGTTTCGTATGGTCGTGAGTTCGATTTTTCGAAGTCCTTCTTCGAGCAATTTGAAGAGTTACTCTTGGAAGTTCCTCGGCTTTCAATCGTCAACAGTCAACATCAAAATAGTGAATACTGCAATTATGCGTTTTCAAACAAGAATTGTTATCTGACTTTTGGAAGTTTCTATCAAGAAGATTGTATGTATGACAACTATTGCAAAGGGAACAAAAACTCCATCGACAGTCTCTGGTTGTATGACAGTGAACTGTGTTACGAATGTTTGTTTTCGAAAAAACTTTATCAATGTAAGTTTGTTGATCATTCTGAAAGCTCTTCGGATTGTTTGTTTTCCATTGACCTTCGTGGTTGTCAGAATTGTTTTGGCTGTGTGGGATTACGGCAAAAGCAGTATTATATTTTGAACCAGAAATATTCGAAGGAAGAATATTTTCAAATTTTGGCCTCCTATGAACTTCACACGTATGCTGGAATGAAGAAAGCAAAAGAATTAATTTTTCATCAACTGAAAGAAAAGTTTTTTATTCGAAATTGTTACCAAACGAATACTCAAAATAGTGTTGGAGATAACTTGGTAAATGATAAAAATTGCTATTGGTGTTTTGACTGTACAAATTGTGAGGATGTGAATTATGGAGTTCAGTTGGATGAAGTGTTTAGCTCCCAGGATATGACGTGTATGGGCTATGAGCGTTCGGAACTTGTGTACTACACGACCGGAGGGACGGCTGCCTTTCACAATCTCTTCTGTTCATCGTGTTGGAATACGAATGAAGTTTTCTATTCAGATTTATGTATGAATTCGAGTGATTGTTTCGGGTGTGTCGGATTGCAGAAAAAGCAGTATTGTGTCTTGAATAAGCAGTACAGTAAGGAAGAATATGAAGCGTTGGTTCCAAAAATTATTGAACATATGAAACAGGGAAATGAATGGGGGGAATTTTTTCCTTCAAACATATCTCCTTTTTGCTACAATGAAACGATTGTGCAAGATTATTATCCCCTCAGCAAAGAAGAAGTGTTGCAAAAAGGATGGAAATGGATGGATGCATCCATTGCAGAGACGGGATTAATCCCGTCTGTACGTGAAATTCCAGATTCAATTTCAAATGTACCCGATGATATTTGTAAGCAAATATTTCATTGTGAAATTATCCATACCCCTTACAAAATCCTTCCCAAAGAATTAGAGTTTTATAAGAAATTGAATATTCCGAGTCCTCGAAGGTGTCCAGATCAGCGGCATCGAGATCGGCTGAATTTTCGCAATGATCGGTTTCTTTCGAAGAAAGTATGTGAAAAATGTAAGAAAGAAATATATTCGAGTTCTCAGGTGGGGAAGATATATTGTGAAGTATGCTACCTCGGAGAGGTGTACTAAAAATGTCCTCCACCTGCCACATGATTTTTCAATGCTCTCAATCGTTCCTCTCTCATATTACTTTTTCTGATGAGGATATTGAAGAGTACTGGGATAATAAATAGCGTCAAGAAAGTAGAAGTAATGAGTCCAAATATGAGTGCGAGTCCGAGGCCTTGCCATGTTGGATTAGAAACCGTAAGGGGGATCATTCCGACAATGGTACAGATGGATGTGAGGAGGATTGCTTCGAGACGAGACTTAGAGGCATCAACGATAGCATCAATAAATGGAATTCCTACTTTGAGATTGAGATTTACTTTGTCTACGAGTATGACAGCATTTTTTACGACGATTCCGAAGAGGGCGAGAATTCCGATGAGACTTGGGAAAGACAGTGTAAATCCGAATATGGTCAACCCGAGGAAGACTCCTGTGAGAGCGAGAGGAATAGTGGCGAGAACGAGGATCGATTTACGGAATGAATTGAATTGAATAACGAGGGTTCCAACGATCAAGATCATAGCCAAAATCATGGCTCGTAAAATGGAGAGGATTGATTCGGTGTTGGTATCATTTTGTCCTCCATAAATAATTTCATATCCTTCGGGGAGTGGATTCTTTTGAATGAGCTCTTGGAATTCCTTCAGTACTTCGGCAGGAAGTCTCGGTTTCTCTACTCCGGCAGAGAGGACAACAGCACGTTTTTGATCAATACGGCTGATAGAAGTGATGGCTGGATCGAGTCGGACACTGGCTACTTCTCCAAGACGAAAGTTTTCTCCTCGACCGTTACTGAGTATGAGCGATTCAATACGAGAGATATCGAGTTTTTCAGACTCATCGAGTTCAGTACGGACAGTTATCTCCTTGTCATCTCTGAGGATTTTTGTAATTTCCGTTCCAGTAAGGGCTGCACGGAGTGTGGTTGCAAGTTGTGCGGCATTTACTCCTTTGAGTTGCATTTCTTCAGTATTTAATTCGAGGGTAAACTCACCAGGGCTAAGCTTGATTGACGTTTGGATGTTCACAGTTCCTGGAATTTTAGAAAGAATCTCTTTGAGATCATTTACGGTGTTTTCTAGAGTTATGAGATCAGTGCCAAGTATTTTTGCTTCGAAATCAGCTCCACTTGGTGGACCTCCAGAGACTTCCACGACATTGATTTTTGCACCTTGAATCGGAGCAATGAGCTTTCTTAGACGTTGAGCAAATTCATATGATTTTTCTATCTTTCCAGATGCTTTGCTTATTGGTCTTTCTTTTTTTGGAAAGAGGTTGAGTGCAAATTGTGCACGATTACTTTGCCCTCCATTTCCTGATCCTGGATTTGATGCCCCTGTATCGAGGTTAACTCCTGAAGCCCCAACGACAAAAGAAAAGTTTTTGATAGCCTCTTCTTTGAGAAGGATATTCTGTACTTCTTCGGCGACAATTTTTGTTTTGTCCAATACCAGTCCTTGTGGTCCTTCGATATTGATATACATATATTCTGCATCATCAGCGGAAATAAACTCTGATTTTAGCATTCCAGTCGCTGGGAATATGATGGAAATGAAGAAAGCGATTCCAGAAAATATGAGAAGGATCCAAGATTTCGCTCGACTGGATAGGATTCTTTTGAGTAAGGAACCATATCCATTGAGAAAACTTTCAAGTTTTATAACTCCATTAATAATTCGACTCCAGAAACTTCTTTCTTGATTTCCATCTCCATAATGATGTCGAATTTTTTCCTTTATTTTTTGAGGGTCTGCGAGTTCTATAAGGAGAAGATCTTCGTTTCTTTGGAGTTGTACTTTGAGTCTCTTTCTGTAGGCACTGATCAAGGAAATAAAAATATATCCACAAACGCCTATCATTATGATTCCTTGAGTTTGTGAAATTTTTTCGAGTGCAAGGAGAACTACAGATCCAATGAGTGCAAGGGATGAGAGAAGTGTGATGACTTTGAAATGTATTCTGACCAATCGGAATCGTTCGAGAATAATAGCCATTGGATGATTGATGATGATGGCGATGGCGTATGATGCTGCCAAGGTGACGGATACGGTAATTGGTATAGAGCGAATGAATTGCCCAATAATCCCTGTGGCCAGCAGGAGTGGAATGAATGCCCAAATGGTGGTGAGCGTTGTAGTGGTGAGTAATACTTTATAATCGTGGAAGACCAGAAGTACGGCTTCTTCTGGAGTGAATTTTCCTGTCTTGAGGTATTGTTTTGTGGCTTGTACTACGACGATGGCATCGTCTACGAGGAGTCCGAGTGACAGAATAAGAGAAAAAATAGAAAGAAAATTGAGAGAAATCCCTGTGAGAAGCATGATCCCAAATGTGGCACAAAATACGAGGGGCACGGCGAGTCCTGCCACGAAAGCTTCTTTGAGTCCTACGAAAAGAAATAAAATGATGAATACGAGAAGTACTGTGAGTATTCCGTCGTGGAGGAGTTGATTTACATCTCGGCGAATGGTAGTCGATTGATCAAGAGTTGTTTCAATATTGAGGTCTTGTGGAAATTCAGATTTTTTGAGGTTTTCTATTTTTTCTTTTCCACTGTCGATGAGAGTGATGATTGATGTTCCAGTTTTCTTTATGACATTGAGAGTGACTGCTTCATAGGGAGCATCTCCATTTACTGAAAAGAGGTTTTCTATGTTTCTTTTTTTTGCAATTTCTTGAACGCTTGCAACATCTTCAAGTCGAATGACTCGATCATTTTCTATGGTAATTGGTATCTGAGAGAGGTCGAGCGCATTGGTAAATTTTTCATTGACCCGAATATTGTATTCGAAATTTGAAACTTCTACCGTACCCAAAGGAATAGTGATGTTGTTTGCACGAATAGCCCCATTGACTTGATCAATGGTGAGATTATGTGATTCGAGTTTGTCGGGATCAAAGAACACACGAAGCTCTGTAGTATCTCCTCCATTAATGGTTACTTCTTTTGTTTCTGGAAGTTTTTCTATTTCATTTTGTACTGTTTCTGCAAATTTTCTTAATGTGAATCCATCGTACGGACCAGAAATAACAAAGGTCCATACAGGACTATCACTAAAAGAAACTTCACTGACCTGTGGGTCGGTGGCATCTATAGGGAGCTCAGCTTTTACACTTTCTACACTATCTCGTAACCGACGGATGGAATCTTTGATATCTTCCTCGGCTCTGAATTCAACACTGATAACTCCAAATGAATGGGATGAAGTAGAGGTGATTTGTTTCACTCCACTAAGATTTCCTACTCTAGATTCTATTTTTCGTACGATGAGCTCCTCTATATCAGATGGGGAAGCTCCTGGGAGTCCTACACTGACGATCCCTACTGGGATTGTTACTTCTGGGGTTGATTCGAGTGGAAGACTTTGGAGAGATATTCCTCCCCATACGAGGAGTCCGATGATGATCAAGACAGTGACCCGGAAGTTTTTTATGAAAAAGTTGAGCCATGTTTTTTCATCTTCCTTTTTGAATTGGAGTTGTTGGAGGTAAAGAGAATCGGAATTGTTTTCTTGATGATGGGGATCCATGGAGAAAAATTATCACTCCATTGTATCATTTTTTTGATGTTTTTTCAACCTGAATGTAGGGGTCAGGCATGCCTGACCCCTACATTGATATTTTTATTTTTCACAAATACCTTTCCACCTTCTCTAATTTCGGCCGAATCACAAACTGACAATATGCTTGATTTGGATTTTTTTCGTAATATCTCTGATGGTAGTCTTCGGCTGGGTAGAATACTTTGAATGGCTCTAAGATAGTAACCAAAGGTTGATTGAATTGCGTTTGCACCTCGATCATAACTTTTTCAGCGATGGTTTTTTGTTCGGAAGTGGTGTAGAGGATGATAGAGAGATATTGAGTACCAACATCATTTCCTTGTCGGTTGAGGCTGGTAGGATCATGCATGATGAAAAATATTTCGAGAATTTTTTCGAGTGATATAAGAGCTGGATTATATTCAACTTCTACTACTTCGGCGTGGTCACTTTTTCCACTACAGATTACTTCATAGGTAGGGTTCGGAGTGTTCCCGCCGGCGTACCCTGAAGTGAGATTCGTAATTCCTTTCAAATCTTGGAGTGCGGCTTCGAGGCACCAAAAGCATCCGGAACCGAGAACGATGGTTTGATCTAGAGTTTCTCCCATAATGTTTCAAATAA
>CAZQCN010000041.1:0-9560 GCA_964592185.1 uncultured Candidatus Peribacteria bacterium
ATCCTCAATATTTTCAATCAAAAGTTCGATGTGCTTGCGGGCATTCTTTCACGGTAGGATCTACATTAGAAGAGATTCGAGTGGATGTGTGCAGTCAATGTCATCCTTTTTATACTGGAAAAGAAAACCTTATCGATGCTGAGGGACGAGTAGTTAAATTCCAGAAGAAACTTCAAAAAGCTGAAGAAGCAAAGAGTGATAAGAAGAAAAAAGAAGAGAAGAAAAAAGCGAGTGATCCATCAAATCTCAAAGATCTTCGAGAAATGGCTCAGGCTGCTTAGCGATTTATACGAAAAAGCCGTTAAGGCTTTTTTTTGGTACCTGAAGAAAAGTAACAAGATACAAGCTTACAAGTAACAGGGAAGTTTCAAGAAACAAGATGCAAGTTTTAAGCCCCCCTTTCTTATTTTTGATATATCTTATAGAGTATTTTTCTTGGTACTTGACGCCTTAATCCTTATTTCTTTTCTTGTACCTTGTTAGCTTGTCACTTGTAACTTTATCTTTCTATGCTCGATAAACTTCAAAAAATTCTCACTGAATTCAAAGACCTCGAATCGCAAATAGCAGATCCAGCTGTTTTGGCTGACTTACCAAGGTACAAAAAAGTATCGAAGGAATATGCTCATATGAAGAGTCGAGTGGATACGATTCATGAATATCAGATGATTTGTAGTAACTTGGAAAATGCTGAGAAACAGTTGGGTGATGAAAAAGACTTGGAGATGCTTCAAATGATTCGGGATGAAATCATTGATTTTCAAGCTAAAAAGGAAGTGATGGAAGGGAAAATAAAAATTATGCTTGTTCCTGAAGATCCGAACGATGCGAAAGATGTGATTGTTGAAATTCGTCCAGGAGCAGGGGGGGATGAATCGTGTATTTTTGCCGAAGAATTGTTTCGAATGTATAGTAAATTTGCGGCTTCACAGGATTGGAACCTCGAGATTCTTTCGACGACGGAAGGAGCCACTCGCGGTTTGAAGGAGGTGATATTTAGAATTACTGGGAATAGAGTTTTTTCAAAAATGAAATTTGAAAGTGGGGTTCATCGAGTACAGAGAATTCCTGAGACGGAGAGTCAGGGGCGTGTACACACTTCGACTGTGACGGTAGCGGTACTTCCAGAGATTGATGCGGTGGAATTTGAGATCAAAGCATCTGATCTTCGTTTGGATTACTATCGTGCGGGAGGTGCTGGAGGACAGCATGTAAATAAGGTGGAGTCAGCCGTTCGAATTACTCATATCCCAACTGGATTGGTAGTTCAATGTCAAAATGAACGAAGTCAGGGACAGAATCGGGAGCAGGCCATGATGGTACTTCGTTCTCGTTTGTATGAATTGGAACAAGAGCGTCTCATCAAAGAACGGGGAGAAGTGATTTTGGGGCAGATTGGTTCTGGTGATCGTTCAGAAAAAATTCGTACCTATAATTTTCCTCAAGATCGCTTAACCGATCACCGTATTCATCAGAACTGGTCCAATCTTCCGACAATTATGGAAGGGGATATCGGAGACGTGATTGAACAGGTCAGATTGGCGGATGAATCTTCTCGATTATCTCAGGCCTAGCTTTTACAGTTTTCTCATGAATATCCGAGAAATTCTTTCTGATGCAAAAAAAAATAATGTTCCTCGCTTGGAATGCGAGTTGTTGCTTGCTTTTGTGTTATCAGAAAGAAGAGAGTATCTCTATTCTCATGATGGTCGTGAGCTCTCGGATGTGGAGAGTGAAAAATTTCAAGAGTTGCTTCAGAAGCTTCAAAATGGATATCCTCTGGCATATATAATTCATGAGAAAGAATTTTATGGTCGGAATTTTTTTGTGGATGAAAGGGTGTTGATTCCTCGACCGGAGACTGAAGAGATGGTTGAGGAGGTGTTTTCGTTTGTTCGTTCTTTCGCATGTTCGAAATTACGAAACCACGAAACTGCGAAACTACGAATTCTCGATCTCGGTACTGGGAGCGGTTGCATCCCCATTACTCTTTTTCTCGAAGGTTTTACACATGTCTGCGCCAGCGATATTTCTCCTGAAGCTCTCGAAGTGGCACAGTTAAATGCCCAGAGATGGTCTACTTCTGTTGAGTTTCGACAGGGGGATCTTTTGAAACCGTGGAGAAATGATGAAATTGATATATTAATAGCGAATTTACCGTATGTGGAAGAGGGGTTGGTGGTTGGTGGTCTGTTGACTGTGGAAAATACAAATAATTATTTAGAAACTACAAACTACAGACCACAGACTACAGACCTTTCTTCAGATTTGAAATATGAACCTTCTCTCGCTCTCTATGCTGGAAATGATGGGCTTGATGTTTACCGAGAACTTTTGTCGCAACTCAAAAAAAGAAAGCAATTGCCAGAATTGTTCATGTTTGAGGCGGGGATGGAGAATACTTCTTGTTTATGTGAGCTTTGTAAGGAAGCATTACCGAATATTTCTTGGGAAGTGAAAAGAGATTTGGGAGGGAAAGAGCGGTTTGTGATTGGGAAGAAATAAGTGTGACGTCTCTATGTCTTTTGATGATTCCATAATATCATCCATTTCTTCGTGTCTTTTTTAAATGACGGTTTTGTTATGAATATGTGCAGTGGATTAATTACTACACTATAAAATATTGATTTTATCAAGTCTTATTCCCATTTCCTCCCACCTCAGGGTTACAAATCAACGAAATTATGTATAATGGGAACGTTATTTTTCTGTTTATTTTTCTATGGTTGCATCAAAGTCAAAAGTGGTAAAAACGATTAAAGGAAAAGCTCCTTCTGTAGAAAAGAAGAAAGTAGTTGCAACGAAAGTTATTAAAGAACCTGCAAAAAAAGGAGTTGAGAAAACAAAAGTTGTAAAAGTTGAGGAGCAAAAGATTGAGGTTGCTCATACTTCAGAGTCTACGATTATTGAAACTCCAAAGGTTGGTGACTCTATTCAAGAAGTTTCTTCTGAATCTCCACAGACTACAGATCACAGTCAGAAAACTCCAGAGGAACCTCCAAAGCCGCTCTTCCTTGTTCCTCCTGTTGCCAGTGTAAAGGAATTTTCGGATCTCATTCATATCCCTGCAACGAAGGTTATTATGCAGTTGATTCAAGATGGCTTCATGGTCAATATCAATGAAAGTATTGATTTTGATGTTATGTCTCTTGTTGGTGAAGAATTAGGAATCCGTATTGAGCTGGATACAGCAGCAGCGACGCTCCAGAGTATGGTTTCAGTTGATTTGGGAGTGCTGCTTGCTGAGGACAAAAAAGGGGGAGTAACTCGATCACCTATTGTTTCAGTTATGGGGCATGTTGATCATGGGAAGACGTCGCTTTTGGACACGATTCGAAAATCAAATGTTGTTGATAAAGAAGCAGGAAGTATTACTCAAAGTATTGGAGCGTATCAAGTACACGTACATGATCGGGATATTACCTTCATTGATACTCCGGGACATGAAGCTTTTATTGCGATGAGAAAACGTGGAGTGCAATCGACGGATATTGCTATATTGGCTATTGCTTCAAATGAAGGAGTTAAGTCTCAAACAAAAGAGGCAATTTCTCATGCGAAAGAAGCAAAAATCCCTATTATTGTTGCTATTACTAAAAAAGATCTTCCTGATGCAAATATCGATAAAGTAAAAACAGAGCTTTCTGAAATTGGTTTGGTTCCAGAAGAATGGGGTGGAGATGTTATGATGATTCCTGTTTCTAAGCATGATATAGAGAGTATTAATAAGCTTCTTGATGCAGTGCTTTTGCAGGCAGATATTATGGATTTGAAGGCAGATCCGAAACGTCCTGCTATCGGTACAGTTATTGAATCGAATTTTGATGCAAAGTTAGGGAAAATTGCTACGATACTTATTCATACGGGTTCGCTTTCAGTTCGTGATACTTTTGTGATTGGAAGTACCTTTGGGAGAGTGAAAAATTTATTGAATGATCGTCGTAAGACGGTGGAAAAAGCAGGACCTGCTATGCCCGTCATGATTACTGGTTTGAATGATCTTCCTCATGTAGGAGATGTGTTACAAGTGGTAGCAAATGAGCATGAAGCGAAGAAACTTTCTGATACTATCGCAGAAAAGAGGGGAACAAGTGGAAAAAGTGCCAGTGATATTGGCTTGGAATTGCTTTCGACTTCAAAAGAAGGAGATGCTATGAAAGGAATATGTATTGTTTTGAAAGCAGATACTATTGGATCACTTGAGGCAATCAAAGATTCTCTTGGCAAAATTAAGACGGAGAATGCAAAAATTAAAATTGTTCGAGGAAGAACTGGGAATATTTCACAGTCTGATGTGCTTCTCGCGAATGCGACAGATTCTGACCTTGTCGCTTTCAATGTGGATTTTGCAAGTCCTGATGTAAAACATGAGGCAAATGCAAAAAATATAGAAATTCACCATTACAATATTATTTATAAGCTCGTTGAGGATTTGACTCAAAAAATGTTAGAATCTCTTGCTCCAGAATTTGAAGATGTTGACCTCGGTATCTTGAAAATAAAGAAAATATTTTTTACAGAAAAGGATTCTATGATTATTGGAGGGAAGGTTTCTGAGAGTCAAATCGAGCCAAACGTGAAGGTAAAGATTTATCGAAATGATGCTCAGGTTTCGACTGGTGAAATTCTCGATATTCAAAGAGGTCCATCCAAGGTTGTAGCGGTTCAGGTGGGAGAAGATTGTGGAGCTACATTCAAGGGGAAGTTTAAGTTGAAAGAGGGAGATGAATTGCATTTCTTTAAAACAGTTCAGAAAAAAGTAGAATTACAAAAATAATCCGTTGGTCGTTTATCGTTTATCGAGCTTTATAATAAATGAACGATAAGTGATAAACGATAAACTTTCTTCATATGCAATTAGAAACCATCATTGGTCTCGAAATCCATGCTCAGGTAAACACGAAGAGTAAATTCTTCTGTTCGTGTGATAATGATTCTTTTGGGAAGATTCCCAATACGAATGTCTGTCCTGTTTGTATGGGTTTTCCAGGTCAATTACCAGTTCCCAATGAATCAGTGATTCAAAAAGGGATCGCTGCGGGATTGGCTCTGGGATGTCATATTAATGAAAAGAGTTTTTTTGATCGGAAACAGTATTATTATCCGGATCTTCCGTCAGGCTATCAGATTACTCAGAATGATATTCCCATTGCGGTGAAAGGTGCTGTTTCACTCAGGACTACCGAGGAGGGAGCTCGTCCTGAATTTGTAGTGAATATTACTCGGATGCACCTTGAAAATGATGCTGGGAAACTAACTCATATTTCTCAAGGAACACTCTGTGATTATAATCGAAGTGGTACTCCGCTTATGGAAATTGTGAGTGAACCTGATCTGCGAAGTCCAGTGGAAGCTCGACTGTATGCTGAGCAAATTCAGAATATTCTTCGATATGTTGGGGCTTCAGATTGTGATATGGAAAAAGGGATGATGCGTTTTGATGCTTCCGTTTCGATTCGGCCGGTGGGAGCAAAACCAGAAGAATATCCAAACTTCTTTGTACATCCCGTTCATGGAGTTTTGTTTCCTCGTGTTGAAATTAAAAATTTGAATTCATTTCGTTCTCTCGAAGCGGCATTGAAATATGAAATTGCTCGTTTGACCGAATTGATTGAAATGGGAGAGCCTTTGAAGAAAGAGCAAACCGTAGGGTGGATTGATGATGAAAAAGTGACGAAGCTTCTTCGTGAAAAAGAATCATCAGCTGATTATCGATATTTTCAAGAGCCAGATATTCCACCGATTGTTTTAACTCAGGAAGAGATTGAAGCGATTCGAGCTCAACTTCCAGAGCTTCCAGCACAAAGATTTGATAGATATATTTCTGAGTATGCTCTCTCTGAGAAAGAAGCAATTTTTTTGGTTTCTGATAAGCCCTTTGCTGATTTCTTCGAAGAGGTGGTCACTCAATCAAAAGATTTGAAAGCGTCGGTGAGTTGGGTTCTCTCTGCACTTCCAGCACTTCTCAAAGAAAAACAGGAAACGGTTCATACTTTGAAATTTAGTGCGACTGATTTGGCTCATCTCATTGCTTTGGTAGGGTCCGGAGAAATATCAGGGAAAATTGCGAAAGATGTATTTCCAATCATGTATGAAACAGGGGCGAAACCTTCTGCCATTATTGAAGAAAAAGGATGGAAGCAGGTGAGCGATACTGGTCTCATTGAGAAAGTCGTTACTGAAGTATTGGCAGCGAATCCCCAGTCTATCGTTGATTATCAAGCAGGGAAGGATAAGGCATTGGCTTTTCTAGTGGGTCAGGTGATGAAAGAGACGAAAGGGCAGGCGAATCCGGGAATGGTGAATGAGATTATTTTGGAGAAAATAAAAATGAAAATTTAGAAAATATTTTATTGTGGTCATCCTGAACTTGATTCAGGATCTCGCATTTTTTCTCCATGTTTATAAGATAGCGAGATCCCGGGTTTTGAAGCGACGGTATACCGGGTCGCACCGGGATGACCATTCCCATTTTTAACTTTCTTCTATGGCTGATTTCTCCTTCGACATTACTGCACAATTCGATCTCCAAGAACTCAAGAACGCTCTTGATGTATCACGAAAAGAAATTGCAACGCGTTATGATTTGAAACAAGGGAAGCATGAATTGGATTTGAAAGATGATGAGTTGGTTATTGCTACTGAGAATGCTTTTACTCTTTCGCAGGTCTGGGATGTGTTGGCAGCAAAAATTGCAAAGAGAGGTCTTTCGACGCGTATCTTGGATCCAGAAGGAAAAATGGAAGATGCTTCTGGCGGGACGATCCGAAAACATTATCCTCTTCGCAAGGAAATTGATACGGAAAATGCGAAAAAAGTCGTGAAAGAAATCAAAGAATTTTTTCCAAAAATTAAGACACAGATTCAGGGAGGGGAAGTGCGTGTTTCTTCGGCTTCGAAGGATACATTGCAGGAGGTGATGACTCATTTGAGGAGCAAAGAGGTGATTCAAATCCCATTGGCGTTTGGGAATTATCGGTAAATATTTTTTGACATATAGCGATTTTTACATTATTATATTCTATTATATTATTAGTAATGTTAGATGAGTGTATTAAAAAAAGTTTTTTCTACTCTTTCAGAAACACCCAAGAATATATCATCTTCAGGGGCGATTTCGTCTTTTTATTTTACTTTTAGAGTAAGTTATAATTTATTTATAAGATCTTTGCAAAATGATCCTTTAGAAAATGAGTTTCAACGAGATATGGAAGAATCGAGGAGAGAGTATGTAAAAAAGCTTAAGACTCTTCTCAATAACCAACCTCATAGAAAAGATGATGCATTTTTAGATCTTCAGGCGAAGAGACTTGGTGACTTAGAGAAAAGTCGAAAATCAGAGCTAAATAAATTTGATAAGAGGGAAGCTGAATTTGAATTTTCCAAAATCAGAATTGAAAAATTCTCACGGAAACTTATAAATATTAATTTCTTAGAAGATTTATTTCCGAGTGCTAATTCTTCTCAGATATTGGATCAAATGAGAGAGGATACATTTTGGCAGGAATTAAATCAGAGATTTTTACGTCTTTCTCAAGAATCCTATCGAAAATTTTTGTATCGAAAGAAAAAAGAAGGATCTGTATTTGTTCGTTTAGATGAAGAGAGATTCGGTTTGGATCGTCTTTCTGCAGAAGAAAAAAAGACTATTGATCTTGAATTACAAGCGTTTGAGTTTTCACTTATACATTATTATTCTTCTTATATAAATTCAGAGGTAATGAATTTATTTTTGAAAAGTAATACTGAGGTCACTCGAAAAAATTTGAAGGATAAAATGGGAATATCTAAAAAACAGGTTGTTCCGTTGGAATCTATGAAAAAATCTTTACGTTCCGAAGGAATTAAGGATAATCAAAATTATCATTTTAGATCAAAAATCGAGCTGGAACCAAAGGATTTGGATGTTTATATAAAGATAGTTATGAATAGATTATTGGAATTCGGAGATCTTAATTCTGATCAAAAAAGAGATCTAAGAAAGGTAATTATCCATTCGTATAAAAGAGATGAACCTGTCCCTATTCGAAAAATTTTAAATCAAGTAGGCTTGATTGAAAATACTGAGTTTTTGATTCATGAACTTGAAATTCTTTCCCTTGATCATGGATTTTCACTTTCAAAAAGTATAGTAAAAGCTGTAAAAGTTAGGAATACAATTACATCTTTTGGATCAGAGAATAAAAACCTCGTTGACGAAAGTGATTATTTATCTGAAAAGGTTGATTCACAGAGTATTGTAGATTTTTTGGCTAAGAGATATGAGATAAAAAATCCATCTGAACTGATCTCTCAACTGAAAGAAGTTCTTGAAAAAGGTAATCGTAGAGAACCTATAAAAGAGAGGTTGATTCGAAATTTAAAAAATGATATTTGGGCTAGGAGACTAGAGAAAGTTTATATTCTTAAAGTGGATATTGGTGGAAATTCATTTCGATTGATAAGAAGAGGGAAGGTGATTGAGGCATTTCTTTCTCATGACGATTATGATCGGCAATATGTAAGTAGATTATATAAAATATAATTTCAACAAGTTATAAGTGACTCAGTGAAACTTCTCTTTGCACAAAATTTGTGTTCTGTAGTATAATGGTGGAGAAGGGTTATTGTTTCCTTTTGGAATTTTACTTCCTCTATGACTATCACAGATTTACTCATTGTTATTGCTATTATTGCTCTCATTACTTTGACAGTAATGGCAGTATTTGTTGGAATTCGTATGTTGCAGGTATTGAAGAACGTAGCTCACCTCACCGATCGAATTGATCGTCTTTCTGATGGGCTTGAAAAGTATATTCTCAGTCCTTTTGAGCTTCTCAAAGATACATTTGGAGATCTTCAATTCATTAAAAAATTTGTTTTAAGCCTCATGAGTGGGCGGAAACGTAAAGATGATCAGGAATAAAATTCCTTTCTGACATCTTTTTTTAGTATCTAACATTTTCCCCTATGGATCCCCAAAATCCAAAAAACAAAAAAAAATCTTTTCTTTATGGTTTAGTTATCGGTGGAGCGGTTGGATCAGTACTTGGTCTTCTTTTTGCTCCCGCGAAAGGCTCTGACACTCGGAATCAAATACGTCAAAAACTAACAAAGGTTTTCCAATCATCTCATGGTCATGTTTCACAACCGGCCCCTCAGTATCAGATGCCGTATAGGAATGATCTTGAAATATCTCAAAATCGTCATCATGAAATTAATGTCGTGAGAAATGTGAATAATGGTCCGAAAAAACTTCTTTTGAAATTGGCTGATTGGCTCGATAAATAATGTACCTTCATGATGTTTCGTGCTCGTAAAAAACTCCCTGTAGAGTCGGATATTGATTTGAAATTACAGAAGACATCAAAGATTATGACTCAAACTTTGGATGAAGGAATTCATGAATATGTGCACTATTTGAGTTCTCCTTTTAAGGTTTTTTGGATAAATCTTATGGTAGGTGTTGCTCGAGGATTTGGTATTATACTTGGGATGACCGTAGTTGTTGCTCTTTTTGTGTTTATTATCAATATTCTAGGAGGTCTTCCGGTGGTGGGAGATGCATTTCAATGGCTTGG
>CAZQCN010000042.1:0-6339 GCA_964592185.1 uncultured Candidatus Peribacteria bacterium
TCTCCGATTTCACAAAGGAATCCAGTTTCACCGTCTTTCATGACTTCCACGACTCCTCCTGCTTTGGTTGCGACGACGGGAACTCCACTGGAGAGTGCTTCGAGGATGCTCAGGCCAAAACTTTCATTTTCGGAAGTATGGAGGAGTACGTTGGCGATCTGAAGATAATTTTCTATGTCGTTCACCCAGTCTTTGATTACGATCTTATCTCGGATATGTAATTCTTCTACGAGTGATTCATAAGGGGTGAAATCTCCACCGGAGAGGAGTAAAAGTTTTACTTTGGAAGTTTTTGAGACTTCTGCAAAAGTTTTGAGTAGATCTGGAATTCTTTTTAACGGACGAACATTGGACATGTGAATGATAATTTTTTCTTCGGGTGAAATTCCGAGTTTCTGTTTCATCACTTCAGGTTTTTCAGTCGGTTTTTTGATGGCTACGAAATTGTGGATGACTTCGATGGATTTTGAAAGTTTGAATCGTTGTAATGTTTTTTGCTTGAGATATTCCGATACCGCCGTGACGCCACAGGAATGTTCCATGGAATATTGGATAATTGGTTGAAAGCTGGGATCTTCTCCGAGGAGAGTGATATCAGTTCCATGGAGCGTAGTAATGACTTTTGGCATGTTGGTGCCAATCAGGTCTCTCGCCAAAATAGCGGCTGTTGCATGAGGGACAGCATAGTGAACATGCAGAATATCGAGTGAATATTGTTTGCTGACTTCGGCCATTTTCACTGAAAGTGGAAGTGTGTAGTCTGGGTATTTGAAAAGCGAATATTCATTAATGGGAACCTGGTGAAAAGTTATATTCTTTTTATCACCATTGAGACGAAATGGTTTCTCGTAACTGATGAAATGAATTTCATGCCCGAGCTTTGCCAGCTCGATTCCGAGCTCGGTGGCGATGACACCGCTGCCGCCGACATTTGGGTAGGAAGTGATTCCGATTCGAAGAGTCATAATGTTGAACATGGTAGGGGTCGCACAGTATACACTGCGTCCCGGAAGAGGTGAAGCCTTGTTTTATTATATGTAAAATATTTTAAACCTCATCAAAAATTTCTCGAACTGAGCCCCAAATCAGAAATGAAGTCTACTTGCAAAGCATCATTCTTCCATAAGCCTTGTGCGTAATTGCCCCCAGTGAGCGTTCCTAAGTGACTTGCTCTTCGAGTTTGAAGTTCGATATATTGTCTTGTTTGAAGCTGGCTTTCGTGGCATTTCATGACTTCAACCCATGTTTCGAAAACATCAGAAATGTCTATAACAATATCCGGGTGGTCGATCTCAGAGGTGACTGGATAGAAGTAGAGATTTTTAATTTTGTGGCAAGGTAAATCTTTGAGCTCTGTGAGACCTCCATAGCGTGCATATCTACAAGCATCACGGGTCATTTGTCCGACTTTGAAGTGATCAGGATGTTGATTGGTTCCGAGGTCGGGGGTGAGGACGATGTCAGGTTTGAATATTCGTATAACTCGTGCGATTTCGATGACGTTTTCTGGTAAGTAATTTACATGACAATCTCCTCCCATTTCCAAAAATTCGATATCTGCCCCCATAATTTTTGCGGCTTGTTCTGATTCTTCTTCACGACCTTCTGGGGTTCCGTTCGATCCGGCTTCGCCTTTGGTAAGGACGAGATTTTTTAAAGTACTTCCTTTCTTCGCTTCTTTGATGAGGATGCCTCCGCATCCGAATTCAATATCATCAGGGTGAGCTCCTACGGCAAGAATTTTCATAATTGAGGGTTAATTTTCAAAACCGGTTTTGGTCCAGGATCCATGGGGATCATCAATAGTATCCCGTGGCACAAATGTCACATCTGGCCACTTGCTAGCGGTATCTCCCAGATAGGCTTTTTCTCCGGCTCCAGCAATATAGTGAGTACAATGAATGACTGATTGCATCCAATCAAAGCGTGTTTCACGAGTCGGATTGATTTGTTCTTTCGTAAACGGTTGGGAAGGAATTTCTAGATATTCTTCTCCTCCTCGGTGAATTTCAAATACGTTTTTTTCTGGTAGAAATTTTGCTCGGGCGACTTCTCCTTCGTACGGGATATCGACATAGTACTCTGAAACATCACATGCTGCCTCTCGAAATTTCGGATCTCCGGATCGTACGATTTCTATATGTTCCAAAAGCCCCATTTTTTCATACATTTCGAGGCAAAAATCCGACACGATGTTTGCAGAAACGCTTTTAAATATATCAACAAGGTTCGGTTCTACGAAGCGGGGGAGTCGGCGAGCCATGGGAGCCTGCCAGTCGGCTGGAACTCTCTTGAGATACAGAGGAGAATATTTCTTTTGAATTTTGTTCTCTTGTTCGAAATTGAGTCGCTCTTCCTTGTCCGTTCCTTTTTCTTTTACGAGTGTAATGGTTTCTCGATAATCGTGGTCGCTGTCATGATAGAAAAAGACAATCTTTCCTCCAATTTCTTTTTGTAGTCTGTAGGCAGTCTGGATTTTTGCTACGAGAAAACGCTTGGGAAATATCCCGCAGGGTTGTTGACCGAAACAGATAATAGGAGATGTCATAGGAAAGGTAGGTAGTCTGTGGTCTGTGGTGGGTGGTTTCTTTTTTTGACTTTCCACAGTCAACAGACCACTTACTACAGACTTTCTTAACGCTCCCTATGAGACCAAAAAAACTCTGTAAATGCAAGGTGAAAGTCTGTTTTGTAGAGCTTCTGTATTTTATAATGGAGCAGAGATAATCTGAAAATATGAAAACTGGATGTAATTGTTTTTAACCTCTTTTTTGCTAAAGTACTGATACTAGTGGCTTCGGCCTCCGAGATTGCCCCCGTAAGGGGGCTTTCGATTTTTAGGATATTTAGTAGTTTTTGTATTTCATCTGCCAGAATCTTTTCCATTAACTCATTTGGTCATCCTGAATTTAATTCAGGATCTCGGGTTATCTCCTCATGCTCACATGTAATGTCTCTCCATTCAGGATTGTCTTCTTCGATGAGAGAAATTTTCCAATCCCTTTTCCAATTCTTCAGTTGTTTCTCTCTTACGATAGCGTCGTAAATATTTTCATGTTCTTCAAAATAAACACAAGTATTGAGATTATAGAGATTGGTAAAGCCTTTGAGTATTTTTTGTCTGTGTTCTTGAATTCGATGTGGAAGATTTGTGGTGACTCCGATGTAGAGCGTGCCATGTTTTTTATTGGTGAGAATGTATACGTATCCTTTTATAAAAAATGTTAGTTTTCGTAATATATTAGAAGATTTTTAAAGGATTATTGACTGCGTTCATTCCTTAAAAAAGACGAGGTCCTGAATCAAGTTCAGGATGACGGGAGGAGGGGCGTTTTTTCAAAAAGACGAGGTCCTGAATTAAATTCAGGATGACCAGATCAAAGGAGAAACACAAAAGGGCGTCCGTCTCGGACGCCCTTTGTCTAAAAACCTATGCCGGTTGCATGACCTGTGCCAACATCATCTTAATATCCGAGTAACTAATCGATTCCGGCATGAGCTTTTTAATTTCCTTAATCGGCTTATCCATGGCTTCTGCGATTTTGTCCTTCATGAGTTCTTGCTTTTCTTTCGGGAGGTATTTTTCGGTGTCTTTGATTCTTTTGTGGTACATGAGGTTCGCGATGTGATGGAGGATGGTGTTGACTGACATATTTCTTTTCTCTGCGATTTCTTCCGGGCTGAGGCCACTGTCGAGGAGGAGTTTAGTTTCTTCCTGTGTTTCGATGACATTGTCGCTGAAGATGGCTTCATCGAGCAGTTCCTCGGAGAGATTTATATCAACGGGGTTCTGCAAGAAGTGAAATGCTTTGGGAGTGAGTCGGAGACTTTTGAATTTATTTTCGTTTCTTTCGATATAGCCTTGCTCCAAAAGCTCGAAGGTAATAGATCTCGCCTGATCGGTAGAATACATGGGGCACGAACGGAAGCTTTTTAGATGTTCGGTTTTTATTTTTTTCATGTTTTCACCATACGTGTTGCCGGATACTATTTTTGAAATAGTGTGAATTCCAAATTTTTGGCCAGTTTCTATGATAGCCAAGAAGATATTGGTAATGGCAACTTTTGCGTTGAAGGTTTTTTGAGACATACGGAGTATGTTAAATGTAGAAGGCGCCGTGATCACGAGGCGTTCGTACACTAACACGCACTTTTTTCAAAGTGGTACCGAAACGTCAAACATTTTATCTGGATTTTAACTTTGCAAGAAGTGACAAGAGACAAGATTCCAAGTAACAAGAAAGCTTCAAGAGCCAAATTTCAAGAATCAAAAAAAAGATGTAAGTGTATTGTATTGTAATTTTTCACTTCTCACTTACAACGTTGTTAACTGTTATTTGTTCACTGGCAAAGCCTTTCGACTGTATATCCCACAATTCCTTATAGTGACTTCCTTTTTTCTTAATAAGTGTTGCATGGGTTCCTTCTTCACTGATTTTTCCATTTTCGATGACGAGGATTCGATCCATTTGCATGATGGTTGACAGCCGGTGGGCGATGACTATGGAAGTTTTTCCAATCATAAGTTCTCGGAGAGCCTTTTGAATATACATTTCTGATTCTGAATCGAGTGAACTGGTTGCTTCATCGAGAATTAATATTGGAGCGTTTTTCAAAATAGCTCGTGCAATGGTAATTCTCTGTCTTTCTCCTCCAGACAGTTTGACTCCACGTTCGCCGACCAGCGTGTCATATCCCTTCGGAAGTTTGGAAATGAACTCATGACAATGAGCTTTTTTGGCAGCAGCGATGATTTCTTTTTGAGCAGCATGTTTGCCACCATAAGCGATATTGTCTCGGAGTGATCGATGAAAGAGTATTGGATCTTGAGAGACCAGGCCCATATTTTCTCTGAGACTTTCTTGAGTGACTTGAGTGATGTCCTGCTCGTCAATGTATATTGATCGTTCTGGAATTTCGTAGAGTCGGAGGAGGAGCTTGATGAGCGTAGATTTTCCTTCTCCAGAGCGTGAAACCAAGGCTATTTTTTCTCCGGCTTTTATATTGAGAGAAAGATTTTTGAAAATGGGAATTTTCGAGTGATAGGAAAAGTTGAGTTTGTGGATTGCTATTTCGCCCTTTGAGACTTGGAGAATTTTCGCTTGGGGAATATCTGTAATGACTTGAGGAGTTTCGAATATGGAGATCATCTCCCAAGCATCGGAGTAGCTTTGGCTGAAAGATCGAAATAAACGGTTTATATTCCAAATATCTTTAAAAATATAAATCAACAGCGTCTGTAACATAATAATTTCTCCTACATTGATTTTTTGTAGTTTCAGAAGACGGATAATAATGAGGAAAAATATAAATTCAATTATAGCCATCAATGTGTTCTGAATTGAGTTTTGTTTGAGCCATACGATGCGAGCGCTTCGAGACGCTGCACTCTGCTTGGCGGTTGTTTGCTGGATTTTTTTAAATTCTTCATCGTGTTTGTTGAAGAGATTGATATTCGAAAAATTTGTAAACGTGTCTGCTATAAGTCCTGAAACCTTTGAATCTTCTTTGTTGAGAGCGGTGTCTTTTGGAATCCCTATGATAATTGCAAACCAATAATTACATCCTACGAATAGAATAAGCCAAAGAAGAAGAGTGATAGCAAACCACACATTTACGGACCCCATAATAAGAAGAGAACTGAGTATGATCGCTGTGGTAGGAAGAAAGTCCCAGAGTATATTGTCCTGAATATCTGCATATGCCCTATAGAGTCTTCCGTGTTGTTTTACGAGAGAACCAATAAAAGTGTTTTGAAAAAACTCAGCTGAGTATTTTTGGATTTTTTGGTATGAGTCATCCATAATGTTTTTCAGGATGACAGGGAATTTTCTCGTCTCTATAAAGTGAGGGATTCGAACACAGACTTCATTTAGTAATTGAATGACGAATATCCAAATGGCAATGCGTAAGAGGGGTTGGTATTGGGTCGGATTATTGTTCAATGCATTTATGAAATCTCTGTATAAGAGACTTACATAGGCTACCGTTCCTTGCCAAGCAATAATAAAGAAGCTCATTACTGCATATACCTTCCAGTATTTTTTCACATACACTCCAAAGAACCTATTAATGGCTTTGATCGACATATGGTCTGATTTCTTTGATTTCATGCTTCTACGCTATTATTTTTTTTGGCCACGCCATTATTTTCAGATGATTGATGACTGAGGTTTCGCTATCCATATTGATCGGTTTGGAGGAAAGATCTTCTCCACCCCATTCTTTTGTGAAGAGATGTTCATGCC
The DNA here is from genome assembly GCA_964592185.1 of uncultured Candidatus Peribacteria bacterium. Taxonomy (GTDB): domain Bacteria; phylum Patescibacteriota; class Gracilibacteria; order CAZQCN01; family CAZQCN01; genus CAZQCN01. Next base: position 6,249 of record CAZQCN010000042.1, read on the forward strand.
ATGGAATATTTTTTTTGAGATTTTGGAGTAGAGCGATGAGATGATCAATCCCTGCTTCATACCTAGCGCGCACGCGCGCGAGCAGTGAGTG
>CAZQCN010000042.1:6349-9524 GCA_964592185.1 uncultured Candidatus Peribacteria bacterium
GATCAATCCCTGCTTCATCGAGATGCATTTCAATCATTTCATCTTTTAGATTTTGTTGGATGCAGATCATATTACGGATGTTAAAAATCTAAATCTTGCTCAAATACGTTTTCCAAGCTTTCTCAACTTCCTCTTCTTCTATAAAACGAATATGAATCTCATCTTCTGGCTTATATGCTGGTGTAGAAGAGAGAACTATTTTCATTTTCCCTGCGTACCATGCGCGGTGTCCAGGAGGGAGCAAAACCATGTCTCCTTCTTGTGCGATGAGTGGTTCATCATCAATGAAGAAAACACCTAAACAAAAGTCGTGGTTTTGAGTTGATATTCTTGGTAGTGCCCTCGTTCACAATTTACTTCAACTACGTTCAATTCTTCTCTCTCCAGCTTCGGGATCCAGAGTTCGATGTTATGTTTTTCTTTGTGGAGCATTTCGCTGCGAGGGAATAAGTATTGCATAGTTGAAGAATCAATTGAAATGGTAGGGGACGCACAGTATACACTGCGTCCCGGAGAGGTGAGTCCTCGTTCATCATGTCACTTCGACCAACGCGGAGAAGTCTGAATAACATGGGTGTTTTTCTTAATATGCACTTCGTTACGCTTAGATTTCTCCGCTACGGTCGAAATGACATAGGGGTCACTGAAACAAAGAAAACTTCCCGGTGAACTCTTTCAAAATTTTCGTATCTCCGAATAGACAAATTCCTAAGTATTCTATATCTTCTTCGGCAGAATTTTTGGTCGCTTGCATCTGATCTTTTGAAGTTCCGATGGTCATCGTGCTCGTGAAATCTGTGAAAGGAATATCGTTTTTGATAGCTTCTTCTCGGACCTGTCGGATTTTATTACTGTTATCAGCTTTCAAGACGATGAACGGATAGTGAGAAATGTTTGGGTGGACGTTTCCATTTTTGTCTTCGTATTGTAGAAAACAGAGATTGTTATTGTCATTGTTATTTCCTGCCAGACCGGCCGTCATATGTCCCAAGGCGTTTAAGAGTTTGCCAGTTTCTGCTTTCTTATTGAGAATAGCGATGAATCTTTTGGACTGTTCGCTGGGGAGTGAATCGACGTCTTTTAGAGTCAAAGAAGAGGCGATGGCTTCTATGGAGAGGGTATTTTTAATCGATGTCGTGTTGATTGATTTTTCTTCTTTGGTTACATTTTCTGGCCGCATCAAAGGGAAAAGGACCATGTCTCTGAGGTTTTCTTGTTGACTGAGAAGAGATACGAGTCGATCGATTCCCATTCCCCAACCAGAAATCGGAGGCATACCATATTCCATAGCCGTAATGAATTCATCATCGCCTTCCATGGCCTCATCATCTCCACCCGCTTTGGCTTTGGCTTGTTCCGCGAAACGTTCTGCCTGATCAATTGGATCTACCAACTCTGAGTAAGCTTTGAGAAGTTCCCAGCCGTTCACGACCAATTGGAACTGATCAACGATTCTTGGATCTTTATCACTGACTCGTGCCAGTGGTTGCATGAATTTTGGATAATCGTAGACATAGGTCGGTTCGATGATTTTGGGCCGGCTGACTTTTTTATACACTTGGTCGATGAGCGTCGTGAGTCCCATTTGCTCCATGCCTTCGATGTGAATATGTTTTTCTTTCAAAATCTTTTGTAAATGTTCTACGTCCTTCAATTCCAAAATATCGAGGTCGCAATCTTTTTTGAGGAGCTCAACGAAGCTAGCACGTTTAAAGGGAGTCTTGAAACTGACTATCTGTGGATTGCTATCTCGGTCGAGGATAGTGACATTTCGATCTTTTGGAAGGGATTCTAAGTTTTCAAAAAGGTAATCGAAGAGTTCCTCGGTGTATTTCATGTTGTCTTCGTAGCTCCAATACGCACAGTAGTGTTCGAAGTGAGTGTGTTCTGGGAGGTGCGAAGGGTCAATTCCCTCATTTCGGAAGGCTTTTCCGATTTCAAAAAGTCGATCATATCCTCCAGCAATAAGCATCTTATGAGGAAGTTCCATAGAAATCCTCAGATAGAGGTCGATGTCTAGGGCATGATTGTGGGTACTATATGGCCTTGCATTTGCTCCCGTAGCCTTATGGGTGAGGGTTGGAGTTTCTACTTCATTGAAATTATTCTGCCAATAAAACATACGAATAGCCTTAATGACATCGCTTCGGAACTGAAAACGTTTTTTGCTGTTTTCGTTCATAATTAAATCCAAATATCGTTTTCGATGTTGTTCTTCGCCATCCTGCAGACCATGCCATTTTTCTGGCAATGGAAGTAAGGCTTTCCCGAGGAATGTCCACGATTTTACGAGGACGGAAATTTCTCCTTTGTGTGTTGTGAATATTTCTCCTTCGACACCGATGAAATCTCCGAGATCAAAAAATTTCTCAAAATCTTTGAATGATTTTTCTCCGATTTCTTCAATCTGAACAGCGATTTGCATACGACCGCTCCAATCTTGCAGTTGTGCGAAAGCGAGTTTCCCCATGACGCGCAGGAGCATGATTCGCCCAGCAACTTTTACCTGAGTTCCCATTTCCAATTTCTTTGCATCGCTCAAGAGGTGAGTACGATCATATTTTTCTGGGTATGGGTGATGGCCGGCGTCGGTGAGTTTTTTGAGTTTGTCGAGGCGGACTTGGCGGAGGTCGGACATGGGAGGAAAGTGAAAAACTAAAATCTAAAAATGTTGGAAAATTGGGAAATGAAAGATGACTTTTTCATCATACGAAAAATATTCTATCAGAAGATAATGCAGATGGAAACTATGTTCCGTGGGTTTGATGTCTTCGGCTTCAGAATTTTTTTAGAACTGAATGCTAGGGTGGAATGTGATCATAACAAAATCATATGGCTGAATTGTTCCAAAATAAATATCGCATTGAATCGGCGAGGTTGAAAGGATGGGATTATGGTTCGAATAGATATTATTTCGTCACGATATGTACGAACAATCGGACACATTTTTTCGGACGGATACAAAATGATATCATGTGTTTGAACGAAATCGGTACCATCGCCTATCAATGTTGGTTGGAAATTCCGAACCATTTTCCATTTGTGGTTCCAGATGAATTTGTGATAATGCCGAATCATGTGCATGGGATTGTGCATATTGATAAAAATACCCATCACGCCATTGTAGAGACGCCCAATTTGGGCGTCTCTACAAGATATGTACCGGTCGCGCTAT
>CAZQCN010000043.1:0-9302 GCA_964592185.1 uncultured Candidatus Peribacteria bacterium
CTCTTGGACTCTTAATAAGTTTCTTGACCTACATTTCTCGATTCTACGATCCTATGAGACAAATGGCAGCGATATGGTCGAGCTTTCAGACAGCTATGGCTGGATGGGATCGTATTTATGATATTTTGTCATTGAAAACCAATCTCAATACTATTGAAGATGGGAAAGAACATTCACATAGTTCCCTTCTGAGCATGCAAGATGTTTCTTTTGCCTATCCTGATGGAAAAGAAGTCTTACATCACATTCACTTCGATTTGAAACCCGGAAAAACATACGCACTCGTTGGTCCTACTGGCGGAGGCAAAACTACTACGGCCTCTCTCATGGCACGCCTCTATGATCCAACAGAAGGAAGTATTCTCCTCCATGGAAAAGACATTCGCTCCTACACAACAGATGAATTAGCAAAAAAAATTGGTTTCATTCTCCAAGAACCCTTCTTATTCACTGGAACAGTCGCTGAGAATATCCTCTATGGAAATAAAGAGTACAAAGATATCGATCATGCAAAGCTCCAAGAACGTATTACGCAAGAAGGTCTCGGAAGTTTGCTCGCCCGTTTTGAAGCGGGATTAGAAACCGAAATAAGTGCCCAAGGTGGTGGACTTAGTCTCGGACAAAAACAACTCATCGCATTCATGCGTGCCGTGCTCCGAAAACCAGAACTCCTCATCCTCGATGAAGCTACAGCAAATATCGACACGGTGACCGAACAGCTCCTTGAAGACATCCTTCAAAAACTCCCAAAAAGTACTACCAAAGTGATTATCGCCCATCGTTTGAATACGATTGAAAACGCCGATGAAATCTTTTTCGTAAATGCTGGAGAAGTCATTCTGGCTGGATCAATGGAAGAGGCTGTGAGCATGTTGTTACATGGGAAGAGGAAGAGTTGAAAATCTTACTCATCATTTTTCTACATGAACAACACCTGTTTCTATCTCTGGAATTTCTTTTTCAACCAAAGAGCCCATACCTCCAAGAAGCTGAATGAGAGTGTTTCTTTCTTCTATTAAATATGGCAAAAGCTCTTCAATATTAATAATGGAGCATTTAAAAGTTTTATTAAAAAAATATCTTACTGTCGCTACTGTAGGTTCTCTCAAAGCTCGACCCATCAAAGAAACGCTTAAGTCACTTATTGCTTTTCTCTCCTCAATCTCAAAATCATTCAATATTGCAACTTTAAGAACTTCCGCTAATAAATCAGTAAACAAAGTCCTTGTAATTACTTTTACTTGTTTTACAATCCGGTCCATTTCTTCAACCTTGAAAGTAGAAATCTTTATGACACATCCATCTATTGTATCTTCAAATATTAACCACTGTTTTTCAATACGGTAGAAATTCCCAGCAGGACTCAAATACGATTCACCTTTCATACATATTGTATTTAGATCGGTAAATATATCTATTTTTTGTTATTTTACAAAGTAAAAATCCACAAATTCTGTTGTAAATAAGATTCTACACAAAAAACTCAAAAGTTATTTGTATCATAACTGTAATACTTCACATACCATCCTTCCCAATTTCCCATGATGCTCAGCATTAAGATGATACCCATCTGTATCTTCCAAAGTAATTTCTTTTCCAGCATTCAGATACAAACAACCATATTTATCCGCTACCTCTCGATACAACTCAGGAAGTTCTTTTGAAATTTCCAAAGCATTCACCATACGTTCATCAAGAGTCCCAGACAAAGGTGTAACAACAGCAGGAGGCACTACTACAAGAATATTTTTTACTTCTTCTTTTTGAATCAATTCAATAGTTCTTTCGAGATGTTCTCCAATCTCTTCAGCAGAAAGACCAAAAGCTATTTTCATATCATTCGTCCCAAGCATCACTATCACCACGTCCAAAAATCCATGAGTTCGTAAAATAGATTTGAGATGAATTATTCCACTTCGATATTCTTTTCCAGCTTCACACGCTACAAAAGTACGGGCAACGAGACCCTCCTCTATAACTTCGTATTCATTTCCAAGCAAATCTTGAAGCACCCCTGTCCAGCGAATGTTTGATGAATAGCGATTTTCAGTTCTAGGAATAGCACCCCAGGTATTGGAGTCACCGAAACAGAGGATGGATTTTACGTTTGGGTTGGTATTCAGTGTAATTTATTAGATTTAAAATGAATGTTTTCTAAAAACTGATATGGCCTTCCTCTAGACTTAAATTGCGTTCCAATACCTCACCACTATATTTCCTATACTTGAGAGTATGATCATCTTTAAACTCTAAAATATATGGCCTCTCTTTCCAATCTACTAAATCTCCTGACGAATAGAAAGAATTGTAAGCCACTTCTTCTTTCCAAGTACCATTAAAACCATTTGATGTAATCGGAATAATTAAAATTCTATGATCCATCCGAAAGCGCTTATCAAAGGCCTCGACAAGATTCTTCCCATCAGGGCTAAAACTCGGAAGAGAAACAGGGCGATAACTATCCGAAACTTTTTCGGTAGAATCTATAACAGATTGTCGTTCCAGATCATACAAGAAAAAACGATTTTCCCGTATATCAAAATATGCCAAAAATTTTAATTCTGGAGAAAAAGATGCATAACCAAATTTCTCAATGTAGAATTGAACCTTTGGATCAGGGATTGGAAATATACTTCCATAAGGATCCTGAAGCTCATAGTATTGTAGCTTACCGATTTCTACGTCGTAATCAAGATTTATAGCCTTTACCTGCACATCTTTGTATGGATTTTGCAAATCTCTCAGGAATACATTCTTCGCCTTATCGTACAAATATGTGAGAGAAATGGGCTTTTTTTCATACATCCCTTCACAAATTACTTGAATCGGATTGGAAAAAAACTGACAATCAATTTTTTGAGGTTTGTCCCAGATTCTGTAAGTATCAATCGAGAAAAGTGGATGCTGAGGATATTCACTCTCTTCAAAGACGTACAGCTTTCGGTAATTATCGCTCCGACTTTGGAGGGTAAAGAAAAATTCGAGGGAACCATCTCCATTTATATCCTGCCGTGAAATTTCGATGAGATGAGGTTCTGGCAAAGAGGTATTAAACTGCATTCTTTTCTCTCCATATTTCACTTCAAAAGATCGAGTATTATATCTGGTATACACTTTCTGTCCTTCCAAGATGAATCCTGAGTCTACAGGCAATTGTGAATCAGAAATATTGCTTGAGTCGTTTTCCACTTCGTTCAAAATTTTTGAAGTTATGGTGTTAGCTCGAACATGGTCATTCCAAATATTCAAATTTTTACGAATCTCTGAGAAGGTAGGGTAAAGAAGAGCTGTGATCACTCCGACTACAATAATAAAGGCAAGAATGCTAAATCCTATTATTTTTTTTCTTTTCATGTGAATGGAGTGAATCTGCTTTATTGTATTTCAAATAAATTCTTATTACTACTCATCCAAAAAACTAAAAGCAATTATCTTTTACTTTTTAATACACCAATCAGCAACCTAGTGAATCGCTTGGGACATTCAAGACTGGTTTATTTCTTTCAAATAAGAAAAAAGATCGTCCCCCAATTTTTTAAATACATCATCAGAAGCGAGCTTAGCCTCTTCAAACAAATAAGCATGAGGAGCAGATTCTCCAGAATGAACATCTTTGAGTAAAAAATTCTCAGAATATTCTTGAGTACGAAAAGACACCTCAGTTTCTTTTGCATTATTCCAATCAACCTCTGTAGTAAAATATATCCCTAATTCTTTATTCAAAAAGACATCTCTGGTTGCAGAATCATCAAAACGATGGAAGTCTTTTGTATTCAAATATTCTTCAAAAAACTTTCGTATATCTGAATACACAACTCGAACAGTATCTTCTCTCATCCCCGAACCAAATGTTACAGTAAAAGAACCAGTTTCTTGATTCTTAAACGAGAATGCTCCATTTTTAATGACATTTTCTGGACTTCTCATTTGCCCAAGAGGTATTTCAACAATATTTGTCTGAAAAGATCCAGCTTCTCTCTCTGGATCTGATCGAAAATCTATTCCATAATTTTTTGCAAGATTGAGTTGATCCTCGGCTCTAAGTTTATTTCTTAATTGAAGCTGAAAAATTCCTTCACGAACACCTCCACCCAACTCTAATATGAAGTTTTTAAAATGAATTCTATGAATACCGATAAGAGATTTTTCATATTCTGGAGAGATCTCAACCTTTTCATATCTCCCATTAAGTAAGGTTCTAAATCCATCCATACGATTCATGAGAAAACTTTTTTCGTTTTCAGACATAGAGATAAATAAAAAAATAAGAGATTAATGTATCAAAGACAAATATCAGAGTCAAATAAACTCACCTCTTATGAGGAGTTCCTCCCAGAAACTTCTTTCTCGAAAGAATATAATGAAGGCCAGCATAAAAAGAAAGATGGAGGAAAAGTGCGAACAAAAATCCATACACCCCTTGGATGTGTAAGAGAGAAAAAGCTATTCCTCCAAACAATGAGCCAAAGGAAAAAATAAAGGCATATTTCTTGGGTATGAAGAAAACCAGAGGTAAATGAGTGAGAAAAAATATCAATCCAAAATATATCGGAGACACAACAAAAGTAAGCAATCCAGAAAGGAATCCGCATTGTTGAAAAACAACATCAAAAATTTTTGGGATCTGCTAATGAATCCTCTCTTGTTTAGTAAAGTAATCTTTTTGATACCACTTCGGTACGAGCAACCAGAGAAACAAAATTCCGAATAGAATAAAAAAGAATATCAAATCAATATTTTGAAAGTAATACAAGAGTGGTTCTTGATAAACGAAAAACAAAGCCATCAAAGCAACAGTGTAAAAAAGCACATGTTGCCAAGGATACTTATAAAAAGTAATTTGGTATTTCTTGAAAAGATAGTTCGGCATACCGAGAACTATAATCCAAAATAGAAACCAAATGGGAACCCACATATTCATCAAAGAAAATTAATTTCTAAATTTCGCAACACAATACAGAATTATAAATATCAATAAAAGTACCCCATAATATTTTGCATACATTCTTTTCACATGCCTCCAATCTGTTTTCACTTTGCACATTGAAAATTCTTGATAATGCGAAATAATCCAATTAATAGACTTTCCATTTCTAACCATATAGGTTCCCAAAGGAAAGATAGGAAACCAAAGAAAAGTAATCCATCTTGTCGCTTGATATGTTCCATCTTCAGCGTGCTTCGTCTCTCCTCGAAAATCTATTCCCGTTCCATTAATCAAAAACATAGAAAAATTAAATTATAAATACTAAACATAGTATATCTGAAAACGTAAGTTCGGAGTATCGTATTTTCGTAGTTTCGAAATAACGAAAATACGAAAGAACGAAGAGTCTAAAACACCAAAAGACAAAAAGACGAGATCTCCCGATCCTACAACAAATACATTATCGGGATTCCCGACCCTACAAGACTATACTCTTTTCGGGATCCCGATCTGCAATCTCTATCGGGGCCCGAGGCTTCTCCTGTCGGGGCTGAATCCAGTTCAGGATGACTATTTCTTAATAAAATCAAAAATCACCTCCAACAATTTGCTTCTATCTTCAACGTCATTGAAATTATGATCCCCATCCAATTCTAAATATGTAATGTTTGGTATAGTTTTATATACTTCGGTTGCCTCTGGACCTCCAACTATTTCATCTTGTTTCGGTTTCAAAATAATAACTTGCGATTTCTGTGCCAAAACTTTCATCAAATCCAATGGATCTACCTTCCGAAGTTCTGACCAGTAACTGCTCCCAATTTTTTGAAAGATTCCATTTCTTCGAGGATACAGGCTCATCCCTTCTTCATTCAACACTCCCCCAGGACGATTCGTGAGAAGTCTTCTTTGTGTATTGGCGACATGATCTTCAGAGCTTGGAAGTGTCACCCCAGTGAAAATAATCTTTTCAATTCCTTCGGGTGAAAGAAGCCTCGTAACGACCGTTCCCAAAGAGTGAGCAATAATGATCATTCTCCCTCCATATTCCTTTCGCACCCAATCTAAAACAGCACCCAGATCACCCGCAAGCTTCTTCACATCGAGATCTTCTTGTCTTCCTTCACTCTGACCGCAACTAGAAAAATCGAAACGCAACACTCTCGCAATGGGAGAAATTTTTTGAGATATTTCTACAAATAAACCGAGCTCATCCATGCTCGTTCCGAAGCCATGTGCCATGACCACCGTCAAATCCCCTTCTGAACCTTCAATGACAGCATTCAAGTTTTCGTTCCAAGGATTGTTTATAAGAATTTTTTTACTCTCCATGTTTGAGAATATTTAATTTCAAAAAATATTGTATAACAAATTCAATCAAAAAACACACCTATAAAGTAATCAACATCAGGCACAAGTCTAGAATAGGCATTTAACTCGCCCAAAAGCCTCATCGCTTCTTCGAGAAGCATGTTAATAGTTTTTATCTTCCCATTCAAAAGAGTGATTCATAAGAGAAGGCGTTAAAGTATTTACACTTTCAGCCGTAAGTTAAAATAAGAAAAGTCTTGTTTACATTTTCTCTCAAACTTTTCCTCATACATTATCTTATTACCTCTTATGAGGCACTCCTCCCATAAAATTCTTTCTCGAAAGAATATAATGAAAGCCAGCGTAAAAAAAGAGATGTAAGAAAAGTGCGAACAAAAATCCATACACCCCTTGGATGTGTAAGAGAGAAAAAGCTATTCCTCCAAACAATGAGCCAAAGGAAAAAATAAAGGCATATTTCTTGGGTATGAAGAAAACCAGAGGTAAATGAGTGAGAAAAAATATCAATCCAAAATATATCGGAGACACAACAAAAGTAAGCAATCCAGAAAGGAATCCGCATTGTTGAAAAACAACATCAAAAATTTTTGGGATCTGCTAATGAATCCTCTCTTGTTTAGTAAAGTAATCTTTTTGATACCACTTCGGTACGAGCAACCAGAGAAACAAAATTCCAAAAAAAATGAAAAAGAATATCAAGCTAACATTTTGAAAGTAATAAAAGAGTGATTCTTGGTAAACTGAAAACAAAGCAATCAAGGCAATAGTGTAAAAAACTACATGCTGCCAAGGATACTTATAAAAAGTAATTTGATATTTCTTGAAAAGGTAATTAGGTATTCCCAATACTACAATCCAAAAGATAAACCAAATCGGGATCCAAATATTCAAAAAGAAGTATTAAATCAAAGTTACCAAGCAAAACGATTTTCCAAAAATATCGAGAGATACATGAGAAAAATAATGAAAACAACTATTCCATAGTACTTAAAATACGTTTTTTTTATGTGCTTCCAATCAGTAGCTATTTTTAACATAGAAAGATCTTGGTTTTTATAATATACCCAATTCGTACCCTTCCCAATCTTTTTTATACGATACGTCCCCAGTGGAAAAATGGGAAAGAGAAAGATTGTAAACCATTTTGTCGCTTCAAAACTCCCGTCAGAAGAGTCCTCTTTTTTTCCTTTGAGAACTGTCCCGCATCCATTTACAGAAAACATATTAAAAAAGTTATGATAACAAAAATATATTCCAATTGTAACAAAAAACTCCTCCCTTCGCAAATTATGACAAATAAAAAACTACTTGTCTTTTGTCTAAAAAGAACCATATAATCAAGTTATTCAAACGACTAGAATAGAAATCTTTTAAAAGTCTTCCTCCGAAGACCTCTCATAGATGCCTTATACATTGGGAATTACTTAGACAGAAAATTGTTGGTATGACTATCAAGAAGTTGTCTAATCCCTTGCGTTATCCCCATAGCTTTTCGTTTCTCAGCTGTAGCTCGTTCTTGGTTTGAAAAAAACTCATACCAAACTGAATGGTTCTTATGTTTTGGACTCACAGCACATATAAGTTCAAAAGTAGGATTTTGAGGATCGCCCTGATTCACTTTTAACAAAGCATTCCCTCGAAAATCATCAAGCATTTTTGAAAAAGATGTGTGACAATTCACAATAAGATCTCTCCAGGAACCATCTAGTATAGTAAAACCTTCCAAGGAAACTTTCTCGCAATACTGCATTTCTGATAACTTGGCCTTATCCGCTGAAACAGGGAAATAACCTTTGAAACGAGAACGCATATCTTAAAATATTAAAAGTTTAAAAAAATACCATAGAAAAAATAGATCGTCAAATTTTGTAATTTCAAAAAACTCTCTCATGTCCTGCTTCATCGTCGAACATCTCAGCAAAAGCTATACCGAAAAACCACTCTTCACCGACATCAGTTTCACGATTGAGGAAGGTCAGAAAATAGCCCTCGTAGGACCAAATGGAACGGGAAAAACAACGCTCTTTCGAATCCTCCTTGGCAAAGATGAAATATTTTTCGGGAATATTGATCGTGATCCAAACATCAGTATCGGGTATCTTTCTCAACATATTGATCTAGAACATTGCACCACCCTCTGGGAATTTCTCTACAAAGCTGAAAGCAAGAAAATGAAAATTTGGCTGGAATATAAGGAAGTAATGAAAAAAGGAGAAAAAGTTTCCCCCGATCTCAAAACCGAAATGGACCTCCATGGACTGTGGAGTTATGAAGACAATATCAAACAGATGATTCAAACATTTGAATTACAGGAAAATGATTTGGAGCATTATTCCGGAGGTCAGAAAAAACGATTGATGCTTCTCCGTCTCCTTCTCGATGAACCGGATCTCATGTTGCTCGATGAACCGACGAATCATCTGGATCATGATATGTTGGAATACTTGGAAAACTATTTCAAAAACTCTTCACAAACCCTAGTGATCATCAGTCATGACCGATATTTCCTCGATCAAGTTGCCGATACCGTCTTCGAACTCGACAAGCAAAATCTCTTCGTTTACAAAGGAAATTACTCCAGTTTCACTGCCAAAAAACACCAACGGATTATCGAAGAAAACAAAGCCATCGAACGTGCCCGAGCCCTCCTCCGGCAGGAAGAAGCATGGATGATGCAAGGAGCGAAAGCACGCGAAACCAAGGCTCAGTACCGGGTCGATCGCTATCATGAACTCAAAGCCGTTGCGGTGAAAAAAATCACTCAAGAACTCGAGTTTCATACCGTAGAACAAAGAATTGGAAGCAAAATATTGGAACTCAAAAATCTCTCCAAATCCTTCGGTGAAAACAAAATCGTTGAAGATTTCACCTTCTCCTTTCAAAAAGGACAGAAAATTGGAATCGTCGGATCCAATGGCGTCGGAAAAACCAGTTTTCTTCGCTTGCTCATGAAAGAACTCGAACCCGATTCAGGATACGTCACTCGAGGAAAAACTATCACCTTCGGATACTTCCGCCAACAGACCGAACATTTCGATGAAGA
>CAZQCN010000044.1:0-2136 GCA_964592185.1 uncultured Candidatus Peribacteria bacterium
TGTATCTGAAAAAATCCAAGAAATGTTTTCCAAAGAAGCAGAAGGGATCATCGATGGAAACCTCGATATGGAATCGCATCAATACAATATCGAAGAAATTATGGGTATCCTGAAACGGATGACAAAAAAAGACATTACTCTGGAAATGGATTCACGAGACGCACTCGTCCGAGAAATCGCGGTCATCTTCGAAAAAATCTATGAAGACAAACGGAAAAGTGCTCCAAGCATTGAAGTCTTCGATCGCATTGAAAAAGCAATTTACCTCCGATCCATCGACGCACTCTGGATGGAACACATCGACTCCATGTCCAATCTCCGAAATGACGTAGCTTTGTACGGATATGGGCAACGAAATCCTCTCTCCGAATACAAAAAAGAATCATTTGAAATGTATCAAAAACTCATTGCCAACATTCAAACGAGCACCCTTCAAACTCTTTTCCATATTCAATTCGAACAAGCTCCTGTCATCAAACAAGAAGAAGCTCCGAGAAACCTCCAAACCAATACACAGGAAATCGAGAATGCTTTGACGTATAAATATACGAATTCTTCTGACCCCGATAATCGACAAACGATCAACGATCAACGACCATCCCTCCCCCAACGTCACTCCGCGGAACTCCATACCCAAAGAAAAGTAGAAAATATCACTGGTAGAAATGACCCTTGTCATTGTGGAAGCGGGAAGAAATATAAGAAGTGTCATGGAGCAAATGTAGGGGAGGTATAATTCCCTTGGGTTCCGTTTGAACGAAGCGAAGCATCATATGAAACAGACGCACGTTGCCGTACTTCTCAGGGACGCAGTGTATACTGTGCGTCCCCTACGACTCCTCACAATTCATATTTCTCCTTTCTGCCTTCATAACGTTCTGATTTCCCGACCCTTATCGCTTCTCGCTCATTTCGGGATCCCGACCGGCTTCTATCGGGATCTGAACTCTGATCTCTTAACTCTCCCCCCGTGTCTTCATTCAAAATTCATGGCGGTAAACCGCTCTCAGGAAGTATCGAAACTGGCTATGCCAAAAATTCCGCTGTCGCACTTATCTCAGCAAGTCTTATGACGAGTGAGCCGACAACTCTGAAGAATGTCCCAAAAATTGAAGAAGTATTCCGATTTGAAGAAATTTTTAAATCACTCGGAATTGGATGGGAATGGCAAAATGAACGAGATCTTATCATCACTCCTCCTGAAAAAATTAATTTCAAAAAAATTGATTATGAAGCTGCACTCAAAACCCGTTCGATCATCTATTTAATTGGAGCTCTCATTAACTCACACGAAAGCTTCACCATTCCTCGGGCCGGTGGATGCAAACTCGGAAATCGTTCCACTATGTCTCACTTCTTCGCCCTCGAAGAACTCGGAATGAAATATAAATTTATCGAAGGGTACTACGAGGTCTACCGTCCGAAACCGCTCAAAGGAAAGCATTTGGTTATGTACGAATCAGGAGATACGACTACCAATAATCTTATCATGGCAGCAGCTCTCGCTGAAGGAACCACCGAAGTCACGATGGCTTCAGCGAACTATATGGTTCAAGACCTATGTCATTTCTTAAACAAAATGGGAGCAAAAATCGAAGGAATTGGCTCTACAACTTTGACCATTCATGGAGTTACAAAACTCAAGGGTATTTCTTATGAAATCATGCACGACCCTATCGAATCCATGTTTTGGATTTCTCTCGCTGCTACGACCAACTCTGAAATTACTATCAAAAATTGTCCATTCGACTTCTTGGAGATCGAATTATACAAACTCAGTAAAATGAATTTCCGATACACTCTCACTCCTTCGGATCCAAAAATAAAAAGCAATTTCAAACTCGTGGACATTACTACAAAACAATCCAAACTCGAAGCACTCGATGATAAAATTTATGCACGTCCCTATCCAGGGCTCAACATCGATAATCTTCCTTATTTTGTTCCTATCGCCTGCCGAGCTGAAGGACGAAGCCTGATCTTCGACTGGGCGTATGAAAACCGTGCTATCTACTATCTCGAACTTCAGAAATTGGGTGCAAATATTCTTCTCGCTGATCCACACCGAGCTATTATCGAAGGGCCAATTGATTTCAAACCCAACGAAGTCATCTGTCCTCCTGCCCTCCGACCAGC
>CAZQCN010000044.1:2146-9302 GCA_964592185.1 uncultured Candidatus Peribacteria bacterium
GCTCCAAGCCAAAGGAACAACAATTCTTCGAAATACCTATCCGATTGATCGAGGACATGAAGATATTTATGAGCGATTGAGAATGCTTGGGGCGGATATTGAGGAGATATAGAAAAACAGAAATCTATACAGATAGACTTTATTTCCAAGTCTTTACTTTTTTGTATAAATCCATTTTTTCTGATACCCTTTGAAATCCTACATCTTCAAGTGTCAAAAGCTTCTTTTTATAGACTGAATCTGAAATAAATTTAGATCCTTGAAATTGTCTACGAGATCGCGCAATAATATCTAATACTGTAGCACTGCATAAAAGAATCCCATTCAGAGGAACTATCCGAGCAAATTCCCTTATAAGATACACTTGATGTCGAATAGTCTCACGAAACGTGTTCGGATAAAGTTCTTCATTATAATATTTATGATCGTCATGTTCCAAAACATCTGTCCCCACTCCCATAAAAATATTCGCTTCTTCTCCTAATGGAATATTTCTCAGGTATTGATATAAATCTGAAACTACAGATCTTACTTCAGGTATATTTATCTTTGGAGTCATATTCACAGCATCCACGGCAATATACCCTCGAGTAGGACGAGCGATTTCAGTCTGAATTGCTTGTTTATGTTCAGAAGGAAGTTGAGTCCCCCTATCGAAACATTTTACATAAGCAGCAGAAGAGAGTTCTTCCCAAGCGTGTTTTTCTATTTCAGAGAGATTATATAACTCTTTCCTACTTAATATTCGTAAGTCATATTGTGTAATAGTTGAGGGCTCTTTGTGATCGAAAAATTTCTGAAGAAACAATTGATTGCGTTCTTTACTCAATATCTGTTCAAGAAAATTTTGTATAGAAACTTTTGGATCTTCGATCACCTTCCATGAGTCTTTAAAAAGAATATCAAGCAAATACCGAGATTCTTGGCATAAACAGCCAGATCCCAGATCTATGACTGGATGTGTCCCAAGTTGTTGATTGAACCACTCTAAAGTCTCTCTAGAATTATACTTCAAAAAATTGAGAAGGTCTCTATCAATGAACTGAGTCTTGCCACCCATCCCTTCTTGTATCCGAATATTCTGCCGAGCTTGTTTATAGCTATTTGGATTTAAGGGTGTCTCCAAGTGATACGCACGAAAGTCATATCCCCACCTTTCACTTAAAGTGCCTATTATATGCCTATCAAGTTCTTCGTACATATTTTTTATAATATTAAAATTGTGGCAATGAAATAATCTTAACCCATAGGAATCAGCTGTTCATGTCCACAAGTAGCCATAATTTTTTGAATTTCCTTCCGTACAGATCCTTCATAATAATCCGAGTCTTTGACTAACACCCTCCTCCCATCATCAGCCATCTGCATATCTGTCCCTCCCCTGACTTGAATCACTAAATCTTTAAAATGTTTTCCGGAAACTCTCAGAGTTTTATAAATATAAAGCTTCTTTCCAGCCTCATCCTTTTCATCTGAATCATAGTCAATTTCAACTTCTAATCCCATTCCTCCCAGTTCATTACAAAAGTTTTTAAAAATCATAATATGATTATCCTTATTTTTATCTTCACTAAAACCTCTTAAAAATTCTGTTTTCGCTTGTTTCCCAAGACTAATCGAATAAAACTCAATTCTAAAAAGAAGAATTTTTCCAATATACTTATCAGAAAAATTAATATCATCAAATCTACGGATCATTTCTTCAATCTCAATCAAATTCGGGACTTCTTCGTTTTTCAACTCAAGATCTTTTCCCATAATGCTTCATTTAAAAGGAGTCTATATTAATACATTCAAAGCTACTTGTCAAACACCGTTTTGGTTCTTTGAATTGTTCTTCAAATTTATATAATTCTATTCATCGAATCCTCCTCTCCACCCCACTCCGCGACAAGTGAAGAAATATCAAACTTTCCGGCTCCTATTCCTAAAACTCCAAGTAATTCAGGTTTATAGGTGTAAAAAAGAGTTTTTATTTGATGTCTAGACAATTTAAAATTACATTCTCCAATCCCCTGCTTAAACCACAATTGTCCTTTAGTCCCTCTAGAATCTAACAAACCATCGCTACCATAAAACAACTCATTAGGAGCCAAAGATTCTAGGGGAGGGTATTTTGAAAGAGCAGAGATATGACTAATAGTAAGATCAAAAGGAGTTATAGTCTCTATTGTCTTTGGTCTCCAATTTAATCCGGATCGTACATATATTGAAGAAGAATCTCTCCTATAAATTTCTACAAGATCCTCCATATTACAATTTAATTCTTTAACAGTATCTTTATGATGTCCAAAAAAATCCACCAGACTTAACAACATACCATGAGAGTTTCTTTCTACTCCATTATTCATTAGAATCCTAAAAGGGAGACTTGACTCCATAAAAAATAAAATTAAAAAAGAAAGAATGCTAAAGAAATAAGATCATTTCGTCAAGCCTCATAATTGAACCATTCTTTTCTGCAATCATTGAGAAATAAAGAAAAATAAGATATAAGAAGAGCCTGTATAAATGAAAAATGTTGGTAAGTAGGTAAGTTAAAAAAAACATGATGATAAAAGACGAGATCCTGAATCAAGTTCAGGATGACCAAATACTATTTTCTCTCTACCATTTACTACACCCTACCCACTACCAACTACACGCCAAATCAATTTTTCATTTTCCAGTTTTCCAACGTTTTTAGTTTTTCATTTTTAGTTTTTAGTTTTTAGTCCCCCCAATGTTTCGCACTCCAAAAGTCGCTATCGATCTCGGAACCGCCAATACCCTCGTCCATGTGGAACACAAAGGCATTGTCATCAATGAACCTTCAGTAATTGCCGTGTCTGAAAATAATCGCATTCTCGCCGTGGGAGATGAAGCGAAGGAGATGCTTGGACGAACTCCTGATCAAATCACCGCACATCGCCCACTCAAGGATGGAGTTATTTCAAACTACCATGTAACTTTGGCTATGATTAAATACTTCCTTGATAAAGCTCTGGGGAAATTTCGAGTACGAAAACCTGATCTCATGATCTGCGTTCCATCGGGAGTCACTTCTACTGAAAAAAGAGCTGTTATCGATGCTGGAAAAGCAGCGGGAGCTCGGGAAGTGTACATCATCAAAGAACCACTTGCGGCTGCCATCGGTGCTCAAATCCCAATTGGTGAAGCTACGGGAAATATGGTCATCGATATCGGAGGAGGAACGACTGAGGTCGCCGTCATATCATTGGGAGGAATCGTAACAGCAGAATCAACCCGAATCGCAGGCGACCATTGTGATGACGCCATCCAAGAATTTGTGAGAAAAAAATATAATCTTTCTATTGGTGATACGACCGCAGAAGAAATCAAAAAGAGAATCGGTTCCGCCATACTCGATCCCGAAAATCCAAAAATGAATATCCGTGGACGAAGCCTGCACAATGGACTTCCCCAGCTCATCGAAATTTCTTCTCATGATGTCACCGAAGCCATACAGGAACAATTGGCAGGAATTATTCTGACAGTCAAAAAAGTACTCGAAGTCACCCCACCAGAACTTTCCGCTGACGTCATTGATCATGGGATTATCATGACAGGAGGAGGTTCTCTCTTGAGGAATATTGATATTCTCGTGAGTCAAGAAATCGGAGTACCCGTTTTTGTCGCTGATGATCCTCTCCTCTGTGTGGCACGAGGAACGGGAATAGTGCTCGATAATATTGATAAGTACAAGTTGGCGTTGAGTATGATGAAATAAAAACGAAAATAAGGAGACATCGTGCACGATGTCTTCCCTATTTTTCAATTTACACCAACACTCCCTGATAACACTCCGTACAATACACATTCTCTGTCCCCACTGGATAGGTCGTTTCAATTTGTTTTTTACATCGGGCACACACATCCTTTCGAAGTCGAAGCGGATTCAATCGTTTAAAACGTTCCATATGCCTTTCATCAGGATGCAATCGTGGAAGTGGAATATTTTGTTTTTTGTAAAATTCTAATTCCTTCGGTGTAATTTTGAACAACTTCTTGCTTCGCTGACAACAAATCGTCGCATTCAAGATATCATCCGTTGCTTGAGATATACTATCTGGAAGTTGATCCGCATCGAACTGTTGTGCTGCATTTGGAGCTGGAGACTCATAGTCTGACCAAGTATATCCACGAGCTAAGGCTTGCTCTTTTGTAAGAGGAAAGTATTCTTGGGCAACCGTTTCATTATAACCGAATAGTGAAATTGAAGCCGGGAAAAATTCACCCCATTCGGGGACGTTTATCGTTTGTCGTTTATCGCCAATTTTTGTATCCATATCCTGAAAGTTCGATAAACGATCAACGATAAACGACTTCTTCATATGCTCAATAATCCTTGGAACCAACACTTCATATTCTTCTTTCGAATACTGCTTATTCAAAATACAATATTCCGCCCGTCGAAGTCCCACACACCCAAAACAATTTTTTGAAGTATCAATAAAAAATGAATACATAACATTACTCGAGTTTGTAACTCGGAAACAAAATTTACAATTATACGCACTCGTCGTAGAAGTCGCTTGGTAAATAAGCTCACTGTCTCTTCCCCCCGAGTAAGCATCCATACTATCTTTGTATTCTTTGATATCCCAGAGATACCGACAGTCGACGCAACGTTTAATCCCAAAACATTGGAAACAATTTTTCACATTCACCAAATTATCACCGGAAGAATGTTCACTACTCAGCGAAGTAATATCTTTTTTAATTGCCGATTTCCAGAAATCCAAAGCATGCTTCAAGGCAAATTGTTTCACCTTCTCAGAACCCAAATCAATACCTTTTACTTTTTCTTCATACGCTTCCTTTGTCAATTGTTCATTCATGAAACAGTATTTTTTATTTCGCAAATTCGTACACATCATGCAGTCCATACAGCTATGACAATCGAAAAGAAAACCTGAGTTACTACATTGTGTACTGAAGTACAGATTCCGAGAACCGTAGCAATTGATACATTCCACACAGTCATATAACAATTCTGAATCCAACACTTGATAGCAATCAACACATGATTTCGAAGAACTCCCTCGATAGGTATACATCATATCTTCAGATTTATGCGTTCGAGAACAGAGATAGCAATTTTTGGAATCACTCATATCGGTATTAAACTCACAATTCTCACAACGTTCGACACGAAGCGAAGGAAGAGGAATATCCAAAAGAAGAGAATGAAACTGTTCGAAAAAAGACTTCGAAAAATCGAAATCACGACCATACGAAAGCGGATCGAATTTATCACTATACCAATGGTTCTTCTCACATACCTTATGATGCGACTGCGGATTGAAAACAGAAATAATATTTGCTCCCGTCACATCACATTTTCGTGAATACAATTTCCGTTGATTTCGAAAAGCCATCCTTTGAACCTGACGACACTCAGGACATAAGGTCGGAGCTGGAATTTCCACCGGAGGATTTTCCAAATCCCCAATTTTTTTCAAAAAATCTAAGTCTTCTTGGAAAATTTCAAAATTATTTTTACAAATTCGACACATTTTTTGCATAAAATAAAAATTTAATAAATACCTATAAACCCATTATAATTAAACATTTTCGAAAAGCAAAAGGAAGATTTTTTTTGACACAAAATTCATTAGGCTTTAGAGTTAACTTCGTTATGAAATTCATAACATTTTCTACCCTTTAACTTCCCTCTCATGGTTGCTAAAAAGCCTGTTGCGAAAAAAGCAGTTGCGAAAAAAGCTGCTCCTAAGAAGGCTGCAAAACCTGCAAAAAAGGTTGTAAAAAAAGTTGCTGCGAAAAAACCAGCTGCTAAGAAACCAGTTGCGAAAAAACCAGCCGCTAAAAAGGCTGCTCCTAAGAAAAAAAAATAGGTCTTCTTGAGAAAATTAGTAAAAAAAACAAGTAAGGGATTCCTTACTTGTTTTTTTATTAAGTAAAAAACCATAAAAGAATTACTTAATAATGTCTAAAAGCAGATAATTACAGGCTCAAAAAAAACTTGCAATACTAAAAAAAAAGTTATAATACTCTCCAATTTTAAAAAAATGAATATGAAAAAAACCTCTGTACCTGTTTATGCTCAACCTTACTTAAATCGGGAAAATGAAGTAGTTGTGACTGAGAGGAGGGGTAGTTTTGGTGGAGGCGACACAATAGAATTAGAAGGCAATCAAATACCTGACTATTTAAAAACAGTGGAGTATCTTTTTAGTCAAGTTTATAAAGGTAAAAGAAAAAGTCCGCAACACGAAATACGCATTATTGAGGCTCTAAAATTAGTAAGAAGCAACATTAATTGGGCCATAGGAAAACTTGACACCATCGATCCGGAAAATGACTTTTCAGAAAAAATACCTGAACTTATTGCACTCTGTGAAAGATTTCGCAATTTCGACGATTATGTAAGAATAAATACAGGCCCCATAAACAATGAATACAAACATGAAGAAATCAAAAAGTTTTTCGAAGATGTGGAAATTGCAGATTATCAAACCACTGAAAATGCTAAAGAAATATTAAGAATCCCATATGATTTAATTCACCTTATAAGATGTTGTCTTGTTAATATTAAAGATGCATCTACAGGCATTCAGCGTAAAAAAGACTTAGAAGTAGCTCAAGAGAAAATTAAAAAAATGAGATATAAAAATCGCACTCCCTTACGAAAAGTATTAAATCATTATGAAAAATTATTAAGTGGGGAGGATCCCTACAAACGCAACAATCAAGAATATATTTCAAAAAATATAGTATGGCTAAGAGAGAAATTGGCGAAATTAAAACTGTATCCAATAGAATTTGACAAATTCCTTCAAGAAAAAACAACAAGTTCTCCCGAGGAAAAATAGATTTT
Organism: uncultured Candidatus Peribacteria bacterium; assembly: GCA_964592185.1. Taxonomy (GTDB): domain Bacteria; phylum Patescibacteriota; class Gracilibacteria; order CAZQCN01; family CAZQCN01; genus CAZQCN01. The sequence goes on from CAZQCN010000044.1 coordinate 8,988, forward strand.
GTTTAGAACTTAGGATAAAAAATAAGTAAGGGATTCCTTACTTATTTTTTTATTAAGTAAAAATGAATTAATGTTATACTAAAATCAATTACAAAAAACATGCCCCGCATACTCATCCAACTCCTCCTTGTATTCCTCCCCTTCCACGCCTTTATCGTTACCCTCACATCGAAGTATCTCTTCGGAGGGAATCAAGACACGCTCCCCATCGCCAACTTCATCGTAGCATCATGGAAAGAAGGAGTTCTATTTCTTCTCCTGTGCTTCGGAATAAAACACATTCGAAAATTCCAGTGGAAGCCGATTGATAGTTGG
>CAZQCN010000045.1:0-349 GCA_964592185.1 uncultured Candidatus Peribacteria bacterium
CTTGCAAAAATGTTGAAAAATATTTTTGAAATGCAATGGGAAAAATCATAGCCAGGGCCACTCATTATGAACTGCTCTATCTAAAAATTCTTTCCCTGGGACAAAACACTTCGTCCCTCTTTTCTTTGTAACTAAAAATTTTTTCTCCAAATCAAAATCCTCATAGATATATCCGACTTCATATATTTCTCCTCCCATTTGAAACTCACCGTAATATTCATCACTTTCTTGATATTCATTCCAGCTACAGTAAAAAGGATCTGAATTGTATTCGAAAAGAAATCTATTTTGGAACAAAAAGGTTTTTAATTCTTCAAATTTCATGTAAAATTGACGATTTAAGACCATT
>CAZQCN010000045.1:359-2526 GCA_964592185.1 uncultured Candidatus Peribacteria bacterium
TATCGTTCGATTTGTTCATCTCCTTGCTTTGAACTGGTATGAGATGTATCAATCCAATCTCCACCCATGTCGTCTATAGCCACATATTTTTCCTCGAAATACCCAGCATAAATAGTTTCTTCAAGGGAATCTGTATATACGCCATATTTCAAACCATCACTATCTGTATATCTATAAAGCTTTTTCAAATTTGAAGCATTTTTGAAATACCAGTCGGATGATTTCTGACTTTTGAGCTTACCCATAACTTGCTTTACATGTGTATCATTTAAATACCAAGGAGATTGAATAAAATTTACACCAATGTTTGAGAGAAAAATTTTATTTTTTTCTATAAATGTAAAAAGAAATATATATTTTTTGCTTAAAACTAAGGAAAAAGAACAAATATCAGAACTATTTACATAATATGATTCATCAAACACAGCATCTGCGATAAGTTTCTTGATTAATACTTTTTGTTCAGTATCAGGGGGATCTTCCGGAAAAAATTCAGTTTCTAGAAGCCTGTAATAGGTATCAACAGTCTCAGAAAAAGTTTCAAAGGAACTCACCTCTAGATAAAAATCTGCGTAACAACGAAATTTTTCTGGATGAGAATCATAGATTGAATGAATGTAATTCTGATAATTTTCTTGGGACTGCTTTTCAAAATACTTTAAAGTACTCTCATAACCAACAATACCTCCAAAAACAGAAGTAACTCCTGCTATCATTCCAAGCATAAGTCTCTTGTCTCTCTTTTCTTGCAACTTCATCTTATTGTATGGATTTTGATCTTTATCAAGATATAAGAATTCTATTTTCTCTTCAGAAAGCTTATCTTTGAAAAAGGTATTCTTCGATACATAGTCTATTACAGAATCAACAGCTCCTTCTCTATGACTTGCAGCATGTTGATTCACTCCATGCAGTAAATCATAGATTTTAAAAGATATATTAATGAATGGGTAAAGTAGATAAGGTTTTGTTACCAAGATTTCAGCATTTATCTCCGAAATGTCATTCACATCTAAAGACTCGATAAATCCTGGGTAAGTAGATTGAATTTTCTGTTTAAGTTTTGAATCGGTATTGTAGAGTTGAATAAGTGATTGGAGAATTTTCAAAGATGACTGAGAAATCTCCTCAAACTCTCCTGTTTGCTCCTCAATAAAATTTGAATAATCTGGAGAGTTCCCTCTCAAAACATCCATCACTTCTTTGTATCCAGAGTAATCTTGTAATGTTTTTATCTTCACTTTCAAATGTACTTCAGAAGCAAATTCTGTTTTTAAGATATATTCAATTCTCTGTATTTGTTTTTCAACAGACAGACTTTTCCCGGAATATTTCTTCTGCAAAAGATGAGCTACCTCAGACACCACTACAATTTCGACACATTCTCCAATTTTAGTCTTTTCTGCAATCGTTCTCAACATCATTCTTATATAACTATCGTTGTAAACTGATTTTTTTGAATCCTTATTGAAAAAACTCTTAGGGAAATACGGCCCTATATAAAATCGATTTTTACCTGAAACAAAAGTATTAATATTTGTTTTTTTTATACCTTTCTCCCAATCAGGTATTTTATTATCAGTATTATTCATCCTTGAAGCCTTTTTCAAACTCTTTATATACAATCCCCATTCATCAAAATTCTGTGTCTTTAAAAATTCATTTTTACTCACAAAACCCTTCGAAGCAGAGTTTTGATCGCTCACACCCACAACCATGTAGCTATATTTTTTTCGAAGTTGATTCATGGATGCTCTTAACAAAAGTGTTGATACTCCAGTCCCCTTCAAAGGATCTAGAACTATTTGACCACCAACAACCCCGTCTTGTTCAAACAATTTAGAACCCTCTAAATACCGATCCGAATCAAAATGTTTCATTGCTTCTTGAACGAGACCTATTTCATCAATTGGAAGAGATTGAAGTGTTTGAAAATCAAAACTAAAAGTATATCCTATTACTTCTCCAATATTACTTCTTGTTTCAGCCACAAATATAGGATTCTTCTTGTCTATTTCTCTCAGAGAATCAAGAGAAAGTTCAAAACTCACAAACCCATTTGATTGCTTCCCTAAATTTTTGTAGTGATAATTTCTTTGTAAATCCAATATCTGAGCAAAGTCAGATTCTTTCGCTTTTCGTATTTTAACTATTTTGAGCATTCGTT
>CAZQCN010000045.1:2536-9265 GCA_964592185.1 uncultured Candidatus Peribacteria bacterium
CAATTTTCGAAAAAATGTAATATATGCGCCATCATTTAAAAAAGTCTTTATTCTTTCTGTAAAAGATGGAGGGAAATCTGGGCCTAAATATATAATAGGATTTTGAGATATCTCGTTCTCTTCTCTTGATGTATCTAAAGGTCTACTCGACATATATTGACATAATTTACAAGTCAATCATAATAAACATTTTTCCAAAAAAGTCAATCCACCACCCCACCGTATTAAAAACAACATATCAACTCAAAAACGACTCTACAATAACCAGTGACATTCTTTCAATATGTTCCCCACTTTTCCCGCCCGACAAGATGCAGGTTAACTCCGACCCCTTTCTTACAAAAGACACTTCATATTTTTTGGATTTTGAATAGGTGAAGATTTCCGTAAATCTCTTCCAGATGAAATCTTCAAATTTTAATTCCAGAGTTTGGTATGCTACAAAGGATTGAAATGAAAGCTCCACCCCCATGTTCGACGCAAATGACTTCAGAAGTGACACAAGCTCTCTCACTGTGAGAGTGTCTTTTGTTTTCTTGGCATATTCCATAATGAAACTGGCTACACGTTCATTCCCAAAATGCGTCGAAAGAATGCGAGACAGAGCTTCATTGAGAGATTCTGGAGGAATACCTGCGAGTAAGTCTTGAAGCTGAGAAACTAATTCAGAAGGCTCAGACAATTCCAAAAGCTCCTGTATTTTCAAAGCCAAGTCTTCGAGACTGTCTTTGGTAGAATCTTTCAGCATCTCAAGTTGATCACGATATTCATCCAATACCTTCATTACCTCTTTCGTTACTTCTTCTACTTCTTCAGTTTCTTCAATTTTCTTTTCGAAAAAAGGAATAGGAATGAATGGAACTTTCAATAACTCTTTTTGTGCCTCTTTCTCCTCTATTTCTTTTTCTTCTTTTTCTATCTTCAAACTATCGAATCCCTCATCTTCATCTGGAAAGAGATTTTTTTCTTCCAATTTTACTTCCACCTCCTTGTCCAACTCTAATTCTTTGAGAGAATTTTGATCGATCTCATCTTGAATCCCTCCAAATGATTCTCTTATTTCTTCACGAATGTCTTCTTTTTGAAGTAAAGACGAGGCTTCCAATGCTTCGAGCTCTTTCTCTTTCAACTCATCATCTTCCTTTTTTTCTTCAAAGGCATCTTGAATTACTATCTCTTCAGCTCGAGTATCTTCAGAAGATTCTCTTTCATCTTCAACAAAATCAAGTATTTTTGGCTCTTCAAACCCTTCCTTTTTTTGATCTAATTCAGTTTGCGAGGGAAGAGATTCTTCTTTCAATTCCTCCATTTCTTGTTTTTCTTCTTCAAATTCATCTATGAGTATCGGCACAGGCTCAGACGGAATATCTTCTTTATTTTCTGTTTCAACTTCAAGCTCCGAAAATGTTTGCTCCTTTTCTTCTTTTGCAAGAGGTTCTTCTTCTTTTTCAATTTCAACGTCAGGAACCAAGATCGGAAGAGGCTTCTCTTCTTCGACTTTTTCCTCCCTCACCTCCTCTAATTCCGTCGCCCGCACTTCTTCAGTCTCTTTGAAATGAATACGATGTTCTTCTGGTTCTTTTTTTAGATCACTTGCAATATCTTCATCCAAATCTTTTTCTACATCATCCTTGCCCCCCTCAGAGAGTTCTAAAATTTCTTTTTTTAATTTGCCAATTTTATTAAATATCTTTTGAGTTTCAAAAGTCGTCATATTTTCAGAAAATTGCTCTTCGAAAATTCTAAGTTTAAATTCAAACTTCAAACGATCTTCAAATGGAAGATTTTGTATGAATCCTCTCAATTCTTTTAACTCTTCTGATTTTTTTTGTTCAAGTTTATAAATATTTGGATTTATTTCTTCATACGAGTCATCAATATCCAGTTCATCTGGAATATTCTTTTTATCATCGATGGAATCAACATCTTCTGTGAGAGGCAAAAGAGTTTCTTTTGAAAATTCTGGAGAGACGCTTTCTTGAATAATTTCAACAAAATCTGCTTTTTCATCCAAAGACTCCCTTTTAATTTCTTCCTTCAACTCCCCTTGTTCTTTCCAGTCATCATCAGGAAGGATTTTTTCTGAGTTTTCTTCTTTTCTTTCCTCTTTAGAAAGCGATAGCTCTACGTCTTTCGGTTTCTGCTTTTTTTCATCAGCCTTTTTTTTATCTTTCTCCTCTTTCTCTCGAGCTATATTTTTTGCATTCAAGTTTTTTTCAGATACCTGTTGTGAAAAATTTTCATTTTCTTCTTTCAATTTTCTCTGTTTTTCCAATTCTCGTTTTTGAGACTCTTTCTCTGTATGCATTTGTTCTTGCATTTGTCTTTCATCATCTTTTTGCTTTCGGAGCTTTTGTTCTGCATCTTCAGCCTCTTTCTTTTGTTTCTGTTTTTGCTCTTCTTCTTGCTTTTTCCTTAAGACCTCTCTTTCTTTCACAACCAATGGATCCTCAAGTGGTGGTAGATTTTCTAAAAGCTCAGCATATGACTGAACGGATGAAAAAGGATTGTTTTGAAGATTAGATAAACTTTTTTCAAATGCCATTCGTTGATATGGACTAGATAAGCGAGATCGTTGATTTTCCAAAGCATGAAAAGTGCTCAAGTAATCATCTATGTGCGATTTCACATACTGCAAACCCTGTAATTTCCCTTCCAAATCTCTTGGTGTATCCTGAGGGGAAAGATTGTATTGACTCGCAAGCCTCCCAAGCCAAGCAGAATATCCAGCAGGGAGACTGCCCATCTCCTGAGAAAAAGAAGAAAATACAATACTTTTTTCAAATTGAATTCGTGATTGAAGCTCAGAAATTTTATTCTGATTTTTTTGAGTTACTCCATCTACACCACTGCCAGTATCCATAATACTAGCATAAGAAGGCCGTTCATTTTTTAAAATACTCGAAGTGTCTCCAGAATCAATTTTCGGGGTTATGGGAGGGCTATAATCCAGATCTTCTGATAAGTTCTCATTCATAACAAAAAATAAATCTTTTCATTATACCCTACAATCCAATGTTTTACAATGTCTGAAAGGCTGATAACAAAACATTTTGCATCAACATTGTCACCGTCATAGGCCCGACTCCTCCTGGTACTGGAGTTATAAAAGAGGCTTTTTCTTTCACAGTCTCAAAATCAACATCTCCAAGGAGAACATACTCCTTCTCTGAATCCGGTTCCGCACATCCAACTCTACTTATTCCAACATCAATTACTACGGCACCTTCTTTCACCATGTCCCCGGTAATAAATTGTGGTTTCCCCATAGCAACTATGAGAATATCCGCTTGGCGAGTAAAGGAAGCTACATCCTTGGTTTTAGAATGACAAACAGTAAGCGTCGCATCTGCCCACTCTCCATTTTGAAGCAAAAGATTGGCCAAAGGCTTCCCTACTATATTGCTTCGCCCAACAATAACAACGTGTTTTCCTTGAGGAGAAACTTGAATATATTTCAAAATTTCTATAATTCCCAAAGGAGTACAAGGTGTCAGAGCAGGAATACCCAAAACATTTTTCCCGATATTTACCGGATGAAAGCCATCGACATCTTTTGCAGGATTGAGTGAAAGTAAAATTTCATTCGCATCTAAATGTTCTGGCAGCGGCATTTGAACGATAATTCCATGCGCAGAAATCAAATGGTTCAATTTCTGAATACAATCCAATATCTCAGCCTGAGTCACTTCAAAAAAATGGTGTATTACGACAATAATTCCCAATTTTTCGGCAAGTTTTTTTTTGGCATTCACATACGAAAGTGAAGCAGGATTTTCTCCTACCAAAACGACATCAAGGCGAGGAGAAACTCCCTTTTGTTTCAAAATCCCAACCTCTTCAATGAGTTTTCTTTGAATTTTTTCCGCAACTTGGTGGCCAGAAATAACCATGATAGAATTGTCATAAAAGCATTCTATCACAAAAGTTTGTATGAACGTCAATCGTGAAGAACTAATTCAACAAAGCGAAGAGTTTTTGAGTTTGCATGCCAAAGACTTGAGTATGAGAGAAGAAGCGGAAACCACGCTCATCAACCTTCGTACCATCATAAAACAACACAATTATCTTTATTATCTACAGGAGTCTCCAGTTATTTCTGATACAGACTATGATCAGCTCTTTCAACTCTTGAAGGATTTGGAACAACAATTCCCAGAACTCATTACTTCTGATTCTCCTACCCAACGTGTCGCTCTCGAAGTACAGACAGAATTTGAAAAAGCAGAACATATATTCCCGATGATTTCCCTTGATAATACCTACAATGCAGAAGACCTAAAAGATTTTGATCAACGAGTACGTAAACTCATACCAGAAGGAGAAATGATTGAATATATCATCGAATTAAAGTTCGATGGTATTGGAATATCTCTTTTGTACGAACATGACAAACTTACCCGAGCCACAACCCGAGGTAACGGACTCATCGGAGAAAATGTTACGAATAATACAAAAACAATTCAAAATATTCCTCAGAAAGCTTCTTTTTCTGACTCCCATCTTCAAAAGCTGGAAGTAAGGGGCGAAATTGTCCTGCCAAAAGAAGAATTAAAGAAAATCAATGAAGAGAGAGAAAAAAAGGGAGAAGCTCTCTTCGTAAATTGTCGGAATGCTGCCTCCGGCTCGATGAGACAACTTGATCCAAATATTACTGCCAAAAGAAATCTACAAATTTATGTCTATGGAATAGCCACCAACGAAAATCAGAAACTTTCTACTCTCTTTTCAAACTACTCAGAGCAAATTGAATACCTAAAAACACAAAAATTCCAAACATCCCCTTTTAGTGAAAGAGTTTCAAACATCGAAGAAGTTATCAACGTGTGTGAAGAAATGAATAAAAAAAGACACAGCTTCCCTTTTGACATCGATGGACTGGTTATTAAAGTAAACCAAACTCATCTGCAGGAACTGGTTGGTGCAACCGAGCATCATCCCCGCTGGGCTATCGCTTACAAGTTCCCTGCAGAAAAAGCCACTACAAAACTTCTTTCTGTCACTTTTCAAGTTGGCAGAACCGGCGTTATCACTCCCGTTGCGGAGCTGGAACCAGTGTTGTTATCAGGAGCTACTTTGAGAAGAGCGACGCTCCATAACTTCGAAGACACAGAGAGAAAAGATATTCGAATCGGAGACTTCGTGGAGATTGAAAGAGCCGGAGAAGTTATCCCTGCCGTTATGAGATCGATTACAGAAAAAAGAAGTGGCAATGAAACTCCTATTCTTCCTCCAGACCACTGTCCCATCTGCCAAAGTCTCGTCATTCATCATGAAGAAGAAGTGGCTTATATATGCCCGAATCGCTCGTGTCCCGCCCAGGTAAAAGGCAGAATTATTCACTTCGTATCACGTCAAAGTGCGAATATCGAAGGTCTCGGTGAGTCACTCGTGGAACAATTCGTAGATCATGGAATTTTGAAAAGTATGAGCGATATCTATAGGCTTAAATCTTTTGAAAAAATTGCCGAACTCCAGAAAATAGAAGGTATTGGGGCTAAATCTATTCAAAAACTTTTCGATTCCATCGAAGCTTCAAAAAACCTTCCGCTTTATAAACTCCTCAACGGGCTCGGAATCAAATTTATCGGAAAAAAAGGAGCGAAAATTTTGGCAGAGTCAGTTTCCTCTCTCCATGATCTGAAAACCAAAACCGTAGAAGCCCTGATTGAACTGGAAAACATCGGCGAAAAAACTGCTCAAAGCGTCGTAGATTTCTTTTGTAATGCAGAAAATAGAAAACTCCTGCATGAGTTGGAAGAAGCCGGCGTACAGTTCACAAAAGAAATAGAAAAAAACTCTGACGAAGCCAAGGGGTTGCAACCCCTTGTTGCAGAAAATGTAGTGTTTACAGGAAGTTTACAGAATATAACAAGAGAAGAAGCAGAGAAAATAGTTGAGGATTTTGGAGGGACTACCAGCAGTGCTATAAGCTCAAAAGTCACTCTGCTCGTATGCGGTGAAAATGCTGGGAGTAAAAAAGCAGATGCAGAAAAAATGAATATAAAAACAATCGATGAAAGCACTTTCTTAGGTATGCTTCCACAGGAAATAGTCAAAAAAATTCAAAAGAATCAAAAAGAACAAGAATCTCAGCTCGGATTATTTTGATAGCAAAAAATCACAGACTGATCTCACTGTGATTCTTTGCTGAGAGAGTATTTGAAGGAACAAATATCTCTGTTTTTTGTTTCAAGTAGCTTGCTTATGTATTTTTCTCTACTGTTCTTTGGTACCGACGAGGCGGGACCGAGATTCCTTATCCCGATCTATCGGGACAAAGAGAGAAGTATTGGCATCCTTTTGCCAAGCATTCATACGAAAAGTAAAGATCAATAAGCTTCCTTCTGCCCATTTGTACATTAAGGTCATTGAGGCAAAAAGATAGAACATATCAAAGGGTGTTCCTCAAGATCTTGGTGTAGGGAGAAAGCTACTTATTTTGGCTTTCTTATTCGTAAACGAATGCGATGTAAAAGGACAGGAAAAAACTAGAACTCAGTGTGAGTGTTCGTGTGAGTGACGAGAAACGAGTTGAGGATGAAGGGGCCCCCTTCGGGTAAAGTTGGACGCATTTGTTTTTGTTTGGCTTTTTTGTATTTGTTTTCATACACATTGTAAGTTGTCTCTTTCTCTTGTGCAATCGGCTTAGATCTTCCCTACTACATGTAGTGTGCCGAAAATAAAAACAACCCATCACTTGGTCGTGTGGGTACAATTAGTATGCAA
>CAZQCN010000046.1:0-237 GCA_964592185.1 uncultured Candidatus Peribacteria bacterium
TATTGTGACAAGCATGTATTATACCGATTGAGGGCGTTTTGTATTTGCTATACGAGAGGTGCTTGGTTTGGTTTTTTGGAAGTTCCCCTTCAACCAGTTTGTCATTGTTTCATATACCTTAGAAGGGATTTCATCGACCGTTTTCTGACTGTTTCCTGTAATAGTATCATCAATATATTGTTGTTTGATGACATGCATGTTGTAGGTACCATTTCCCTCTTTTTTTACATACAATGT
>CAZQCN010000046.1:247-3135 GCA_964592185.1 uncultured Candidatus Peribacteria bacterium
CGATTGCTCTTCCAGTTCGTACGCTGTCTTTGATTTCAAATCTTTTTATTTCTGGAATGGTGATATTCATTGTATCTTGGCTCTCAAGAATATACTCAATTGTTTGTACTCGTTCTGATTTGTGTATTTCTACGGATGTTTTGCTTTGCGTAGGACCCCCTTCTTTTTCAACAATTGGAGCTTTGTTTTCTTTCAAAAGTTCTGCATACGATCGGCGTTGATTTGTTACATTCTCTTTTAAAATAGCTTGTGCGTTTACAGAAGTCTGGAGAAGACCATAGAGAACAAACATTCCTAAGTATGTTTTTGACTTTTCTAGATAAGAGAGTGCTTTTGAGAAACTCATAATGGTGGAATTACTAATAATATATTATTATAGCATAGAACTGACTCTCTCGCAATAGTTCCCACTTTTTTCATTCTTTTTTCAGTGCTACAGTGTTGCCCGGTGTGCCAGGGTAGCTCAGTTGGTTAGAGCGTAGGACTCATAAGCCTGAGGTCGAGAGTTCAAATCTCTCTCCTGGCACCAAAAATTTCTCGCTTCACTCGAAATTTTGAGTGTGGGTAGCGAGTAACGGGTGCTGAGTTAGTTTTGAGTGTGAGGGTGGCTTTGGGTTGCGAGAAATTTTTACTCGTCGCTCTTTTCCGTAATGTATATTGTCAATATTTAGTCAAATTGTTTCAAATCCTGTATCATCTCCCATGATACTTCTTAATGCATTCTATGAAATCTCACCATTCTACTACTCCCCGAGACGTTTTTATGTGGCTTGTTTCAACTATTTCTTTGTATGTAGTGGTTACCAGTCTTATTACTATGATATTCAATTGTATCAATTTTTATTTTCCTGATGCGTTGGATCCGATGTATCAGTCTTTGTCTGAATCACTTCGTTGGCAATTAGCTCTTTTGGTGATTTTGTATCCTTTGTATATTTGGGTGACGAAAGTATTGCAGAGTGAGACACTCAAAGACTCGAGTAGGCGAGATATGGGTATTCGAAAATGGCTCATGTATTTGACTTTATTTCTTACGACTATAGCGATTGTCGTCGATCTTGTGACGCTGGTTTATTACTATCTTGGAGGTGAGGTGACGACCCGATTCCTTCTCAAAGTTTTGACGGTCCTTGTGATAGCTGGCGTTGTTTTCTTTCTCTATCTTTGGGATCTGAGGTCTCAGGTTTCTATGTTGAAGCATCCGAAAATGAAATGGTTTGTTCGTGTTGTTATTGCTGTAATTGCAGTCATTATTGTAGGAGGATTTGTAATTGGTGGTTCTCCGAAGACTCAGCGTATGGTTCGGTTTGATCAGGCGAGGATTTCTGATTTGCAGAATATTCAGTATCAGATTATAAATTACTGGCAAACCAAGGAGAAACTTCCTGCGAAGTTGTCGGATCTTCAAAATGATTTCAGTGGGTACACGAACCTTGTGGATCAAGAAAATGGCAAACCCTATGAATATGGAGTCAAAGATGCAATGAGTTTTGAATTGTGTGCTGTTTTTGATTTGAGTTCTGATGGTTCAGATAATCCGGAGATCCCTGCTCCGAGTTACACTGCTCCTCGCAAAACAATGCCGTATCAAGAACCAACATGGGATCATGGAGTAGGAAGATCTTGTTTCTTTCGAACGATTGATCCGCAGCAGTATCCACCATTTAACAAATAGTTTTTATGAAGAAATATTTCTCATCTCTTGTTCTCGCTGTATTTATTTTTTCAACTATATCATTTCCTCAATCTTTAGTAGCTGCAGATCAATTTCCTGATGTTGTATTAGATCATCCTCACTCGACAGCGATTCAGTGGATCAAGGATAAAAGTATTGTCCAAGGATACTCAGATGGGACTTTTCATCCTGATGATACGGTAAGTCGTGCAGAGTTTTCGAAGATTATGATTAACTCGGTTTACGATGCGGTAGCGATTCAGAACTGTACCACTGAGAAGAAATTTCCAGATGTTATTGTGGGATCTTGGGAAGAAGATTATGTCTGTGTTGCATTTGAGTCGGATACTATTCAAGGTTTTGAGGATGGCACTTTCCGTCCGTGGGCTCCCGTTTCTCTTCATGAAGCGTATAAGATCTTGGCAGGAGCCTTTGGGTGGGAACCTCAGCAGACTACCGATCCATGGTGGATTGGTTATGAGCAGTTCTTTCAAGGAGAAAGAGCTCCGGCATCTATAGGAGTGGTTGAAGATAAACTGACTCGAGGGGGGATGGCTCAACTTATCTATAGTTTCAATCGAAATACAACTTCTAATAATCTGTTGTATCACGGTCGATTTATTGTCTCAAAATCATTGAACCTCGAACTTCTTACGTATGAAGGAGTTCAATCTCGAGAAAAGTTTCAGGTCTCTGCGTATCCAAAAGATGGGAAGGTATATCAACTTCTCCAAGTGATGGCATTCGATGGTCTCGAATGGGATGAAGTGTATCGAGAAGAATTAGATGTCAGAACCGCTCCACTTCTGGGCTTCGTAGATAATGGTGCTGGGAAGACTGGGGCCGTGGTCATTAATTCATACAATGGAGCTGGTACTTCTACGAACTGGTTTATGTTGGCTGAAGCTGATGGTGTTATAGTGAAATTAGAAGTCACTGGAAGGGAATCAGTCTTGGATGCCTATGACTATCAAGATATGGGTTACAATGCGGTGAACATTTCTGGGAATACGATTACAGAAAATATTCCTGGCTATTCCAAAGCAGCGAGTCGGTGTTGTACGGATAAGGAGCCGATTTCTATTGATTATATATTTGATGGGGATGCGATTGTGGTGGATGCCGTGGTGGTGAGTGAGGAGGGGGTGGAGTAGGTTTTAACAAAAATTTAATATTTTTGTAACCTTGATGTGTTTTGTATAGCATGGAAGGC
>CAZQCN010000046.1:3145-4227 GCA_964592185.1 uncultured Candidatus Peribacteria bacterium
TTGACGTTCGCCCTGATGGGTTTGAGCTCGGCCGTTGCCCAAGGTTCTACAAAGGGGACCAAATTTTGGTTCTCGTTCATGGAAAGCCAATTCACTCAAGACTCAGTAGGCCTTTCGGGGTCACTAGATGTCGTGGTTGAAAATGCAGGGTTGCTTCCTGCCAATGTCACCCTGAGTGCGCCTGCTTTTGGTTGGGGGACGACACTGATCGTTCTTCCTCAAAGTTCAGGGATGGTTCGTGTTCCTGATTCACTTATGCCAGTCGGCATGGGGATTAGAGGTACTGCTATTGTTGTGGACTCTGATCAACCTATCGACTTAGTGGCAAATAATTACAAGCACTACGGCTCGGACGCGAGCTTGATTCTGCCGATTGAGTTTGCTGACACTCATCACGTAATAATGACTCGATCTGAAGACACAATCTCTTTTAAGGAGTTTGTTGTCGTGGCAACGATAGATTCGACAATGATAAGTGTCAATGTGTTGGTTGCTACCAGGGATTCTCTGATGAGTTCTTATGTCTTGGATTCAGGTGAAGTTTTACAAGTTCAATCGAAGTATGATCTGACTGGGTCTAGGGTTGCGAGTAACAAACCCACAGTTTTATTCACAGGAGCGCAGATGGCTTACGTAGGTGGTTGCTATATGGCGAACCACTTGTTCGATCAACAGGCTCTAACTGGTCAGGAGTTTATTCTAGTCGGCTTTGCTGACCAAGACCAGACTCATGCGAGAGTCTTAGCACTTCAGGATTCTACGGAAATTTTTCTTAACGGAGCGTTTTTGAGCACTCTCATGAGTGGAGGCTACCAAGACTTGCCTGCATTTAACGATAGTGTTTTTATTCAAACGAATAAGCCTATTTTTGTTGGACAATTCAATTCTGGCATGGAGTGTAATGTTCTCCCACAGGCAGCAGTTGATTGCTATCATCTATGCGACAGCCTGTACACGCAGGCTATTGCACTCTGTTTTCAAGAGAGAGCCTTGAGGGACTCCACTTGCAATGGTGACTCCCTTTGTTTGGAGGTGTCGGACTCCATTTTTTGGGAGTGTTTCACTGCTACCTTTGCTGCTCT
>CAZQCN010000046.1:4300-9153 GCA_964592185.1 uncultured Candidatus Peribacteria bacterium
CAGTCTTGTAGGGATAGTTGTTACATAATTTATCCCGAAAGGGGAGATCCAAGTTTTGTTATGGGGATACCTCTGCAACATAGGAGAGCACAGTTACAGTTCACAACTGTGGATTTGGTGAGGCTAAGTGGACTGCAGCATTCCCCGAAATGGTATGTCAATGTTGTATCAAATGTATCAACGATTATCGTAGACGCAATTGCGTACACACTTACTCCTGCTTTTGGAAGTTTCATTGGGAGAATTGAAGTCCAGCCTGGACAACATCAGGTAACTTCTTTGGGATTGTTTCAAGCAGTTCTTTATGGATTTAGTCATTACCAGGCTTACGCTTACAGTGGGGGTTGGGATACTCTTCTCATTCCTGTTGGACTAGACTCTCCGCTTGAGGAGGATTTGCTTTTTTACCCTAATCCTACGGTAGGGGGCGAGGCGTTCCATATTCTTTCTTCCACTTCTGAAAACTTACTTCTCCAGATTTATACCCTGCAAGGGGTGAAAGTTTTGGAGGATAATATTCAATTTGGCTTGAACGAGTATTATCTCAAATTCCCCCCAGGGATTTATCTCCTTATAGCAGGAAAACGGAAATATTTATTGTCAGTGTATTAGATCTTATAATCCATTGAATTACAGAAAGGTTGCTCGCAAGAGTAGCCTTTTCTGATTCTTGAAAATATTTTCTGACAAAGAATATTCATGTATTTGTAACTCCCTTTCGTCTATACTTTTTGTAATCTTTTAATCCTTTGTATGAAAAAGCTTTTTCTCCTTTCGTTTTCTGTTTTGTTTTTGTTTGGTGCGTGTGGTAAGCCTATTGTTCCGAATAAAGAAACAGTGAAATGGAGTACGTATGAGAAAAAAAGCTGGGGATTAAGCTTTCAATACCCGAGTGATCTTAAAGTAGGACAAGACATGTTTGATTCGCCTATTCATTTTTCAAACTCTACTTTTACTGAATCCTTCTATATGATTTCTACGACGGATATATGTGATGCTGCTTCTGATGCTGGGATGGAGACAGTAGAGATAAATGGTAATAAGTTTTGGAAATTTTCTAAAGAATTCAATCAGAAATATGGGTATGCGATTTTTCATCCCAACACGCAGGTATGTCTCAGTTTTTCAACCACAGAACCCCAGCCGGGGAAAGAATATTCTCCAGCAATAATTGAACAATTTGAAGAAATTATGAAGACGGTGAAATTTGATGAACCGTATCAAAGCTTTTCATGGAAAACGTATAAGAATGAAAAGATGGGATTTTCTTTGAACGTCCCAGATAAGGTTTTAGATCGTTTTGGTCTAGAATCTTCTTTTGTTCCTCTGAATGTTTGGGAAAATAAGGAGAGCGTTTATTTTTCGACTCGTTCATTGGAAGACGCTTTGAATAAGCATTTATATGATCTGAAAGTAAGCGGGACTACTATAACGAATGAAAATCAAATAGTGTCGTTTCTTGAATCGGTGTATGAAGTAAAAGGATGTGGGAAGTTAGAAACTACTGGAGGTGAAAACGGAATTGTGTATGTTGGAGTATTTGCAAAAGATTCCTCGTTACAGCCTGATGATCCATTGGCGTGTTTTATAGGAGGAAAGGTCCGTACACAGTATGATACAGTCTCTGGTAAATTAGTAACGTACCAAGTGACGGAAAGATTTTTTTCTGTTCCTGATGGATTTCTAGACGAAGATTCACTTGCAAGTTTACAATTTGTTCCGTAAGGAGATATTTTGAGATTGCATTCTGGACAAGAGCGAAATTTTCGAGGGGTTGCAACCCCTTGTCGCACGTGTAGTGACGACGGAGGGTTGGTATGCGTAATTTTTCTCATATATTTGTAACACTTATTTGTAACCCTCTTTCGTCTATACTGTTTGTAATCTTTTAACTCTTTGTATGAAAAAACTATTTCTTCTTTCGTTTTCTGTTTTGTTTTTGTTTGGTGCGTGTAGTTCTCTTCCCCAGTCTCCAATTGTTGAAGATCTCCCTCCGCACGTATCTGTGCCGCCGGTAAAAGAAAATTCTCGATTTTATACTATTTATAAAGAATCCTCTTACGCTCAAGAAACAGGTGCAGGTACTTTTGAGCTGATTGATACTCCGAGTCAAGAAATACAATTTGCTCGAGATCACAATCACATTTACAAATTTTTTATGGATAGTATGACCGCTACCAAATATGATCCGGTCACTTTTAGCGTATATTCTAAAGATGCCATAGTGGTTTTCGATAAAAATGGAACGTATGTGAATGATATTTTAGTGCCTGACTTAGACCCAGAAACATTCCAGATACTGGGAGGGAAAAATATGGGAACCTCTGCCTTTATAAAAGATAAAAATCATGTGAGGACTACCTGTTGTGGTTATCAAATTTTATCACAGATAGATGCGGCAACAGCTGAACTTATTGCTGATAATCTTATAAAAGATAAAAATGGAACCTATAATGTTGATGGGGAAAAAGTGAAGGAATAGATTTGCATTTCAGACAAGGGATGAAATTCTAAGGAGTCACAACTCTTGTGTTATGGTTGTTGGCAACGGGGATTGAGATCTTAAATCTGTTCATTCCTGTAGATTCAAAAATCCGGAACAATTTTAGTACTAAGGTATAGAGGGATAGTGCGAAAAAATAATTTGTCTTTTCTATTTCTTTTGTCTACTATCTAGTAGTATTTTAACCCAATTTTTTATGAAAAAAATTGCTCTTGCCTTGATGATTTTTGTTGCTTTCTCAGCAACTGCTTGTGGAGCTCAGAAGTCAGATTCTCCTTCGACAACGCCTTCTACTCCTTCGACCACTGCTCCGTCAACTCCTTCTACTGATACTTCGACACCAGCGACAACACCAGCAAAAGCCCTTTTCTCTTCAGACTATGCCTTTGCTTGTAATGGTATTGCTGTAAATGGTGCGGCAGCGTATCAGAAAACAGCAGGAGTTCATCCAGCTATTGTTTTGAGCCGAGATAGTGCTGAGGAGACGTATTATGAGAGAACTTCTGTGCTTCCTGCTGGATGGAGTGTTAATTGGAAAGAACTTGCAAAGACTGAGTTAGCAGCATGTGTAGACATAACCTCTTCGTCATTGGTAGAAACTTGTAAATTTGATATCAAGGGTGATGCCTATGATCTAGAAATCTACAATGCTACATATGAATTTAAATTGTATGAAGCGGCAACTGGGAAAGAGATTGCTAAGAAGCAGGTTGATGTAAAGATGGATAAGTGTCCTTCTATGCATATGTTCTCAAACAAGCTTGAAAAAGATTATCCTGACTTCAATCAACCTCTTATTGAGTTTTTGAAGCCATTTGTTCAAGTAAGCTAAGAAGATACCGTTTCTTTTGTAGAGTGCCTTCCAAGATTTTGGAGGGCACTTTTTTGTTTTTCTGACTCTTTTAGCCCCGTTCTTTGAGGGGTTTAGATTATTTAATTTTATTACTCACTTTTGTGCTTGACTTACCCAAATCTTTTCGATAGAATCAGCCTCGCTTTTTTGAAAAGGCTTGTCTTGTGTAGGTTTACTCGTATCTTCTGCGTCTAAGGTGAGCATACTTAGAGTCAGTGCTATATGGGTCAGCTCATATGTGCGTTTACAAATCGGGAATTGATGGATTTGCGATTATCTCATCAATTCTAGGCATATAAGCAAACTTGGTATATTCAATTAAGTCAAAAATAAAATAAGTTACGAAGGGTATAGAGTGAATGCCTTGACATCACATTTCGATGAAGGACGTAGCTAGTCTGCGATAAGCTTCGGCGAGCCGACAAGTAGGCAATGACCCGGAGATTTCCGAATGGGAGAACCCACTGCGAGTTATGTCGCAGTATCCCGACCTGAATATATAGGGTCGGCGAAGACTCAACGGCGAAGTGAAATATCTCAGTAGCCGGTGAAAAGAAATTAACAAAGATTCCCGTAGTAGTGACGAGCGAACCGGGAAGAGCCCAAACCCTAATTTATTAGGGGGTTGTAGGACTCCAATATCTCCTGATTTATAATAGGTGAACGAGCCTGGAAAGGACGACCATAGCGGGTAATAGTCCCGTAACTAAAATTATGTTTCAGTAGTAGGATGTTCCTGAGTAGAATCGGACACGTGAAATCCGGTTTGAATCTGGGAGGACCACCTTCCAAGGCTAAATGTTTGTGATGATCGATAGTGTACTAGTACCGTGAGGGAAAGGTGAAAAGAACCCCAAGCAGGGGAGTGAAATAGAACCTGAAACTCTATACTCAAATGAAGTGTCGGCGCCTCGATTTATCGGGGTCACGGCGTGCCTTTTGCATAATGAACCAACGAGTTATCGGTATCTGGCGTTAGGTTAAGGGAGTAATACCCGGAGCCATAGTGAAAGCGAGCGCGAATAGCGCGTTTAGTCAGATGCCATAGACCCGAAGCCGGGTGAGCTACTCATGAGCAGGCTGAGTCCGCTGTAATAGGCGGAGGAGGGCCGAACGCCTCTATGTTCAAGATGGAGTGATGACTTGTGAGTAGGAGTGAAAAGCTAATCGAACTCGGTGATAGCTGGTTCTCCTCGAAATAGCTTTAGGGCTAGCCTCGAGTAACTATTTTCCGGAGGTAGAGCTCTGAAAAGGGGAGGGGACATAATGTTCTACCAACTCTTATCAAACTTCGAATACCGGAAAAATTATCTCGGGAGTCAGACAGTGACGGCTAATCGCCATTGTCAAAAGGGAAAGAGCCCAGACCATCATCTAAGGTCCCTAAATGTAATCTAAGTGGGAAAAGTTGTGGCGATATAGAGACATCCAGGAGGTTGGCTTAGAAGCAGCCATCCTTTAAAGAGTGCGTAATAGCTCACTGGCCGAGTGTTTCTG
>CAZQCN010000047.1:0-8889 GCA_964592185.1 uncultured Candidatus Peribacteria bacterium
AATTTAGATTCAACTACAGGAAGGAAAATATTTATGATATACTACTCAAAATTCTCCTTAAAAAACTCCCTTAACTAGTCTTGACCCAAAACTTTTTTTGCTTGTGATGGTATTTTCATAAAATATTTTGGTTACGAATATTTAAGTGTCTGAGAATGTCTATAACAAGAAGAAGTCCCATGAACAAAACCGTTACCTGAAGAATACTTGATATCCCAAAATGTTCTAGAGAGAACCAGACAATAAAAGGACTTATGCACTGAGAGAGATACAGGAAAGCAATAAGTTTTGATATGTTTTTATTGTAATGTTGACTCACAGAAAGTTCTAGAGTCCACGTAAATATATTGGCAAAAAATGTTCCGAGGCCGAAGCCTAATAAAACAAGAGAAAGTATGATGAGAGGGGTTTCGGCAGGCAAGAAGGCAAGTATGCTGTAGGATATTCCCAGAGAACACAAAGAAAGGATTTCAAGAGAGAGGGGTTCCCATCTCAATGAAACTCGTCGGGTCCACCAGGCACCCAAGATTGCGGCTCCGGTTACGAGGAGTACGAGCTTTCCACTTATTTCTTCGAATAGAGGGTGAGAGTCCTCCAAGTAAATATGGAGGTATCGAGGCATGATGAAAAGCGTTAATCCTATAAAGCAGGTAATGATAATATTTTTGTTGATGTTCCTCTGAATATTATGGTGTGAGAGGATTTGTGTTTCTGATTCTGTCTTGGAAGAAAGTTTTTCTTCAATATGAGTCGCTGTTTCTGGTTCAAAAATATAGAGAGTAAAAAATGGTAGATAAGCAAATGCAATGAGATGGAGATAATGGGCTATTTTCCAATGAGATTCTGCAAGCCAACTATTAAGAACAAAGAGCGCAAAAGTGAACCCAAAGAGGAGTATGACGATATTGGGGAATAATCGCAGTTTTCCAAATTTCTTTTCCTGTTCTAAAAGAATACTCACGAAGCCGGTTGTTATGGCACCAGCTGATAAGCCGATGAAGATCCGTATAACCAAAATTTCTATAAGATTTGAGGCATTGAGTGCGAGGAAACCGAGCGTTCCAAATGCAGCGAGTGCATAAAAGAGAATCTTCTTTTTTTCATGTGTTTCTGCTCTAATTCCGACAATGATGCTACTCAAAAAAGCGAACAGTGCAGGAAGTGTCAGGATAAGTATAGCAAGAATGTTTTTATGAGGATGCTGGGGGAAGCTTTCAAGAAGTTTCCCGATAGTTGGGAAATAAATTGCTCCAGAAAGGACGCTGAATATGAAACCAAAATATAAGAAGAATTTCATGAGGATATTTTGGCAGTAAAAGCTAAAGTCCGATGAGAAAGAGATACTGAAAATATAATAAAAAATGACCTGAACATCAATGCGAAAAGATTCAGGAACAGAAGAGAAATGACAAAAAATATTTCTGTCATGAAGGCTGTTTTATGAGTTTTCAATATGCCCTTTTGGTTGAAAATCAAGTGAAAGCGAATTAATGCAATACCTCTGTCCCGTCGGTTTTGGCCCATCTGGGAAAACATGTCCCAAGTGGGAATTACAATTTTTACACTGAACTTCGATTCTTCTCATTCCATATTCATTATCCTCGATTTGCTCTACGGTATCTTTTCCAATGGAATCCCAGAAACTCGGCCAACCGGTGCCCGAATCAAATTTGGTGTCGGAAGCAAAAAGTGGTGTTTTGCAAACCGCACATATATAGATTCCGGCCTCTTTGTTTTTATAATACTTTCCGCTGAAAGGAGGTTCTGTTCCTTTGAGGAAGCAGATGTTGTATTGTTCGGGAGAGAGATGGGGTGAATCCATGAGAAAGAATGAATAATCTCTTAAGTATTTTATCATAAACTAAAAATGTTTCCCTATGATTTCACTGCAACTAGCATGAGAAATTCTTCATCCTCACTTCTTGATTTCTCCTGAGCTGTCGGGAAACTTTTTTGTTCTATGTTGAATCCTTGGCTTTCTAAGAATTGATAGAGTCTTTTATTGTTTTTCAAACCTCTTTTTGAAAACAAAGCTGTAATCCCTCGAGAAGGTTGATTCATTATAATAAATCTTCCTCCAGGTTTTAGGTATTTTTTTAACTCTGCGAGAACTTTTCGATAGTCAATATAATTAAGAATCTCCGAAAAAATTATAGAATCGATTTGTTCTTTGTTTGCTGTTTTTCTATCTATATTAAGAAATTGACTGGCTTCGATAAGAGCTTTTTTATAACTGATTCGTGATGTTCTCGATATATCTTCAATATCAAATTTAATATACTTGTAATTATCTTCTTCTTGATTTTTAGGAGCGGCAATATCTAATGCGATAACCTTGTGTTTATCTCTCAAATTTTTTACTACAC
Source organism: uncultured Candidatus Peribacteria bacterium (assembly GCA_964592185.1). Taxonomy (GTDB): domain Bacteria; phylum Patescibacteriota; class Gracilibacteria; order CAZQCN01; family CAZQCN01; genus CAZQCN01. The sequence goes on from CAZQCN010000047.1 coordinate 2,367, forward strand.
CGTTACTTCCACTTCCCACGTCTAAAACAAATGGGCCTATTTTGTTTTCTTGCTCCAAGTTTCTTAATACTAAGATACATGTATCTTTTAGTGGACAACCTGTGTTGTAGTCGGCACCCCAAAAATCTTTCCATATTCTGTCTTTCATGTTTTTGATTGGCTATTAAAACATTTATAAGTATTAAATTGTATCATTTATTCAATTGTATTCAAATTTATTTCATCGTATTTTCTTGATATTTTGCTATTCGATCTCTATAATCGCTTTCGTAATAGATCCGGTATGAAAATAAGTTACCTCGAAAATCACCGAAATCAACAAGCTCTTGCACAATCAACCTCCTCCTCTGATTCTTTTTCAGGGTGAGTTGAATGAATAGTTTTTCTTTCTTCACCCTGAATGTCAGGGTTTTTTTGTACCTTTTATTCTATTAATTCCATCTTATGACTAAAATACTTTTCATCGAACGCAATCCAGAAGAACAGCAAAGAGCCATCCACTATATTTCTACTTTAAAAAAAATCCAACTTACAGTACCAGATTATTCTCACCGTACCTTTTTCTCGCGTGATGCAATGGGAGAAGTGATGGATCAAGTACAGAAGGATGTAAGGGAAGCCGACTATGTTGTAAGTGACTTTCTTTTTCAACCTGGTGTGAACCAAAATTTACAAAATTTATTCGATGTTGTAGGACCCTTGATGCAAGGGCATAAAAAATTCGTCACTTCTGAATTATCAAAGCATGGGTTCAATGTTTTTCAAGGGAAAAATAGGAGGGCTGTTGAAAAAGTATCTCAAGAGCAAGGAAGAATTCGGAATACAATATCTGCAGTATTGGAACCTCTTTCCTCACAATCGTTTGTATTTCATCCTGAGGAAGTCGCGACTCGAGTTTGTGCAGAGGCGGTGTTACAAGGAAGGCCTATTTTTTCTACGAATATTGCTTTGTCGGGGACAGTGAATAATGAATTGTTCAATTTTCTCGAACAGCGACTCGGAGTACAGTATAGGGATGGTTTTTTTGAGTATGTACCAGAGAAAGAAGATATTTCTTCTAGTATTGAAATTCCTAAAGCATTCGAACTTCAGAAATACCCCAAAAATTGGAATAAAATATGTAAATCATTAATTTAATTTTGATATGAAAAACTGTGTCTTTATATTTGATTTCGACTCAACGCTTGTGACTGAAGAAAGTTTGAATACTCTCATTATGTCAGGTGTTGATGATGTGTTTGAATATAAAAATCTTCAAAGAAAAATTGAAGAAATCTCTTGTAGAGGAATGAGCGGGGAATTGTCGATGAATGAATCTTTGAATGAGAGAATTCATATTCGGAAGATCCGTAGAGAGGAAATCGAAGAGAAACAGAATGGGATTTGCGAGACCCTGACTCCAGGGATTGAAGATGTTATTAAGCATTTACAGAAACATTCTGTCCCAATTTTTATAATCAGTGGAGGATTAATAGATTTCATTATTCCAGTTGCGGAGCATTTGAATATTCCCGTTGAGCATTGTTTCGGCAATAGTTTTGTTTGGGACCGTCAGAATGTTGTGATCGGGTTTGATGAGGGAAATCCACTCACCCAAAATTATGGCAAGAGTACCATTATTGAAAAGTTTATAAGATCCAAGTTTTCAGATGATTGTCAGCTCTATATGGTGGGAGACGGTGTGACAGACTTCGAACCATTGGAGAGAAAAGTTGTGGATCGCTTCGTTGGATTTGGAGTGAATGTGTATAGAGAAAAAGTTGAGAAACTGGCGATTGCTTGTGGTCAGCCATATTTTCAAAAGATGGCTGATTTTTTTGCATACATAAAAGAACTCCCAAAACCTATTGTTTAGGGAGTTCTTTTTTCTTATTTACTTTGCAAATAAAGCTGCTACGTGCAGTTTATGATCATTTTCACTCAAAGAGAAATATATTCCCATTTTTTTATAGACTCTACTGTTTACAGCAGCGTAATATTTTCCTTTCGTATTCATCATTTCTTTTTGGTTGATCAAGAACAATGCTTCGTTGAATTCTTCTTGGCAACTTGTTCCCTCGCACTTTATGTCTTGAATAATAGCCATACTCGTATCATATGAAACTCTATCGATCGTGTATTGGTTTCCGAGAGATTTTGTATTATACCCAATGATAGAAGAAGCATCGAGACGCCCAGTGTTGTTTAATTCGATGTTGTAGTTGAGAGGGAGGAGCCCTATTTTACTTCGTTGAGTGTTTATCAAGTGGAGTACGAGAAAAGCTCCTGATCGAGCATCAAATTGTGTGCTGTCGTTTCCGACATAATTTAATGTGATATCTTCACCGATCGTATCTTCCCAGAGGGCATCAAATGTCCGATATGGTGTCAAACCGCTGGTTCCTTCTTTGATTCTGTAGACCATTTCTGCTAATTCTCCACGAGTGATGTAGTGATTTGCATTAATAATGCTTTGAGGGACGTACTGTTTTTCTGCGAGGGTGAACATAAATTTGTGGTACCAAATTTCGTTATAGATTGGGTCTTCAACCACAGGAATATCGTAGAGTACGGTTAATATTTTGGCAGCTTCTTTGAATGTAATAGTTGTAGAACCTCTGAATGTATTATTTTCAAACCCTTGTATGATTAATCGGCCTTTTAAATAACAAGCGTAACTGGCCCACCAGTCAAGAGTTTGTACATCAGAAAAACAACGACTGGCAGAATCTTTTGGATCATAACCGAGTTTGTTTTGTACGACAATTTTTACAAATTCTGAACGGTTGACCATTTGATTTGGATGGAAGGTATTGTCTGGATATCCGACCACTATTCCGTGAGTATAGTTATAATCTATAGCATCTCTATAAGGATGGGCGTTTATGTCGGTAAATGGATTCTCGGCATGAGCCTTGAGCGGAGATAGTGTGATAAATAGCAGCGTAAATGCTACTAGAGCGGTGATGATTTTTTTCATAATTTTCCTTGTTTAAGATATAAAGAGTATTTTTTTCTTTTTTCGGACCATCGACATTACCGTTTGTAAAATATTAAAAAAATGAAAAAGCGGAAAAATGTTAGAAAACATTTTTCTTTGGAAAGTATTTTTTGCCAAAATTTATTATTGGATCCTGACAATATGCTTGTTGAACAGAAATAGCAAGGAGCTACCTCGACAGAGAGAGGAATTTTTTCTGTTATTGAGTCGTTACGGTATAATGCCACTCATCATCCAGTTTGAAGTGGAATGTATAATTATAATTTTCTGGGAGTATTTCATTGGATATTTTATGGGTGAGTATTTTTTCTTCGAAAGTTTTTTGAAAAACAATATAGGTTGTCATAGCATCATGAGGACGGAATTCTATGTTGGAAATGATGAAGTTTTCTTTTTGATTAGGAGTGTGTCTGAGTATTGCCTGAGGGACAGGGTTTGTTTTTTGGATTATATATTTTTCTATAGTAGTAAATGGCAGTGAATATGATTGAAAATCTCTCATATGAGGAAGAGAAGAGTATGTGTTTTCCTGAGAGAATGCGGTTTCAATAAATATTTCTTTGTTTTCTCCGATCCAATCTTGGATCTCATTGAGATCTTGGATGTCATTTTCGCTTATTTCCAGAGGAGTTATGGCATCTTCAAATTTCATCTCTCCGAAAGAACAACCTGGAGAGGAAAAAACAGAGAAAATTATAATCGAAATTGTTACTAAGCGTTTCATATGTGGAGCAATTATGGAGCAGTACTGAATGCTTTGAGTATATCATGTTTTCATAACTTTTTGAGTATTGCAGATTTTTAGTTTTGCTTTTTGTTCTTTTGGGCATAATATGCTACAATCTGATTCTTTAATTTTTATAATGAAAAAAACTTCGAAGATATACATCTTTTTTATAACTTTATTTTTTGTAGTTCTCGGTTTGGTCGTGTGGCAATTTAAGCCACTCAATTTTTTGAGAGCAATGATTTTTACTGGAGCTTCACATGATGTTGTGATCAATGAAATTATGTGGATGGGGACCGATGGAACCGTCGGCGGAGGAGATGCAGATGATATGTTTCTCGAACTTCGGAATATGACTACAACAGTGATTGATTTCTCAGTAAATCCTTTCGTTATTGAAAAGGACACTGGATCAGGTTTTGCGACTATGGTGACTATAAATAATGGGATATTGCCGAGTGAAGGATATTTTGTGATATCAAAGCTTTCAGCACTGAATTCGAGAGTTGCGAGTTCTGATTTTGTTGATAGTAGTTTGTCTCTTGAAAGTTCGGCGGTGAGTTATCGCTTGAGAGATGATTCTTATAATCTTTTGGATGAAGTTGACGATGGGTCTGGAGCTCCGCTCGCTGGTGTTTTCAATTCTGGATCGGTCTATACATCTATGGAGCGAAATTCTGATCCGGGTATTGGGACTGTCGAAGGGAGTTGGCATGATGCTTATTCTTCAGGGGGATTTGATTCAGTTTCTTTGGAATATGGGTCTCCTGGTCAAGAAAATAGTCCTGTGATTCCAGTTTTGACAGGGTATACGGCCAGTTCAGATCCAGCGCTGAATTCTGGGATTGGAGAAGTTGATATAGAGTTTACTGTGAGTGGGAATCAGGATCTTCCTGGACTTGTTTTCGAAGTAGAAGAACGGGAAGCCGCTGGGGTGTTTGCAAATATTGATAGTCAGATTGTCTTGGATACCAGTTCTTTCCCGTTGTTCCGTTTCACGAGGACAAATTTAAGTGATGTAACGGTGTATGAATATCGTATTCGAGCAAAGAATATAGATACTCTTGTGAGTGATTATTCTTCTATTCAAGGAGTACAAACCTTGGATAGAACGTCTCCAAACTATATTTCGATCCATCTTTCGTACATCCAAAGTGCTTTGGATGCAAATTTCGATGTTACTACTGACGAAGTTACTACTACTACGTATCAGTTTAATACGATTCCAGGAGATTGCTCTCTTCCTTTGGCAAATTTGTATGATTCGATTTTAGATCAGATTATCTTTCCTTCGGAGGGGCTTCATCATGTGTATGTTTGTAGTCAAGATTCTGAGGGGAATTATGGGCCACCAGAAGATGTCAGTGTCACGGTAGATATTCCGCCGGAGATTACTATTCAAAATATCTCTCATGGCTCGATCATCAACACGAATGCTTTTACTTTGGAAACTTCTATATATGAGAATTTGACTTTGAGAAGTCCAAGTTACCGTATAGATGGAGCTTCAGTACCAAACTGTAGAAATCTTCTTGGCCAGCCGAGAAATCTCGGGAGTGCTTTTACAGTTCTCGGGACAGCACCTAATTTCACAACATCGAATGCTGTTTCTGGACTTACTGATGGTCAGCATACTATCTGGGCATGTGCTGGAGGAGACGTGTTATATAATCAAGTATCTACGCCTGCTTCTTCAACGTTTACGGTAGATACTGTTGCTCCATACTTTACAAATCTTGTTTATCCTCTAGTGACTACGACGAATGCAATTACTATTTCTTTTGATGTTGGAGATCTGACATCGGGAGTTGATCTCGATACTCTTGAAATAGAAATAAACGGCAATGTATACGATACTACTGAAATTGTCTGTATGACTCCTCCGGTTGCCAATGTGTATAGTTGTTCTTTTCAAACTACTCTCCCAACCGCTGGTACGTATCCTTTTACGATAAGAAGTGATGATATGGCAACAAATTATTATCAAGAAGTTCAGAGTATTACGGCAAATATTTCCTCTCCGAGTGGAGGATCTGGTGGCGGTGGTGGTGGAAGTTCTAGTAAAAACTCAGGGGATACTCGGAGAGTATCGAATGAACCATCTTCTTCTCAACCAGTATCATCGAGTGAGGTTGTAGTAAGTGCCACTCAAATTTATAGAGATGTTTCATCAAAATCTCCTTACTTTGGAGCGGTTCAAAATCTTACGGCTCGAGCAATTATTACTGGGCACGAAGATAATACCTTCCGAGCGTATGATAATCTGACTCGTGCTGAAGCTTGTGTAGTGATGGTCCGAGCCAAAGGGTTGTCTATAAAAGAAATTTCTGATTATCCAGAATCCATACGGGGACTGTATAATGACGTTGATTCCCATCCTTTGGCTGCATACATTTTGGCGGCTACTGAGGCACAACTCGTTCATGGGAGACAAGAGCTCTCAAATCCGCTTCCTGTTGTTCCTTTTGATCCAGATGCTCCAGTGAGTAAAGCAGAACTCGGGAAAATGGCAGTGGAAACAATTCTTCCGGAGCTTGCGCATACTCCTGTGACTACTTCCGTTCCATCAGATATTAATGATACTGGATTCTGGTGGGTAAAAGATTACTACTATGGAGCCTTGGTGAAGATCAAAGCTTTTGATCCTGCTCTTAAGAAATTTGATCCAAATACTTATGTACAGCGAGGTCAATTGGCTGATTATTTTTGGAAGGCGATTCAGGAGGATGAGAAGTGAGTGGATTCTGGGTTGTATTTTCTTTCAAAAAATGTAAAATTTTCTCCGCTTCCTCATGGAGGTTGTATATGGATGGAGA
>CAZQCN010000048.1:0-8799 GCA_964592185.1 uncultured Candidatus Peribacteria bacterium
TGAACACTCTGAGGTTGATCAGAGAAATTCATCACCAGCACCTTCCCCTGCTCTTCCCCAAGTGGTTTAATACTATACAAAGCTCTATATTCAGATGATTCGTCTACCATAACCTCTGGGACATATTTGATGGAGAGAAGCCCTCCTGAAGCCTGAGAAGAAAAAATATTCATCAAAAAAAATATTCCAACTCCTATAGAAACAGAGAGAAAATATTTGAACGAGAAACGAAAAGTACGAAGTTTCATAAAATTCCAAGAAAACAAAAAAGTCAGACATGAGTATATCTGACTTTCTCGAGAGAGCAAAATGAAAACTATTTCGTCACAATCGTCGTCGTAAATGTAGAACTATAGGTTCCTACCGAAGCAAACGCAGGAACGGTCAATTCTGTATAGGTATTGTTCAAACACCATTTTCCAGGAGATCGAGAAATTGCAGATCCATCGATGATATCAATCGCATCAGAAATTCCATTGTTCGTAACTCCATCATCCATAGTATAATACGCACTTTGATCAGCTGTCACCCCAGTGAGAGTCGAAGAAATAGGAGAGTAGATCGTATCAGACTTGAATCTCGTCTCTTCCAAACCAATCGTCTGAGGTCCTGTCCAGTCAGTAATCGTCAATGAAACATCAAAACCAAGAGAACCTCCTCGGAGATCAATAGCACAAATATCCTCTGCAGCAGACGTCCACTGATAGGCATAGGCTGTCGAAGTAAGTGGTACCGATTGACTCGTAAAGTTGACCGTAGTAGGAACCGTCAAAGAAAGTCCTCCAGCGGTAATTGCCTGATTGGCAGTGGTAGTAGCAGCATAGGCTACAGCAGGAGTAGCCATCACCCCAACTGCAATAATAAATACAAGGAAACGATCGAGGAAAGTATTGAGTTTCATAAAAAAAATTAATTAATGCTATTATACACCAAATACAGGATATGAGTCTATACTAATTTACAGTAATTGTCAAAGTTGCATTATAACTCCCTGGACTTACATAGGCTGGGACTCGCAATTGAAGATTGGGCGTCACTTCCCAAACACCATGTTTCTGAGTCGTATCACTCGTCAGTACCGAAATAGCAGTACTCGTCGCTCCTCCTCCTGAAAAGGCTGTATATACTTGAGTCGGAGCCGTAATCCCAGTCAGAGAACTTCCGATAGGAGAACTTGCTGTCCCAGTTTTGAAATCCATATTCCCATAGGCAATGCTTTTGGCACCATCTATGAAATTTGTTGTTGTTATATCGACAGAAAAACCAAGCGTCCCATTTCGACCATCTTGTACCTGCAGAGCAGAAGAGAAATTAATATCATGAGTCTGGATAGAAACATCAGTTGTCAAAGAAGGAAATGATGCAGTAGAAGGAGCCGATACCGTCAATATTGCCCCACATGGATACACAAAAATAAAATCTGAATCATTATTCCCCGTACTGGTACTACTATAACTCGTAATCTTCAAGGCCGCAGCCGTCGACATATCTTGCATATCAATATCATACAAACTAAAAGTTCCCGCACCAGACCATGATCTTTGGGTCGGAGAAGCGGTAGAACGAATTTGAATACTATCCGAACCACACCCGAGACCACCAGCATTCAAATCAATGACTCCGGCATTCGCCACTCCTCCTGATCCAATATTAATATCTCCGGTCGAAAGATTTTCCCATTCACCACTCGCTCCAATCGATACAGTGCCCAGAGTCACATTTCCTGTTCCTTGAATTAATTTATCTGCATTAATTGTAACAGTATCATCTACTGTGAGATTATAGGTCGACATATCAACATCTCCATTGGTGACTGTGAGATCCTGTCCTGCAGTATCAAAAGCAATATTGGAAGCAAACAACACTCCCGTACTCGTGTTCGAAACCGTAATGGTCCCTCCAGGTACATCAGTGCTTGAAGCAGTCAATGTTTGTTGACTCGAACCATCGAAGGTCACAGCAGTCGTTCCAGTGAATGAACTGTCGTTTGATGTAAAATTTCCAGCAGAGGTAATCGTTCCTCCGGTCAGACTCGCTAAAGCGGTAAGAATACTATTTCCATTCACATCCAATGTCCCAGAAATCGTATATGCTCCGGTCGAATTGTTAATAGTAAGATGATTCAAAGGACCGGTAAGACTCAAAGAAGGGGTTCCTCCAGTTCCATCTAAAATCACTGTCCCCGAATTATGAGCGAAAGTCCCTCCTGATTGCGTCAACGATCCAGAAATCGTCAAATTTCCACTCGTACTCGTAAACGTTCCAGTAGAAAGAATAAAGTCCCCATTGATATCAATAGCCGTACTTCCTCCTGTGAACGTTCCTGCATTTTGATCATAATTTCCAGAACCAACGGTCAGTGCAGCACTGTGAGTAAATGTCCCCGAATATCCTGTATTTATATCAACCCCTCCTACAGAAATAGCCGTGTCAATCGTACAGTTTTTCGTGCTCGTAGCATCAAATACCGCTGTATCACTCACCCCTGGCTCTGTGTTATTTGTCCAATTCGCATCTTCAGACCAATTATTCGTCGAGCCTCCCCCGTCCCAGGTAAAAGAAACCGAAGGACAAGTCGTATTGATCGTCCAGTTTGCGCCATTCCCACCGCCGTCGGTACTACTATAAGCCACAAGAGTCGCCGAACCTGCCTGACTCGTGACCGTCAAATCAGTAAGATTGAAAGTTCCTGCTCCTGACCAAGCAACACTGGATCCAGTCAAAGCAATAGCGTCAGCATCACCACATCCAGGAGCTGTCCCATCGAGTGTAATCGTACCAGCATTACTTACTCCTCCTGTTCCAATCGCCACATCTCCTGTCGAGGTATTCGTCCAGATACCAGAAGCTCCGACCACGATACTTTTCGTAGAAATATTTCCACTCCCTTGTGTCAGAGTATCATTCACTGTCAAAATATCATCCACCGTCAAACTGTAGGTCGACATATCAAAACTTCCATCAGTAATGGTAAAATCTTGCCCAGTCCCATTCAAAACAATACTCGAAGCAAGTTGAGCTGTCCCTGAAGTTTTATCAATAATAATTACCCCAGAAGGGAAATCTCCTCCTCCAGTAGCATCAATAAGTTGAGTCCCTGTCCCATTCAGGATAAAAGCAATAGTTCCTCCCGTCGCGGGATTTACCGAGATAAGATCTCCCCCTACTTCCAATGTCCCACCATCAAGACTTGTGACCGCTTGTATAAACAAATCATTCTCCACAATAACTGTCCCCGTAACAACTATAACTACTGCAGCTGTTAACCCGAGAGTAAGATCATAAAAAGGATCAATCATATCAATAGTAGATCCTAAAGATAAAACAACCTCACCATTATTATGATTGAAGGTTCCTCCCGTTTGAGTCAAATCATTTGCTACATAAATCAGAGAAGAACTCGATGTGAAAACTCCTCCAGTGATATCTAGGGTATAGGTCCACAAAATATCGGTACTTGATGCAAGAAACGTCCCATCATCCTGATTAAAAGAAAATAGCTCAAGATATTCTGCATGAGTAATCGTCCCAGTATACCCTGATTGAATATTGAAAGTATCTCCTAGAAAGGCCGTATCCATAGTACAGTTCTTGGTACTCGTAGAGTTAAAATACACAGGAAACCCATCGAGTGGGACTTGATTATTATCCCAATTGGCAGCCTCAGACCAGTTATTGGTACTTCCTCCACCATCCCATGTATATGAAGTCGGGGCACAGCTCGCATTAATAGTCCAGTTTCCACCATTCCCTCCGCTATTTGTACTACTTTGAGCAACAAGCGTCGCCGACCCAGTCTGATTTGAAATCGTCAAATCCGTCAAACTAAAAGTTCCTGCACCAGACCACGGAGGGGCATTTCCTCCTGCTCGCTCAGTCAAAGCGATAGCATCGGCATCCCCACAGCCAAGAGCCGTCCCATCGAGCGTAATGGTACCAGCATTACTGACTCCACTCGTCCCCAAAGCAATATCTCCGGTCGAAGTATTCGTCCAAGATCCTCCTCCTCCCACGACAACTCCTTTGGTAGAGATATTCGAAGTCGTTTGAATCAAGGTCGCATTCACGGTCAAAACATCCGTCACCGTCAACCCAACAGAGACGACATTCAAGGTGCCCGTTGTAAGAGTGAGAGTGTTGGCAACGCTCATCGTATTCGTCACAGGAGTCCACCCTCCTCCAACACCATTAAATATAACATTATAAAAACTTGAGACTCGATTGTCTATCGTTTTCCCCGTACTCGTAGCATTGAATGTAACCGTCCGACTGCTATGAGTGAAAGAAGCATTCGCATTCGTCAACCAGTTCCCTCCTATATTTGCATCATTTGCTGCAGCCGCCACTACTGTCGTCGTATTTGTTCCGTTTCCAAGTGTGATATCTCCAAGTACATTCAATGTTGCTGAAGGAAAGGTTCGAGTTGCCGTAGCAGCAGGAAGTAGACCAAGATTCCCATACGTTGCATTGGTAATGGTCAAAGCAGCATTTGTCTGCTTATAATTCACGGTACTCGTAGCTTCGTAGGTAAATGTCCCAAAACCAGTTGGGTATGCGGCTGTCCCTGTCATGTTGAAGGTCGCTGCATTTTTCACAGTGAAAATTTTAGCAGCATTTCCGACAGTAGTCGCTTGACCATCATTGAAAATAGCTGCGGTAGTCCCATCCCCAACGGTCAAATGGCCCGTCACTCGAGCCGCTGTAACCGCCGCATTCAAAGTCACTCCCGCCGTATTATTGAGTACCAAATTGTGATATGCCCCAGATCCAGGGAAATATACTACTTGAGCAGAAGTATCAACATATTTAAAATTACTCCCAGCCGTTCCCATCGTAAAGGTCCAACCCCCTGCTCCTGCCACACTGACTGTGGATATCGCTCCTTTGAGATTCAATGTCCCAGCCCCTCCCGACATCGTAATGTTATGGACGAGAGCAGTGCTTCCTCCTGTAGCTCCCGTCGTATTCAAGCCTCCATTCGCATTCAACGTTCCGGTCGTGATAGCAATATTCAATTTTCGAGAAGTGGTCGTAGACGTACTCGGCATCACAATAGATCCATTGACTGTCGCTGTTCCTCCATTGATATTCCAAGCTTTTGTACGAGTATTTGTGCTTGGTTGATTCATCGTCACAGTAGTCGATACCGTCAGAGTATTGGTTCCACTATGAGTGAGAGAGGTATTGGTCCCTCCCGTAGCAAATGTAAGTGAGTTAATCGTAAGCCCCGTAACGTCGTATGTCATCACGGCTCCATTTGCAATCGTCACATCATCTCCAGTCCCAGGGATCCCTCCGATTCCAGTACAACCTACGTTCCAGTCGTTGAGATCCGACCACTGCAGAGTTCCTGTTTTGGACGTACAGGCTGCATCCGAGGCTATCTGCCACCGACGAGTCTCTTCAAATACTCCAGATTCCTGTATATCAAATACCTTTGCTGGTCCGAGAAAGAATATCTCAGGACTTATATCCGGTGCATCGAAGGTATATCCAAGGGAGACTTCTTGACCCGCAAGTAATACGAGATTCCAAGTTACTATACTGTAATCAGCGTCTGTCTCTATATCATCATACGGTTGGACCCCTGAAAATTGATCGACAAAAAAATCTGCTGGAACCTTCTCTACGAGAGTCCCCTCAAAATCCTGTGTCGCTGTGATAGTAAGTCTCACTGGATACGTCGCATACGGATAAATACGAGTCGGAGCTTCACGACGGATGTCATATGGAACATCAGAAGCTACTTCAAACGTATCGTGAATAGTATGAACCCCATTTGCTGTTGTGGCTGTCAAAACCATCTCATACGTCCCTTCTTCATCAGGAATATCAAAATACGCATAATAATCTGGTACGGAAATAACATTGTCTGGTCCACACTCTGGTTCTCGGACGATATCATCATCTGTACTCAATTGAGCTATATCCCCTGCTGGACTGGTAATCTCAAGTTCGAGAACAGCATCACAAATCGTATGACCCGCATCATTCAAAACTCCCATCTGCAAATAAGCCATATCAGTCATCCTATAGAGAGATCGATCGGTATTGATAGTAAGTACTCCCCAGCTGAAATCTTCTTCTGAAACAACGATTCCATCTGAAGTTTCAAAGGTCACTTGAAGGACGTAATGCCCCGGACGAAAGCTGTCTTCTGGAGGATAGACAACAATCTCATCTCCATTTTGATCGATTTCCATATCCACCTCTTCTCCTGCGTTATTGATCACCAATACTTCTGTCACCTCCACTTCGTCCTCATCATACGTTACCTCGAGTACCTCCGTCTCGCTTTCATTTACTTCCAAAACAGCATCATTATCATCTTGAGATTCACTCTCATCATAACTGAAACCCAAAACATCAGCTCGAAACATTGACTGAATATTTCTATATGTTTGAGGATCTCGAAATGATTCAGAATCAACAACAAAAGTTGGGAATTCATGAGAAGCAAAGTCCCCCTTCCCTGATATAAAGTTTTCTCTTTCTCCTCCTTTCATCGTCAAAATCGGACGCTCATTTACTGTATTCGAAAGCAAAAAGAACAAAAAAATACTAAAAGGAATAAGCAGAATGAGTCCAGCAAAAAGCACTTTCTTTTTCATACAATTTCTTCACTATTATTTTCAAAAAATTATCGGTAGAATTATACCATAAAAACTACAATAATCCCACCTTTTCATGAAGAATTTTAAAAGATTTGTTCAAATTGTTTGGCCATTCATAAAAAAGTATAGAGTTTCATTTTATACTCTCATTGCTTTCTACGCAGTCGGACAAGCACTCGCAGGAAGTATAATACCTTTAATTTATAAAGAAATTATCGATACTATCAACCGTCCAGAAGCAAAAGAATTTCTCTGGATTGATTTGCAGACAAGCTTTATTTTATTGGCTCTCAGTGTACTTATTTACAACTCATTTTATCGAATATCAGATTACATTATCTCCTATTTTCAAACACAGGTCATTCGAGAATTGAATAACTTTTCTTTTCAATCCATCCTCAAACATTCTCTTCATTTTTTCGGAAATACTTTCTCGGGAAGTTTGGTATCAAAAGCCCGGAGATTCTCACGTGCATTCGAAGAAATCCACGATCAGCTCACCTTCCAGTTTCTCTTTTCCATCGTCCAAATTATTGGAATCTGTATTATCCTTTCTTTTACTTCATTTCTTCTCAGTGGAGTTTTCATCATATGGTCATGTCTGTATATCATGGTCGTATCAGTCAGAACCAAGCAACAATTGAAACTCAATACAAAAGAAGCCGCAATGGATTCACACCTTACTGGAAAATTTGCTGATGCTTTCGGAAACGTATTAAATATCATCAGCTTCTCAAAGAAAAAATATGAAGAAAAAGAATTTTCAAACACCACGCTCAAACAATCAAAAGCACTTCAAGACTGCTGGCACTTCCAAAACAAAACCTATCTTTACCAAGGTCTCTTGGCTGCTATTCTCGAAATCGTGGGAATGTATACAGTACTGATTCTCTGGAAAAACGACATAGCATCGACAGGAACGGTCGTTCTCATGCAAATTTATATCGGTAAACTCATTGATAAACTCTGGAATCTCGGAAAAGCCATCACTCGCATCACTCGAGAGACTTCAAATGCCACTGAAATGATCGAGATAATCGACTCCGTTCCAAGTATAGAAGATCCGAAGAAAGCTGAGAAATGTAAAATTAAGAAAGGAGAAATTTCACTCAACAACATTACTTTTTCATACGAGAACAAAGAAAAAATATTCAAAAAATTTACATTAAAAATTCCTGCTGGACAAAAAATCGGTGTCGTCGGACATTCCGGTGCTGGGAAATCCAGTCTCGCAAAAATCATCATGAGATTCTGGGATGTAGAACAAGGCTCCGTGTGTATTGATAGCCAAAATATTCAACATATCACGCAAGACGATCTCCATAATCAGATCGCTTTTGTTTCTCAGGAACCGCTCCTCTTTCACAGAAGTTTGAAAGAAAATATTCTCTATGGAAACCAAAATGCTTCAAAAGACGAACTCATCCAGGCAACAAAAAAAGCCTTCGCTTATGATTTCATTTCAAAGCTTCCTCAAGGATTCGATACCCTCGTCGGAGAACGAGGAGTGAAGCTCTCTGGAGGAGAAAAACAACGAGTAGCGATCGCTCGAGCCATATTGAAAAACGCTCCCATCCTCATCCTGGATGAAGCCACGAGCTCTCTGGATTCTCAAAGCGAGCAATATATTCAAAAAGCCCTGGAAGAATTGATGAAAGACAAAACGGTCATTGCCATCGCCCACCGGCTCTCTACTCTGCAAAAAATGGATCGAATCATTGTGATCGAAAAAGGAGGAATTGTTCAGGACGGAACACACAATCAATTGATCCAAGAAGCAGGGATCTACAAGACTCTTTGGGATCATCAGGTGAATGGGTTTGTGAGAGAAATCTGAGATCTGAAGTCTGAGGTCTGAGAGTGTAAAGAGTGAAGAAGAAAGATAGAAATTTGAAGTTCTTTGGAATGGATGATGGCGAATGGAAAAAGTAAAAGCAAGAGTATTGGTCATCCTGAACTTGATTCAGCCCCGACAGGAGAAGCCTCGGGATCCCGATAAGATGTTTGTCTATAGGATCGGGAGATCTCGTATTTTCTCATCATTCTTTATCTTTAGGTTTTGCAGACTTGGATTGCAGAAGTAGATTTAAGATTTTATCCAATTTTGTTCTGCAGATTTTATTCCCACCTTTGTCGGGGTTCGTCCCGACAGCCGAGTTACTTTTGACTGGGCAAAAAGTAACCA
>CAZQCN010000049.1:0-4552 GCA_964592185.1 uncultured Candidatus Peribacteria bacterium
AGCGATATTCTGAGTATCTTTCTGTGTCGGACGAGAGGAAGCAAACTTGGAGATACTCACCTCAACAGAGCAATCTTCATCATCACAATCGGAAGGTGTTTGAGCAGATACCCATTCTGGAAGAATCGAAGTCCCCAACATCGCAGCTCCAGTAATCCACAATCGAAAACGCCTCACAAATTCAGAATTTGTAAGGTTTAATTTTTTCGGATGATTATGATAATGGCTTTCAGGAGCTTCCATAAAAAAAGTTTATCAAGAGAGCATAATAGCAAATGGAAAGCAAAAAAGACAATGAGAATTTTTGGTTTACATCAATAGAACAAAACAGTAAAATCTTTTTGTTTTAACGATTCTCATTATGCTACATTCTATTTTGAAAAAAGTGATCATCAGCTCTCTTGCTCTCACCCTTTTTATTTCCTTCTCTGCTTGTAACAAAACCTCTATGATCGATACCGTAATAATGGAAACAAACCTAGGTACTATTGAAATCGCACTCGATGGGGCCAAAGCTCCTATCAGTGTTGAAAACTTCCTCAAATATGTCGACGAAGGATTTTATAATGAAACTGTTTTTCACCGAGTTATCAAAGGATTCATGATCCAAGGTGGTGGGTTCACCGAAGATGGAAAACAAAAAACTCCACGAACTCCCATTAAGAACGAAGCAGAAAATGGTCTCAGCAACCTTCGTGGAACTATTGCAATGGCTCGAACTAGCCAAACAGATTCTGCAACCTCTCAATTTTTCATCAACACTGTCGACAACAATGGTCTCAACCATGGGGTCCAAGGCTTCGGATATGCCGTATTCGGTCAAGTAACGAGTGGCATGGATGTTGTAGATAAAATCGAAAGCGTCACTACTGGGAAAACTCCTATGGCAGATTGGCCAGTAACTCCGGTTAAAATTCTTTCCGTGAAGAGAAAGTAACATGAAAAAAATCCCTTTTATTTGTGGGATACTTTTTCTCAGCTTTTTCATCGTTCCAGAATTCGGTATTGCCTGTGAACCTACACCAGTTGGCGCTGAATTAAACCTCGAGCAAACGATTCAAGCGGCTAATCTCATCATCATAGGGAACAAAGTACGAGAAGGTCCTTTCCTTGATCCCGCAGGGCCCTCTTGGACAAAAATAAAAGTCTCTCAAATCCTCAAAGGATCAGTAGAAACAGACACTATCAAAACAATGAGTTTTTTGGGTATGTGTCAGTATGGAATTACTTTGGAAGACAACACCCCTTCGGTGGTTTTCTTGTCGGGTGGATGGTCAAACGAAGAAGTTCCTTACTCTTCAGTAGGCAGTAGGTACGGGAAGAAGAGTTATCCAATTCATGACAACTCCATAACCATTGATGGAAAAGATATGATTCTCCAAGATTTTGCGAATCAATACGGTCTCACATTCGATGGAAACGAAATGAAGAAGCTAAGTATGAAATTAAAATACAAACCATTTATTTTATCAGGAATAGCTGTTATCGTATTGACTCTCGTCGCTCTAGTGATCAAAAAATATTTCTCCAAAATTCGACATAAGAAATCATGAAATACCACCTCATCACCTTCGGTTGCCAGATGAACAAGTCCGATTCAGAGAGAATTCGAAGCATCTTAAGTGACATCAATATCGAAGAAACAGATTCAGAAGAAGAAGCGGATTTCATACTCCTCAATACGTGTTCCGTGCGACAAACTGCAGAAACCAGAATTTATAGCCTCGCTGATAAATATGGGAAGTGGAAAAAAGAGAAGCCAAATCTCATCATTGGAATCACCGGATGTATGCCTGGAAGAGATCATGATGGAAAGATTCGAAAGAAGCTTCCTATGGTTGATTTATTCTTTGATATTCAGAGGATTACTGAGCTCCCACAAATGCTCTCTGAATTCAATTACGATATTCCAAATAAAAACCCTCTTGATGAGCATTATTTGAAAATTCATCCCAAGTACAAAAATCAATTCCAAGCCTTTATCCCTATTCAAAATGGGTGTAATAAATATTGTACCTACTGCGTCGTCCCCTTTTCTCGAGGAAGAGAAATCAATCGTCCTCTTCTCGATGTCCTTCGAGAAATTCGAAGCTTCGCTGAACAAGGAGGGAAGGAAATCACTCTCCTCGGACAAACCGTAAATTCATTTACCTGTGAGGACACAGAACATTTTTCAAAAGAAAATCCTTTCGAATCCCACTTTGCCAAACTTCTCTGGGAGGTAAATCAGGTTGATGGAATTGAAAGAATTCACTTCACCGCTCCTCATCCGCGAGATATGCAAGACGATGTGATTGAGGCACTCGCTCTTCCAAAGCATGTAAATTTCATTCATCTCCCCGTTCAATCTGGATCAAACAAAATTCTCAAACGCATGAACCGTCCGTATACACGAGAATTGTTCATCGATCTCATCAAAAAAATCCGGAAACGGAATCCAAATATTGCTATCGGAACCGATATCATTGTTGGCTTCTGTGATGAAACTCCAGAAGACTTTGCTGAAACACTTTCCTTATACCAAGAGTGTGATTTCGATATTTCATACCACGCTCAGTACTCCCCTCGTACAGGGACCCTCGCCTACAAGGGCATGAAAGACAATGTTTCTCGAGAAGATAAGAAAAAACGCTGGACGGAACTTCAGAATCTCATGGAAGAAATCACTTATCGCAAAAATCAAAAGTTTCAAGATCAAGAAGTGAGTGTCCTCTTTGATAATTATGATCCTGTCAAAAAACTTGCCAGTGGCTGGAGTCGAGAAATGAAAAAAGTTCAGGTGAAAAGCCCTATGGACCTCACAGGGCAAATCTTAAACGTCATTATTGAAAAGCCTGAGCTCTGGGTTTTGGAAGGGAAATTGCTAAGCGAACCGGAGGCAGTTAACAAACCGAAGACGAAAGGATTACCGATGGTTTTTTAATTTACTAGTCATTTCTCCACTATGTCATTTCGACCGTAGCGGAGAAATCTTAGCTCAACGAAGTGCCAACGTAAAAATCCTCATGTTACTAAGACTTCTCCGCTTCGGTCGAAGTGACTGTTGCGTATGACTATTTAAAAACCATATCCCTCATTTCTGGCTTACCAACAACATTCCAAAGAACTGACGTCATTCATTTCAGATTTTTTTTAACTTCGTAGTTTACACTATAAACACCTAACCTTTTGTTATGTTTGTTTATATACTTTCAAACTTCTCTGGCACACTCTACATTGGAGTGACTAACGACATCTGCCGAAGACTCCAAGAGCACAAAGAAAAACTCCATCCCAATTCTTTTACCGCCCGATATAACATAAACCGTCTTCTTTACTATGAAGAGGTAAAATACCCGAATGAAGCTATTGAACGAGAAAAGCAGATTAAGAGATGGAATAGAGAAAAGAAGCTCAATCTCATTCAAGAAGTGAATCCCTGTCTGGAAGATATTTCTGAGGAACTGTTTGATGAAAATGAGAATGATTACCCTTAATTGCTTTCCCCTCTATGTCATTTCGACCAACTCGGAGAAATCTAATCCTAACGAAGTGCAAATAAGAAAGATACCCATATTGTTCAGACTTCTCCCGACCCTTATCGATAAACATCTCTTTCGGGATCCCGATAGATTCAACGTATCGGTGATCCGCTCCGGTCGAAGTGACTGTTGAGGGATTCTATTTTAGTGAATCCAGGAAGGTCAATAATGATACCTACAAGCTATCACAAAAATTCGATCATCCAAAACACGATACACCAACCGATGTTCATGACCTATCCTCCTCGACCAGAATCCCTTCAAATCAAACTTCAACGGCTCTGGCTTCCCTTCTCCAGCAAAAGGTTCTCTCTGAATAGCTTTCAAAAGTAAATGGATTCTTTCAAGTTTTTTCCTGTCTTGTTTCTGCCAATAGAGATAGTCTTCCCAAGCTGCATGTGTAAATTGTATATCCATACTTTTTCATTACACTTCAGAAAAAGAAACCAAATTCCCAGACCTCAATTGTTCCAATGATCGATCCAAATGCTGACGGTTTTTTGGAGAAGCCAAAAGGTATGCAGTTTCTGCTAGAGAAGCATATTCATCCAGAGAAATAAGTACTGTTTTTCGATCTTTCGAACGTTCAATGATAACTGGCTCTACAGCATCATCGGTATAATCCAGCCAGTGTTTGAGATTGTTGCGGAAAAGAGTGAAATTTACAGAAGTCATATTTAAGTACTTAATTACGTACATATAATAAATGTCATATTGCGAAAATACAATACAATATTTAGTTATCACCGATACGCTGTCGCTATCGGGATCCCGAAATGAGTGAAGCGATAAGGATCGGGAAAAAAGTTCTGAAATAGAAAACGAAAAATAGAAATCATATTCCGAGAGAAGACAATTCGGTCGAAAGAAATATTTTAAAAACCAAAAAAATTGCATATTTTCAAAATTTCAAGTAAATTGGAATCAATTCATTCAATACTTGTTTATGTCTCTCCGAAATTTCATCCCCGCTCCCGAATCCTCAACATAGAAGATTGATGGTTCTTGCGAATGAAACAAAACCGTATCAG
>CAZQCN010000049.1:4562-8653 GCA_964592185.1 uncultured Candidatus Peribacteria bacterium
CTTCCAAAGACTGATTTTTTATTATTTTTTTTATGAAACTCTTCCGTACACAAAACCCGCAGCCCACACTCGAAAATCTCAGAAGATTGATACGAGTTTGAGGTGCCCACACAAATTTTGATCAGTCTTCTCGGACTGATTTTAATTCTTTATAACATAATTTTTATGAAAAAATTAGATTCAATAGCTATCTTAGGTGCTGGAAATATCGGCCAGTGCATCGCGGAAGGTATTCGAAGTTCAGGTCTTACTGAAAGAATAATCCTCACTAATTCAAATCCCGAAATCATAACCGAGCTACGAGACAAAGGTTTTCAGGTAATGTCCAACGTAGAAGCAGTTAAAAACTCAAAAATACTTATCACAGCAGTCCAGCCAAGACACCTAGATGCCCTTATGAAGGAAATTGTCCCAGAAATTTCTGCAGATCACACTATTATTTCGATTATTTCTGGAGCTTCTTGCGAAAGACTTCGAATATTATCTGAGGATAAAACCGAAAAAATTGTCCGTGTTATGGCAAATACTGCTATTCAAGTACGAGAATCTATGACACTTATCACAAGCGAAAATAAAGAAGCGTTGGAACAAGCTGAACGTATTTTCTCTCCTCTTGGAAAAACTATGATATTTCCTGAAAAACTCATGACCGAGGCTACTGTTCTCAGCGGGTCTGCTGTAGCAATAGCTTTTGAACTCATTCGCCTACTCCAACAGGCAGGGATACAAAATGGAATTTCTGAGAAAGAGTCTCTGGAAATAGCAACTCAAGTTATGAAAGGAGCTGCAATGCTTTTGCAACAAACCCAAGCTAATCCAAGCGACGAGATTGAGAAGGTGACTACCCCTGGAGGCTGTACCCGAGCAGCTTTAGATGAGCTAGAGGCTCAAGGGCTCTCGCAGGTATTCTTAAATGGAATTGGGGCAGGAATCGATAAAGCAAAAATTTTATACTAACACTTTAGGTCCGAGAAGACTTGAGGGCTCCAGTAAATCTGGAGCCCTCTTTACTTTGAGCAATAAAAAACAAAAAGTTCTATCTAAACTCCCATTCCATGTCCTCCCCCATACCAACCATCATCGTCTGAAGGTCTGTCTTCAGGAATCAATATAGAATCAGCAATTAATTGTTTCTGTTTTGTTATTATTTGTGCGTGATTAAATCGGAGATCTCCACACTTTAATGTAAATTTACTCCCTTTTGGCGTTCGAGAAAGCTCTATTTCACAAAGCTTATAACGAGATACTTCAATTCCATTCGGTACTTCACACGTCTCTATACACAAATTCAGAATGGCAGAAATAGTCGACTTATCAAAACAAGAATCAGGATTATAGAGCTGAGGTAAACTCGATCGAACATAGGAAAAGAACATCTCTCTAGAAACAAACTCAGACATAAAAAAAATACTTAAGGGGGAATACTACCGTACGTTTCTACGAAAGTAAACTCGTAATTTCCACCCTTTCATCAATATCAATTTCTCTCTCCATACTTCTTAAAATTCTCCAATATCGACTGCCATCCTCCTTGTTGCATTTCGAGAGGATACACATTTTCTGGTTCAAAGATTTCTGTAACCAAAACCCCTCCTTCCTGAGGAGTAAACATCACTTGCACCTTTCGACCTCCTTCCATCACATACTCGAGAGCTTCGTGCGATTTCACCACACTATAAATCCCATTAAAATCAAAACCACTACTTCCATCTTTTGCCTCCATACGAGCAATAAATTTCCCACCGACCTGCAAGTCATTGTTAGCACTCGGACAACACCAGTCATCCGAAGCAAAATTCCAGTTTACAATATGTTCTGGTTTGACCCAGACGTCCCACACTTTTTCCAGAGAAGCGTTGACCACTGTGGATACTTTCACCTGAGGATGTTCCGCAATTTCTTTTAGTACTGCTAACGCCTTTGGAAAAGATTCATTGAAAAAACTTTGATGCTCATCCATCCCAAGCTCAAGTGTCACTTTTACATTCGTAACTCCATCTTTTTCTGAAAGATCATAAGATTCCGTAGCCCCAGACCATGCTTGCGTTTTTTGATCGAGTGGCTGTTCTTGAAAATCTTTCATCTCACCAATATGTTGAAAACTCATGCGTTTCGGAGCCTGACATTCCACAATTTTACTATACATTCCACTCCCCTTCGGGTCGAGAAAGTGCACCGTACTGCCTTCTTTCCAATCACTGACGGCATAAGAACATTCACAAAAAGGAGTCGTCCATTGGCGATAATGCCAATCGTCCCAAAGCACAAACCAGACGATAGTAATCGGAGCAGATATCTGAACATCAAATTCTAAACGCATAGGAAAAAGTTAATCAAAGAAAATCAACGCATTCGAATCATATATCCAATCCAATACAAAATCCACAAATGGAACGGATAGAAAACATAGAAGAAGTATTTCATTTTCCCATTCCCCGGCTCTCCGTTGTACAACATAATCAAAGGGAGTGCCACAATCATCATCCATTGCTCTGGAGAAACCAGCATGTATCCAAAAGAATTCCAATTCCAAGCAAGTAAAAGGAAACAAAAAAGCGCATACCCAAAGTACACTACTCGTCTCTGATTATGGAAAAAATAAAAAAGAAGAAACAACACCGCACCGACAAAAGAAAAATCTGTAAGAAATGTAAGAGAACAAAAAATCCCTGCCAATAAATACCACATCCATCTCTCTTTCCAAACAACAATTTTTGCATATTCCAAAGCTCCGATCATGCTCACTCCCACCGTCAGACTCAAAAATATATTACTGCTTAACAAGAAAAGTTCATTTGGAACGTAGGCTTCACTCAACCAGTATTTCATAATCAAATTCCCTCCCATCATGACCATAGCAGCGAAACATAAACGAGTGATATATGTGATACGATCATGGGTTTTGAAAAAACTTTCCACTGCTAAAAAAATAAAAATCGGATAAACCAAACGGCCAACGTATATAAAATAGATGGGAAGATGTTCGGGCAAAACAGGAGTCAAAAATCTCGCCACATGCTCAAGAAGCATAAAAGTTATCCCAATAATCTTGAGATGAAACACATTCAATCGTATGTTAGAAATCCATTTCATACATCTTTACTGTTCGAGTGAGAAAATTATACACCAAAATCTGTCTATAGCTTAAAATTACGAGCGAATCTCCTATAAAACTATTCCCCTCAAAATAAAGAGTAGAGAGTGGAATTTCAGGCAACTCAATTTTTTCCAATGTCTCTGTATTGATAACGAAATGGTCTCCTTCCTTTGGAATATAGAGATATTTTTTGTCCGGAGATAAGCCCTGATAATTATCAAGATTGAAATTGAGATAATTCCAAGTCCCAAAGTACTGCGCTGTTACATCCTTCCCATTATGGGATAGTGTAACTTGATGAAGCATCCGCTGAGGCTGCCACTCGATGGTGTCAATAATTTGAAGTTCGAAAATACTATTGAATATTTGAAATGTATAATTATGCATCGACAATACTTTTAGAATAATCTACAGACCGAAATCTTAAGTCAAAATTTACTACATCACAAATCCAAAATATCCAAAAACAATCCCAAAAACCAACAACATAATAGCCCAGACTGGTGAATTCAACGAAAGGTTTCTAAACCATGAAATATATTTCGGGAATACCAAAACGATTACTCCTTTGATAAGCGTCAACCAGCCCATGAGAGTTATCAACACAGTCCAATCATTCCTCCAAATATTATGGTAGAAAACAATAAGCATGCCGAGAACAATCGTAATAAAACCCGTTACAAAACTCAGAGCAGGTGATTTTGCGAAATCCTCTAGCATGTTTTTCAAGAATTTTTTATTTACGAGGGTTGCAATGCCTGTAGCAATATATAACAAAGAAATTACTTGAGCAGAAAAAATGGAGAGTTCCATAGGTTTTTATTAAAAAACAAACAATACCTCAAACACATTCTAACAAAAAACATTTGAAACATCTAAAAACGCCGAAGAAAAACTATTTCAGTACTTTAAAGTTTTTCTTGGTTATGACCGAACGCCCGAGTTTATTTTCAAGTTCTTTTCTCGCGTTCCCGGCAATCTTCCCACCAACTTC
>CAZQCN010000050.1:0-8391 GCA_964592185.1 uncultured Candidatus Peribacteria bacterium
TTCAATGTCATATGACAGAAGGCATTCAGCTCCTGTTCCTCTGAGTACATGACGAAAAGCAGAAAACATAGATTCATCGAAACCACGAGGAGCATCAAATCGTATAAGATCTACTCCTTTTAAATACCTCTTCACTATTTCTTGAGAGTTGTCCTCTGATCCATCGTCAATGACAACCACATTCCACTCTTGAGAAAGGAATCGGTCGATGACCGATTTGAGTATGTCTGCGTTGTTTTGTGTATAGAGAAGGATGGTGATCATATTGTGTTTTTGTAGGGGACGTCACACTGTGCGTCCCGCGAGAGTGATTCTCGCATCGTTATGGATTTTTGAGCGAAGTCGATACATCTGAATCCGAGGAGTTGACCATATTTGGGACAGGGCACTGACCTGTCCCTACAAATTTACTATTCATTTTCGTTTCCATATCTGACTTCCATTCCCCAAATCTTGAATGAATTGGAATTGTTTTAAGAATGGAGACTCCATGATGGGATCGAGGGGATGAGTATGAAGAGCTATGTATTCAACATTTTTTAAGGCATCGAGGGGATACGTTTTTGCAGGAAGTTCATAATAGTATTTTTCGATTCCTGGAAGATCATCACTCCAGATATTCATGGGATATTCTCCAAGATTTTGGAAAAGTGCCCATGTTTCTGTGTCGTATCGATATTGATTCTCTTGAAAGTTTTTCCCAAAAACATTGGTTGCATTTGTATTGAAAATGACGGCAGATTTTGGCTGTGGATGTTGGAAGGTCTTTCCAAGATTTGCTATGAGATCAGCTGCCCTCTTTACTCCAGAAGTTTTGGCCCAAGGAGTGCCATCACATCTGAAAAGTACATTCGGGTGTTCTCCGCAATTCCATTGGAAAATAGCCTGGATATTGGCTCCATGGAGATAGTTATTGATAAGGTATTTGAACATAGTATTGGCGTCCCATTCTCGATCGACAATAGAATTTGGGAGATTGGTTTCAGGAATAGCTATGGGAAGATTGCTGTTGTGGAAAAATGTGTAAGTATTCGGAGTGAATCCATAGGTATCGGGCGCGAAAATATCTCCTTTTAATTCGAGAGGGCTTGGATGAACGCCATACATAGGGGCGTAAAAACTCGTTGATTCGTAAGGAATGGTTTTGTGTGCGAGAGGGATGAATCGTGGTAAAGCCTTTTTTGATCCGTCATATATTTTATTGAGATAATCTTTTAGGACTTTCTGTCTGAAAAGTTGCCAGAGTTTCCAGTCAGCATGACCTTCGTTTCTTGGCATGGCACGTTCAGCAAGTTTGTTTTCTTTGAGCCATTCTTTCCAACCTGCTTCCATCCACGAAGAGAAATCGAGTTGGAATGTTTTCCCATAAGAAACTTCATTTGAAAGGTAAAACGTGAGAATATTAAATTTTGAATAATATTGAATTGCTTTTTGTTTCCAAGCAATTTCATCTTCGATGGCGGGAGAAAGGAGTGAGTATCGGATATATTCTCCTTCATCTCTGGGAATTCCATCGATATCCACCATGCGAATGTCTTGTGGGTATTTTGCAAAAACCCAAGCGGGAGTGTAATGAGGAGAGAGGAGGAGTTGCACGGGCATATTCATTTCTCCTGCTACTTGCAGAAGATTGTCCATGTACTTTGGAGCACGGAATGTATTAGGGTCTGGCATAGTGTCTTTCCAACCAATTTCTGTTGCGATGCCAATTATTCCCATGTCTTTCATTTTTTTGAGTTCACTCTTTATTTCAGAAGGACTAAGATCGTGGCTTTCATCAATAAGCCATTTTACAAATATTCCTCGAAGCGGCTTTCCATCAACCATAATGTCTTGGTTTTGGATGGAAATTTTGGAAATGAAATTTTTTGGTCGGAGGAGGATTTTGCTTTGTTCTAGATTCTGAAGATGGTATGCCAAAAATGATAGAAGGTCTGCATTTCGAAGTGAAACTTTTGGTATTCCAAGAGATTTTATTTTTAGAATTTTGAGTCCAGCTTCTATTTCTTTGTTTGTAATGGTTTCATCTGGTTTGAGGAGTTTGTTTTTCGAGACTGAAAGAATCTTCATTTTTAGAGCTTCTGTAAGCATTTGGTTTTTTGGATGTTTTTTGATGTCTTCAGGAATCGGAATTTGTGTTTTACTTTTTGTTTGAGAGATGCTGAGAACAGTCATGAGTATATCGGCGAAATCGCTGCGTGTGGTGGTAGCAAAGGAGCGATCAATAAATTCTTGTTTAAGAAGATTTTTGCTTTTGAGGTACATGAAGGGTGAAAAATATTGAGAGTCAATATTAATTTCATTACTTATGGTGAGTTCTGGAAAACTCTGAATATAGCTTGTCATATATTCATTAAACTTTTGAATATTTTCTTCGGTCGGTTCTGTGAGAGGAGCCGCTTCTCCATATGACGGGAACTGAAACATACCAGAAATAATTCCTGTCATGAGAAGAAGTGCGAAGATTTTTTTCATTTTTTTATTTTTATTTTCCTTCATTGTACGTGTGAATGAGTTTTTGCTCAAGGATTGTCTTGAGAAAACAAGCTTTTCGAAATATTTTTTTCTTGCTATGCTTCAATAAAATTGATTGTTTTTATGTTGCTTCGATCTCTTCCTGAAACAGATATTGCTGGTGCTGTCATACAATCTTTAGAAGAGTACTGTATGAAGAATATTCAAGATTCTTATATTCTTATGATTTCTGGTGGGAGAAGTCCTATCCAGGTCTTTGAAAAATTCAAAAATTCAAAAATACCTTGGTCAAAGTTTGATTTGTATTGGATGGATGAGCGTTGTGTCCCACTCGATCATTTAGAGAGTAATTATCGTTTGGTGTATGAAACTTTCTTGAAAGAATTTTTAGAAGTGGGAATTCTCACAGAAGAACAGATTCATCCCATTTTATCAGATGCTTCAAAAGATGATCTGGGCATTTCATTGAACCATAAGATGTTAAATAATATTCCAGTAGTTGATTTTTTGATTACCGGCGTGGGAGAAGATGGACATGTTGGTTCGCTTTTTCCGAGAAATGAAGCGCTCAAGATCCGTGAAAAGAATTTAATCCCTATATTCAATTCACCGAAGCTTCCCGAAAGACGAATTACTTTTTCACGGGAAGTATTTGAGACCGCTCAGCAAGCGCACGTGCTTTTCATTGGGGATTCAAAATCTCAAGCATTCCACAATTTTCTTGATCCAGATACATCAGTCGAAGATTGTCCGGTAAAAATGTTTCAACAAGTGAAAGAACTTTTTGTGTATACTCCTTTCAGTGAACAACGAACAGGTAACAGTGGACAACGTTGAAAATGGACAATGGACAAATAAAAGTTCATAAGAAATATTAAACCAATATATCTTGCTATCTTTTCTTTTTTCATTTACAACGTTGTAAACTGTTCACTGTTACCTGTTAACTATGCGCATGATCAAACTCCTTCCCCAATCCGTCATCCACCAAATCGCCGCCGGTGAAGTCGTCGAACGACCTTCTTCGATTGTGAAAGAACTTGTTGAAAACAGTATTGATGCTGGAGCGACTTCTATTCGAGTCGAGATCGAGCATGGAGGAAAGGATTTTATTCGGATTATTGATAATGGAGATGGAATGTCTCAGGATGATTTACTTCTTTCGGTGCATCCTCATGCCACGAGTAAATTGAATGCTATCGAAGATTTAGAAGCTCTTATGAGTTTCGGATTTCGAGGAGAAGCGTTGGCGAGTATTGCGGCTGTTTCCAGATTAATTATTCAATCCAAGTATAGGGGAAATGTTGAGGCCTACGAACTACGGAAGGAAAATGAAGTGTATAAAACTTTTCCATGTGCCCATGGGCAGGGGACTACGATTGAAGTTTCTGATCTCTTTTATACCGTTCCAGCTCGGAGAAAGTTTCTGAAATCTGATGCGGTGGAACAGAAAGCGATCGTCGAATATATGATGGTCCAGGTGTTACTGTTCCCTCATATTGATTTTACTCTGATTTCCAACGGGAAAAATTTAATTAAGGTTTCTCAGGTAGCCAACCTCAAAGATCGCCTTTTGGAACTCTTTGGTACTCAGTTTTGTGATTCATTGGTCCCGGTGTTTTATGATGGCGATGGATTGAAAATAGAAGGTTTTGTTTCCAAACCTCAGGAATCTGTAGATAAACATCCCATTCAACATGCTTTGGTAAACAAAAGGGTTATAACCGATAAAAATATTGCCTCAGGGGTGTATTCTGGTTATGAGGGATTGCTCATGACTGGGCAAAAACCACAGTATATTTTGAACATTGAAATTGTGCCTCATATGGTTGATTGCAATATTCATCCGAGGAAGATGGAGGTGAGGTTTGCTGATCCATCTCAGATTTTTGTGAAGGTGAAGTTGGCGGTGCGGCATGCACTTGATTCTGCGAACCTTCGTCCGCAGATGAGAGGGGAGATGAGTTCAGAGATCAGAGGTCAGAAATCAGAACGTTATGAATTGGGAAATCAGAATGCAGAATTTAGAATGAATCATGATCGACAAACGATAAACGATCAACGACAAACGTTCCCAAGCAATCCTTATTCTCAAACTGCTCTCAACTATTCTCAATCGTCTTCCTCTGGAATGTTTTCTTCTCTGGTTGATGGGAATGTGGAATTGAATCATGATGGAAATTTAGGAATAGACGGAGAATTCTCCGTCTCTACGATGATCGTTGGGCAACTCCATCGTTCTTATATTCTTGTGCAACAAGATCGTGGATTGTTGATTATTGATCAACATGCGGCACATGAACGGATCAATTATGAAAAACTGAAAAAACAACTTGAGGATTCGGAGATTCCTTCCCAGCGTTTATTAATGCCGATTCAACTCGAACTTTCAGTGAGTGACTTTGAAATGTTTCTTCAGGTGCAACCATTACTTCAGAAGCTGGGATTTGAGGTTGAGGAATTCGGTGGAAGAAATGTAAGTATTTCAGCTATTCCTGAGGCACTTGATCTTGGGAAGGCCGAAAGTATCTTTCTTGAACTTTTGAAAGGACAACACGAAGATCAATCAAAGAATTGGAAGGGAAGTTTGGATCATCTTCTTGCCACTATGTCCTGTCGTATGTCGGTGATGTTTGGTGATGCCCTCTCCCAAATGGAAATGGAAAGACTCGTTCAAGATTTGCAAACACTTCCTTTCGAATATTGTCCGCACGGACGACCGGTGACAGTGGAAGTGAGTAATGGGGAGTTGGAGAAAATGTTTAAGAGGAAGATATAGTTTTTTTGATTAGATTTCTCAGTATCTTATGTAAATTATGTAATCTTGAACTCTTCGGGTAAAATATATTCAGATGTAACCTTTCTGTATGTTCAAAAAAATCTTCGGTCATTTTCTCGCTACAGCTGCTGCACTTCTCGTCACCAACCTGCTTCTCAAGAACATGCTCGAAATCACTCCGACTATCCAAGCTGATGTAGGGGGCTACTTCAAAGTTATTCTTATTTCTGCCTTAGTTCTCGGTATTTTGAATGCCCTTGTTAAACCTATTTTGAAAGTACTTTCTTTCCCATTAATGATTATTACCTTTGGATTATTTTCTTTGGTGATTAATATGGTTCTTCTTTTTGTCTTTGACTTCTTATTGGACAGCGTCTCTATTACAGGATTTGTTTCGTATCTGGTAGTTGGGGTTGTATTGAGTATTTTGAACTGGATATCTCATAAGTTGTTTTAAAAAAGTGGGTGGTTGCTAGGAGGTAGTGGGTCAATCAGAAGACTCCAGACAACATGGTATCCCCACCACCTACAACCCACTCTTCCCTAATTTTCTAGACAGAACCACTTTTTTTCCATACAATGGTCGCGTTTACAATTCTACTATGCAAAAAATATTACAGATTGTCCTTTATGCAGATATGATTCTGCTCATGCTTTCTATTTTACTTCAAGCTCGAAGTGTTGGACTTTCTTCAACTTTTGGAGGCGAAGGAGGAGTGTTCCGAAAGAAAAGAGGTGCCGAGAAAGTTTTATTTATTATTACGATCGTTACGATGATTGTGTTTTTGATTCTTTCTTTTTTCCTTCCTTTTGTAAGTAGTATAATCTTGAAATTGCAGTCATAGCTATTTTTTAGCACTTTCAACGTGTATTTGCGTTTTTTTCATCGATTTTCAGTTTTTGAAAAAGCAGTGTTCCTTTTGGGATTATTGTTTGTTGGAGTAGGGATATTTGGATTTTTGAGATTACAATTGGTTGAGTTACTTCATGTGAAACCACAAGGAGGTGTATATAGCGAAGGTGTTCAGGGAGATTTTACAACACTCCATCCTTTGTTTACTCCTCCAGGGAGTCCAGAATCAGACATTGAGAGTTTGATTTTTTCAGGATTGATTCGTTACGATGCAAATCAAGGAACCTATATTCCTGATCTTGCGGAATCTTTTACAGTAAGTGATGATTTTAAAACATATGATTTTGTTCTGAGAAATTCTATTAAATGGCATGATAGTAAAGCATTCTCAATGGATGATGTTGTTTATACCTATGATCTTCTCAAAAATGAATCATTGGTTTCTCCCTGGAAATCGGTGTTTTCTCATGTGACGTACGAGCTTGGGAGTGATGGAAATCACATTATTTTCCGTATTCCTGATACTGATAGATTTTTTTTACAGAGTTTTCAGTTCCCAATTCTCCCAAAACATATTTTAGAATCAATTCCATTGGAAGAACAACAAGGCTCTTACTTTGCTGAACATCCAGTCGGGACGGGACCTTTTCGGTTGTTGGACCTCGTACGTTTGAATAAGTATGATCTTGTTCAGTTGAAATATTATAATAAGTTCCAATTGAATTGGGATACTCATATTCAATTTATTGATTTTTATTTTTATAATGAACTTACTGACTTAAAGAATTCTACTCTTAGTGCATATCGCTCTTCTTTATTTGAATTTCCTCCAAGTGATTATACGAATCAAACTCTTTCACTTCCTTTTTATGAGACCTTGTTTTTTAATTTAGAAAATGATGGAGTGGCAAAGAAAGAAGTAAGGCTTGCGATTGCTATGATGCTTCGTCTTTTTCAAAAAGAGTTGGAAGAAGTGAGTATGTTAGATGTTTTTAAGGGGGAAGAATCGTACGATGATGATGAAAATTTTGTCAGAAATCATACGAAAGAGGAGGTTGAAGAAAAAATTAGAGAATTGTTATATCAGGGAGGGTGGCAACTGTATACCAAAGAATTTGATGATGGGATCCGTCGAAACACGGCTCGAGAAAAATTATCTTTGCGGATCGCGAGTTTGGATGCTCCCAAATTTACGAATCGTGTTGAGCAAGTAAAAAAACTTCTCGAGCAATATGGGATTGAAGTTCAAACTGACTTACTTCCCTGGGTGTCTCTTCTTACCGATTCAATTTATCAAAAAAAATATGATTTGCTTCTTTTGAATATAGAAGTTCCTGAGGGTCCAGATTACTTTCCATATCTTCATTCCTCGAGTCGTAATCTTATATCTCAAGGGAAAAACTACTCTCAGTTTCAAGACTTTGAAGTCGATGTGTTACTTGAGGATTTGAAAATGTCTATGACTTCAGAGAAGCATGATAAAGTGCTTATTGAATTAGAAAAAAGATATGATGAGTTTATTCCATTTATTCCTTTGTCGAAACCAGGGTATACGTATCTTCTTCGAAATAATATTTCTGGTTGTAATATCCCAGAGAAACCTCTTCATCTCTCTGATCGATTTTGGAATTTCAAAGATTGTTATGTGAAGTAGAGGGGATGAAGTGACAAGAAACAAGTAGAGGTTTTACAGGTTTGTATTGTAAAGGCGCAAGATCTTCCGCCCTTATTTCTGCGCCTTTTTATTCCTTTTTCTCCTCCTCTCCCAACAAGATTTGGAAATTTTCTGAAAATGTGATATACTATTTAGATTTGCTCTTTTACATATACGATTTTGAGGGGAGAAACGAGACGAGAATGAGTTTCTTTGAGGGAAGAATAGGGAAACCTATATACTTTTTTCTCGTCTCTTTTCTCCCACCTCATTCAAAATCAAAAATAAAAAACAAATTTTCCAAAAACAAAAACAAAAAAACAGCTCCAGACGATAGTCTCTGGTGCACCCCGCGAGACAACCGCGGCCTCTCTTTTGAGAGAGAAACGATTGTCACTACGAGGTGGAGAGATTACCTCCTTTACCGGACGTTATCGTCTGTAGATGGAGTTTATATTCCGGGCATTTGCCATTGATTTATCAGGCTGATGCCCGGATATTTGTGTTTTTTGAAAAAATGTAAGATGAAAACAAATGAAAAGATTTGATTCCTAAGATCTTTTTCTTTACAATGTCCCAGCTTTCATTTCGAAAGCATTTTTATTTCTTAACCTTTCTTACATGTCAATT
>CAZQCN010000051.1:0-8166 GCA_964592185.1 uncultured Candidatus Peribacteria bacterium
AATACCAGTGGAAACCGATTGATAGTTGGATCTTTTTTTTCATCGCCCTCCATCTGGCATACGCCCTTGTCCAACACTTCACTCATACCAATCCCCTGAGCCAAATCATCTGGGGACTTCGCAGTAATCTGGAAATGCTCGGAGCCTTTTGGATCATTCGTCTCTTCAATTTTACGAGCAAAGAAATACAAAGCTTTATAAAAATCCTTCTCATTTCCACAAGTATCAGTTTACTCTTTGGGATATTTCAACTCGTTGTCCCTTGTGAAACTTTGCAGGTATTCGGGTATAGCCCGTATGTGAGCTCCTGGGTTGCCGACAAACCGCTCCCCTGTGGACATGGTGTAGGTGAAGGACTGGATACGATACGAATGATGGGAACCTTTTCCAGTCCAAACGCATTAGCATCATTTCTCATCCTCAGCTTGGGCCTTCTCTGGTATTCTTGGAAACAAAAATTATTTCCACAATGGATTCTTATTCCAGCCTTTTTACTTCATGCTGGTTCACTCATCCTGACCTTCTCTCGCGGAGCCTGGCTCGGAAGCATCATAGCTACAGGATTTTTGATCTTTACATCATTTCAACGTCGCAGTAAAAAAACACTCATCTGGATAGGATCTGTAGTTCTTGTAGGAGTGATTACTCTTGGACTCCTTTTATTCCTCTCCCCTTCCCGAAGCGGCTCCACATTGGAACACTTTCACAAACCAATTGACGGTATGGAACGAGTAATTGAAAAACCCTGGGGATACGGAGTCGGGATGGCAGGTCCTATTTCACTTCGTTTCCCTCCCGACGGAAGCCAGGCAAAAATAAGCGAAAACTGGTATATACAAATAGCAGAGGAAATTGGAGTATTTGGTCTTACAATCGCTCTCGTATTTCTTGTCTCCACATTCTTCTTTCTTTGGAAAGAAAAGCAAAATCATTTTGCAATGGCTTTACTTTTTGCCTTTATTGCAATTTCTATAAATGCTGTATTCCTTCATACTTGGACGAACGATACGGCGACGAGTTTGGTTTTTTGGATGATGTTCGGTCTTTATATAAAGCAATCGAAATATTCTTAACATAACAATATGCTTTTCTCTATAATTTTCATCGTCATTTTATTAGCCTCCGTTATATCTCTGATTCTCGGCGCTTTCAAAAAGAACAAACAACTGATTTGGATTGGAGTAATATTGGGAGTGATTTTTCTAGTAACGTTCATCCTTACAAATTCGATGTCTGTGAGTGAGTCACGACATTTTTCGAGTGGACCAATTGAAATGAACGGAAACTAATGAATAACTGTAGGGATCAGGCATGCCTGATCCCTACAGTTATAATTTCACTTCACTCAAAAGATGAAAGGATATACAATGAAAGTATCTGATTATTTCGAATATGAAAATCGCCCTCGTTCACGACTCCCTCGTCCAATACGGCGGAGCAGAAAAAACCCTCAAAGCGTTATCCGAAGCATTTCCTGATGCACCGATTTATACGAGCATTTACAACAAAGAAGTCTTTCATGGAGTCTTCACGGCTGACAAAATTCATACCACCGAACTTCAGAACAAACCAAAGTGGTTAAAAAAAAGATATAAGTGGCTGTTACCATTCCTTCCTTCTGCATTTGAAAGTCTCGATTTTTCAGGGTTTGATGTGGTTATTTCTTCCTCAAGCAGTTTTGCCAAAGGAATTGTCACTCCGCTCGACACCATCCATATCAATTATTGCCATACACCAACTCGATTCCTCTGGGATTCCACTCATAGTTATTTCAAAGATCAAAAGCTTTCCTTTCTTGTAAAATTCATAGCTCGAGCGATCCTTCATTGGACTCGTGTTTGGGACAAAGCAGCAGCCGATCGAGTTGACTATTTCATTGCAAACTCAAAAAATGTTTCCCAAAGAATTCAAAAATATTACCGAAGAGATTCGACCATTATCAATCCTCCAGTTGAAATCGAAAACATGAAAGTCAAGGAATCACATGCTGATTTTTTCTTAATCGTGAGCCGTCTTGAAAAATATAAAAATGTTGAAATTGCTATCAAAGCCTTCAACCAAATCCCAAGTCGAAAACTTATTATCATTGGAGAAGGAAATGAAAAAGCTCGTCTCGAAAAACTCGCAGGGAAAAACATTCAATTTCTCGGTCACAAAAACGACCAAGTTGTTCAAGATTATTATCAAAACTGCCAAGCGTTTATCGCAACCGCACGAGATGAAGATTTTGGTATTACACCAGTAGAAGCTATGGGGGCTGGAAAGCCAGTACTGGCTATCCGTGAAGGAGGTTTTATGGAAACCATCATCGAGAATGAAACTGGAATTTTTTATGAAGAACACGAACCAAAAAGTCTCCTCGAAGGTCTCGTAAAACTCATGGAAAAAACATGGGACCCGCAAAAAATTAGAGAACATGCAGAGAAATTTGATACCAAAGTATTTCAGGAGAAAATCAAGAAGTTCGTTGAAAAAGTAACGAACGACAATCAAACAAGTAACAAGTAAGCACCAAATTCCTCCCGACCCTTGTCGATAAACAATCTCTCTCGGGATCCCGATCCGAAATTGTTATCGGGAAAGAAAATTACAAATAACAAGCTCCAAAAAATACAGAAATACAAGTTCATACTATAAAATCTTTCTCTTCTATCTTTCCAGTCCTTTCTCATTTTTGTTATTTGATTTTTGGTGCTTTTTTGGAATTTGGCCCGTGCTCCGTAGGTACTCCGCAGGATGTATACTTGGTGCTCAGTGCTTGATACCTAATTCTTGAAACTACCCCCTCCTCCATGAACGAAAAACGCTTCGTAGTCCTCATTACTCTCATATTCGTCATCACCATTCTTTCCGGTGCACTGGTCATCGTATTTTTCTATCCAAGCATTCAAAATGTAACAGTATTTGATGACTTCACCATTGAATCAGAGCAACTCCGCAAAAAAAATTTAGAACTCTCAGAACAACTTAAAACACTTCGAACAGAAAAAGAACAACTTCTTTCTACACAATCCATTTCCAAAAAGAATTTGGAAGAATTGAAATACCTCGAGGAGCTCGCAGGAATTCGAGAGGTAAGTGGTGAGGGAGTCATCATAAGTCTCAGCGACGATCAAACAGGACAAAACTCTCTTGGATCCAATACGAGTATCTGCCATGGATCGAATATCAGAGACATTATCAACATTCTCAAAATTCCAGAGCTCGAGGTCGATGGAATTGCCGTAAACGGTGTTCGTATCCATCCTCAAACCTCTATAAATTGTTTTGGAGATGGCGTTACCGTAGACACCAACAAACTCTATCCTCCGTACCACATC
The DNA here is from genome assembly GCA_964592185.1 of uncultured Candidatus Peribacteria bacterium. Lineage (GTDB taxonomy): Bacteria > Patescibacteriota > Gracilibacteria > CAZQCN01 > CAZQCN01 > CAZQCN01. The sequence continues at coordinate 3,321 of CAZQCN010000051.1, forward strand.
AGTGTTGTAGGAAATGATGAAAAAATAATTAATTCACTCAAAACCAAGACTCATGCTCCAGAACTCTGGAAAGAAATCGATAATCACACTATTACACTCGAAATGACTCGAACCAATATATTAAAACTTCCTCCTACTCGAACCAATCCACAAATGCAATTTATTTCACCTACACCACATGAAAATTCCTAAAACAAAAATCGAGATAAAAAAATACGACATCATCAATGTAACATTATTGTTTGTTGGAATTCTTCTCGGCATCCTTATTATCGGAATTGCTCAATACAAACAAGAAGACCCTCAACAAAACGAGAGAAATAATACCTTCCACTTTCTTTCTGAAACAAGTCTGATCATCCGAGAAAATCAAGCCCTCTATCAAGACTATATTCAGACAAAAGAAAGTCTTTCGGAATCAAAAAATTCTTTTGAAGCAAATAAAAAAGCTCAAGAGGAAGCAATGAAACTTTCAGCACTTCTCGGTAAACAAAAAGCTTATGGTCCTGGAACCATCCTCAGCATAGGAGAATCTCTCCCCGCCTATTTATTCACAGATATTATTAATGATCTTTATACCTTTGGAGCTGAAGCTATCAGTATCAATGATATACGCATCGACTATCAAAGTAACTTTTCTGAAAACTCACTCACGAAACAAGTTTTCATATCTTCCGTTCCTATAAGTGCCCCGTATACTTTCAAAGTCATTGGAAATGCTGAAAATCTCTATCAAATACTCTCCAAGAAAAACTCAACCATTCGAAGACTTATTGATAGCTTTGGTATCGGAGACAAGATTGAGGTCAAAAAAGAAACAAATATAGAACTTAGTATCTGAAAATCTTGCTATTTTTATTCTTTAAGAATATCATGCCAACTTCTGGACTTTCCTCCCAATCTCTATGTCTCATTCTTCTTTTCTTGCAAACATAAAAGGGTTTCTCGGCCCCAACGCTTTGGTTCATATTCCAGATCATAGCCACGAATTTGCTATACCAACTCAAACACTCCCCGTTGGTATCAAAGAAGGCGACAATATCACTTTCAAAGTACTTACTCCTGAAGCTCAAAAAAACGAATATCATAATATAGCATCAGCAGCACTGGAAATGTTGCTAAATGGATAAGAATACTTATATACTGAGCAGGATTAATCTCTCCTAATGTCTTCCAAAGAAAAAAATACCAAAAATAAATATATCCATTCCCGCCTATTTCAAATACTTCTCATCGTTCTCATATTACTCGGAGGGATCTTCACGTTTCTTTTCATTACTTACAAAAGTGTCAGTGTTCATGCACAAATTCTTGGATCCAATCATTTCTTTCTCTCCCCTCAAAAACTTTCTCAGCTCTACCAGGATCAGTTAAAAAAATTCTTCCAAGCATCAATTATCCTCACCGACGGAGAACACATTCAGGAGGTTGCTCTTGAAAAACTCGGCATTTCTTGGGATCAGCCTGCAACAGAAAATGGAATACATGAGATATCCCAATCAAAAAACATCTTTGGAAAGTTAACTCAAACCTACACCGGAAAACCTGTCATCCTTATCGATGATACGATCCTCAAAACCACTCTCCAAGAACATTTCCCAGTACTTCAGGCAGCTCCAAAAGACGCTGAAGTAATTTTGGAAGAAAAAGATTTTATTATACATCCAGAAGCTTCTGGAAACAGTATCGATTACGATGCTTTCAAACAAGCTCTTCTCAAAAGAGTAGAAACTCAGAGTCTCGAAAAAATCCCTTTCACAATAAGTAAAAAAGAACCTGTCATCACTCAAAAAATAGCCGAAAATGCTCTGGAATACGCCAAAGACTTAAGTTTGAAAACCATCATATACGAAGACCCAGCAACTCATAAAACCTGGAAAATATTTCTCAATGACCATAAAGATTGGTTTTTGTTTCGACCAGAAAAAGACTCCATACTTGTCAGACTTTCCAATGATAAACTCGCTGAGTATCTTCAAGAACATGTTTTGAAAACTATCGAAGCTCCGAAACAAGACATCACTATCGAATACAAAGACGGAAAAGTAGAAAAAGTGACTGGAATTGGAAAAAATGGATATCGAGTCAGTATCGATGAAACACTTCAAAAAACGCATGAAAATATTTTAAATAAAATATATCAGATAGAACTCTCAGCATACACCGATAAAGCCGTTGTTATTCAAAATGAAAATCCTCTGGGTATTACTGAAATCATCGGAGAAGGAACATCGAATTTCAAAGGGTCTCCTGCCAATCGTATTCACAATATCAAGCGAGGCATCCGAGATTTCCAAAACCTCGTCATCGCTCCAAATGAAGAACTTTCAGTATTAAAAGTCCTTGGCAATATCGATCAAGCAAACGGGTATCTCCCTGAGCTAGTTATCAAAGGAGTCGATCTCAAACCCGAATGGGGAGGAGGGCTCTGTCAGGTATCAACGACTATTTATCGATCTGCGTTCTATACAGGTCTCAGTATCACCGATTGGGGGAATCACTCGCGAGTAATTTCTTACTACAATCCTATCGGACTCGATGCCACTATCTATAGCCCATCTACAGATTTCCGTTTCGTAAATGACACCGCACATTCGATTCTTATTCAAAATGAAATTGATGTAAGTACTGGGAATCTTACTTTCAGAATCTGGGGAACATCCGATGGAAGAAAGGTAGAAACTTCGACTTCAGGGGCTTATGATTGGACTGGAGTACCAAGTCCAATATACGAAAAAGTAACCACCCTCCAACCCGGAGTCAAAAAACTCAAAGCTCACGGAAGCTCAGGAGTCAAAGCCGACTGGTTCCGAACCGTAACCTATACAGATGATAGACCCGTGAAAAGTGAAACCTTCAAAGCACGATATCGAGCGGTTCCTGCGATATACTTGATCGGAGCAGACGGAGCAGAAACACCGACTCCTGTAGAAGAAATTCCTCCAGAAGCAGCCGTAGAGTAAAAGAGTTTTTTGATATTGTATATTCGTAGTTTCGATCACCGATACATTCTCATTATCGGGATCCCGCAAGATAGCAAATCGGGAAGCGGGAAAAAACGAACACACGAAAAGTCGAAATCACAAAACTGATTCTAAATAACACTTCTCACAATACACGAGTTCTGTTCTTTCGGGAGCAAAGCTTGTTTCGATTCCCTGAGCACACTTATCGCATTTTCTCTCCCACAATGTACGAGGATGTCTTTTTGCTACTCGATCTAAATGTCGTTGTGCCGGACATCTCCGTGGAAGAGGGATTCCAAGATTTTTATAAATTTTAAATTCTTGAGGAATAATCTTATACGCCTTCCCCGTCACCTCACAATGATGAATTTCCGAACTCACATAGGCCTCTGCATCCAAAATGTTGTCCGGAAGTTGATAATTAGCTCCAACATGTTTTGCGGATTGATCCGCTTCTCTCCACTTCCATCCCTGAGCTATCACTGCTTCTTTCGTAAGCGGGAAATATTCCATAGCAATAGTTTCATTGTAAGAAAAAGGAGATACGTACGTGGGGAAAAACTCTCCCCATTCGCCTGTCTCCTTCATATGTTCAATAATTTTGGGGACCAAAGCTTCATATTCTTCTTTCGAATATTGTTTGTTTAAAACACAATATTCATTTCTATTTAACGATACGCATCCAAAACAATTCTTCGAACTATAGCCGATATCGCAGTAATACAAATTCGAACAATTCGTCACCGTACCAAAAGAAAAACAAATATTCTGAGTATCCAAACCCACCGTCGCAGAATCATAGACCATTTCCGTATTTTCCCCGAAAGAAGAAACATCCATACAATCCTTCGCTCGGAAGAGATTCTCAGAGTAAGCCACATCAAAACATTCTTCGATGTTAAAACTTTGAAGGACATTTTTCGAATTATAGATATAGTCACCGGTTGCATGGTCATTTTGAGTTCCTTCCATATACTTATTGGAAAACTTTTTGGTAAACTCTTCGAAGGCCTTTGAGAGACTTTGAACCCCACTATAAGTTCCCAGACTATATTCCGCCAGTTTGACTTCATACGCTTCTTTGCTCAACGGTTCATTCGCAAAATAATACTGTTTATTTCGTAAATTCATAGAAAAGGCACAATTTTTACAACCAATACAGTTTTTCAGGAAAAATGAATCCATGCAGGTTTGGCAATTTTCGGAATAACGAAGATTATAACAATTCATACAATGAATCGTCTCGTAACAGAGCTCTCCACCGGAAGTAAATGAACAATCCAAACAATCCTGAGAATGCTTGAGAACATCGGAATAGTAACAATCTCGACAAAAATCCGAATCAAAAATCAAATAACAGTCCTTACAATTGCTGGCGAAATTACAGAAATCGCAATTCTCCATCGGCTCCTGTTGCTGAATAGAAAAACGGGGAACCGTGTCACGAAGTAATTTGAAATTTTCAAAAAACGTCTTCGAAAAATCAAAATCACGACCATACGAGAGCGTATTCCATTTATCCGAAAACCAGTATCCCTTTTCATACACCGGAAATAGGACATCTGCATGAAAATTGGAGATCAAATCCTTCCCCGTCGCATCGCACTTACGATGATAGAGATTTCGCTCATTCTGCCACGATGTACGCCTTCGCATACGCTCCGCGGGACAGAGCGAAGGTAAAGGAATATCAAACTTCTTCCCTTGGAAGCTCGGAGACATCTTCGCCAAAAAATTTTGTTCCCATTCGGAAACGGCAAAAGATTGTTGAGTGATAGTACAGGAACGAGTGATGGAAGACATAGAAAAAGCTACTATAAATTAAAATATTTTTAATCTAACAAAAAGAGTATATCTAAGGAGAGAAAGAGATACCATTC
>CAZQCN010000052.1:0-5805 GCA_964592185.1 uncultured Candidatus Peribacteria bacterium
CCCAGCTTTCATTTCGAAAGCATTTTTATTTCTTAACCTTTCTTACATGTCAATTATTCAAATTGTGGACAAAGCAGATATGTCTACACTTCTTAGTAAGAAGAATGAATTTAAACTTCCCGGGGTCGGGGAGATGGTTACTGGTATTGTTGTAAATGTTTCAAAAAGCCGAATTGTCGTCGATATTGAAAACGCCGCTATGGGTGTCATTATGGGGACAGAGGCGCATGACAGTACAAACACTTTAAAAAGTATTAACGTTGGTGATGAGGTCAAGGCTACGATTATCGCTCCTGAAAACAAGGATGGATACGTGGTTCTTTCTCTTCGTCAGGCAAGTCAGGGTCGTACCTGGGATCGTTTCGTTCACTCATTTAAAACTCAAGAAAAGTTTGCTATTACGGTTCGTGAAGCGAACAAAGGAGGTTTACTTGTGGAAGAAGATGGAATCCGTGGATTTATTCCTGTATCTCAATTGGCTCCTGAAAATTATCCTCGTGTTCCGGGTGGAAATGCCGCTCGTATCTTGGAGAGATTACAGAGTCTTGTTGGAAAGAAATTAGAAGTGTGTGTTATTAATATCGATGAATCTGAAGGTCGTATGATCCTTTCTGAAAAAGCCGCTCGACGGGAAGAACGTGATAAGATTATGCACGAAGTTCAACCAGGGAAAATCCTCAAAGGAAAAATTTCCGGTGTGGTTGATTTCGGTGTATTCGTTAATTACCATGGCGTTGAAGGACTCGTTCATATCTCTGAAATCGATTGGGGACATGTTTCAAATCCTGCTGATTACGCTGAAATTGGAAAAGAAGTGGAAGTATTGGTTATCGGTGTCGAAGGAGATAAGATTTCATTCTCTATGAAGCGTCTTACTCCAGATCCATGGCTTGATCAAATTCAAAAGTACAAGATGGGCGAAAAAGTATCAGGAACTATCAATAAGGTTACTGAATATGGAGTATTCGTGAAATTGGATGAAAATATTTCTGGACTTGTTCATACTTCAGAGTTGTCTGATGACTTGGAGAATCCAAATCCTGATGATGTTGTAAAAGTAGGACAAGAAGTGATGTGTACTATTATTAATATCGATCAAGATAAGCATGAAATCGGTTTATCTCTTCGTAAGAAGCCGAAAAAGGCTGTTGAAGTAAAAGAAGAAGTGAAAGAAGAAGATGAAAAGGTTAAAGCAAAATCAAAGGAATAAGTATGAGGATCGAACTGACATCAAAACACAAAAGCGGGCATTGCCCGCTTTTGTGTTTTGTCTAAAACAGGTATGATGCAGAAAAATTTTTATGAATCTGATTTCCGACACGCTTCGGCTAAAAAAAATCCTTTCTAAGCTTCCCAAAACACCAGGAGTCTATCTTATGAAAAATGAAGAGGGACAAGTGCTTTATGTTGGCAAAGCAAAAATGCTTTCCAATCGTGTGAAACATTATTTTCAATCAGGTCCGAATCATTCTGGGGGGACTCGAGTGATGATGCCAAAAATTTATGATATAGAGACGGTTTCTGTTCGTACGGAATTAGAAGCTTTGTTGCTTGAGACTAATTTAATTAAAGAGCATAAACCTCGATATAATGTTCTCATGAGGGATGATAAGAATTATGCTTATTTGAAAGTTACTACGAGTGAAGATTATCCCAAATTTCTTATTGTACGAAAAAGAGAAAAAGATAAGGCGTTTTATTTCGGTCCGTTTATGACGGCAAAACATATTGAGGATACACTGGATATGGTTAAAAAGATTTTTCCTTATCGGAGTTGTGGTGGGTGTATTACTTGGGAGGGGAAGGGAGCAAGTATTGCTCATGGAGTAGAAGAGGGAAGAATGGCGATGTACAAAGCAAATGTAGATAATAAAAACCTTGGTCGGTCAATCCCTTGTTTGGAGTATCATATCAAGCGATGTAGTGCTCCATGTCTTGGCATTGTAAGTAAAGAAGAATATCTGAAAAATATTACAAAAATTGTGAAGGTTCTTAAAGGAGATTTCACGGAAGTAATTTCTACACTTCAAGATGAAATGAAGAAGGCAGTTTCTTCGAAAAACTTTGAATACGCAGCAAAAGTTCGAGATCAAATGCTTCGTATTGAATCTATTCAAGGGAGGCAGAGTGTGGTTTCTGCAAATCTTGAAGATTTGGATGTGATTGCTTATGCATCCGAAAGTGACAAGGCAGTGATGACGCTTATCCAAATTCGTGCGGGGAAGATGTTGCACGTATTCCATCGACAATTTGTCATCAATGAGGGGTTTGAAATTTCAGAATTGTTTAATCAGTTTTTTATCGAGTATTATTCAGAAACAACGGACATTCCTTCTGAAATTTTTTGTGAATCTGGTTTAGAAGAAGAAGCTCGAGTGCTGTTGGAGACGTGGTTCCAGGAGTCTCTAAAAGTGAAAGTGAGTATATTCGAACCTCAAAAGGGTGCGAAGAAAGATTTGATTATGCTTACGAAACAAAACGCAGAACAATATCTTTCTTCATTGAAAGTGAGTTTTGAAGAAACTCCGGAGATTTTGGGAATGAAACAGCTTCAGGAAGTTTTGGATCTCGAGAAACTTCCGAATAGAATCGAGTGTTATGATATTTCTCATTTGCAGGGGACGAATACCGTGGCATCCATGGTAGTGCTCCTCGATGGAAAAACAGCCAATAGTCATTACAGAAGGTTTCAAGTCAAAACACTTGAAGGTACGGTGAATAGTCAGGATGATTATGAAAGTTTACGGGAGGTGTTGAAGAGGCGACTTGCCTATCTTGCTTCGAAAGAACCATTAGTAAAAATAACCGTCAAGAAAGCCACGAAAGCCTTCAGAGCTTCATTGATTGAAAATCGATATGAAAAAGATTTTATCGAGGCATTGGATTGGTTTCAGATACAACAGGGGACTGTAGCTCCTTGTCTCATTGTGGGAGTACAACGTCTCGGAGAGGACGTAGTTTCTCTCTCTACTTATATTGAAGAACGTACGATAGATCCGGCTCTGAAGCAAGAAATGCTTCTGGAATTTCTCTATTCGCTCTCCGAAAAACATGTGTATATTTCGACCGTTACATCTGATGTGGCGCTTTTCCTCTCTATGGGAGGAGTAGAGATTCAAGGAATCCCTGAGAAATATGGTGCTCTCGCCCCAGATGGTGACCATTTCTTAGTGTGGTACAGGCCTTCAAAGAAGCGGAAAAAAGCAGATGAATCGTTTACTTCTATTCCTGATATTTTGGTTATCGATGGAGGAAAAGGACAGGTGAATGCTGTTGCTCAGGTAATGATTGATATGAAACTCGAACACATCAAAGTCATAGGACTTGCGAAAAGAGAGGAAGAAATTTTCTTACCTTTTAATTCCTCTCCGATTCTTTTGCCAGAGACGTCTCTCGGTCTTCGTCTCCTCGTCCGTGCTCGAGATGAAGCACATCGCTTTGCGAAGGCGTATCATAAAGAGAAGAGGGAGAAGGGGATGATGAATGTGTGAGATGCTGGTTTCGAGGTTTCGTTTATTCGTATTTTCGAATTTCTGGTCATCCTGAACTGGATTCAGGATCTCGGGTTATTTCTTCATGTTGAGAAATAATACCTTTCTACTCAATGTTGAAAGCAAAATAAAAAGCCCTTCTGTAGACAGAAAAGGCTTTTTTATTGATAGGAGACAGACAAAGTTTACAATTCACTCACTGACAAGCTTGTTTAGATAAGTGTTGCTGTTGTTGAATCTTGCTTGAGAGAACCATTTCGATAGGCTCTATTGATAGCATATTGAATGTTGAGAACGTTGAAGAGAAGTGTCCAAAATCCACCAACCCTCAGATTACATTTTTTGATAAGAATGGAACGGAATTGGAAAGAAAAAATTAACATAATAACTCCAGCAAGGAGAAGAAGGAGGTATCCAATAATCATGAGTGGGCTTATGCTTGGATCGACTGGAGCGGAACTATAAAGCGTCGTTGGATCTGACATCATAGTAAGAGTGACTGATCCTGTCGTTGAAATGGTCCCAATGATATAGGTAATTATTCCAATAATATATGAACCAATAAATATTTTAAACAAGGTTTTCCCGTTGTCAGGAGTATTATTGAGTTTGTTCATTCCTTTGAGGACATTTGCAAACCAAAAGAGGGTGTAGATACCTGCAGTAATACCACAGAGAAAATAGAGTCCTACCCAAGACATTCGAGGCAATTGAGATTTTTCAGCCATTATGATGAGTTAATGATGAGTGTGTGAGCCAAGCTATTTGATCAAATATACAATGTATTTGCAAGCTTTAGATTAGGGTTGATGTTGTTGTATCTTCTGTGAGGTGACCTGATCTATAGGCTCTATTGATAGCATATTGGATATTGAGAATAGTAAACAAAAAAGTCCATAATCCCCCAATTCGCATTTCAAATTTCGTTTTCAATATTGTTCTAAATTGAAATGCGAAAATCCATATTATAATAGCGGTGAGGAGTTCCAAAAGACGTCCAAAAACAAATAAAATTATCGTAGGAATAAAAGAAGTAATAAAGGTAAGAAGATATTCAATTCCTTGCTCATCTGACATGTTTTCGAAGTCTCCGTGTGTTATAGCTTCTCCAGCGATTCCCATGAATGATTTTATAATATAGATGGTTCCGATTATAATACAAAGTTTACTCACGACATACGATCCGAGGAGTGTATAGTAGAGTATTTTTCCATTTTCAGGGGTTTTGTTGAGCTTGTTCATACCACGAAGGACGTTTGCAAACCATATAAGTCCATAGATCCCCATCGTGGCGCTGTTGATGATCGCGAGGAGAACCCAAGACATTCGAGGAAGTTGAGATTTTTCAGTCATATTGAGTCGGTGAATAAATAAAAAATGAATCTCAAGCATTTGAACAGTTTCTTGATGGATTCGCAAGTCGAGATTTCGTACATTATTATTTACAGAAGCTTGTTTTCATGGTATGGTGTTTTATTCATTAACGATTGTTATGGAAATACATCGGTTGCAGCGTACTTTTGGAGTGTTTCTTTTGTTTTCTCAGATGTATCTCTCTGGTCGTACTGCTACAGCAGAAAAATTGATTGCGAATATTCAGGAAGTTATTGGTCAATCAAGTGAAGAGAGAGCAAGTAATGCTGTGGAGATAAATGATGAGGTAGATGAGACACGTTTTTTGTTTCAAGGTGTTTTGACTGAAGGAGGTGAGGAGAAAACGAAAGAAGAGAAAGAGAAGGAAAAAGAAATAAGAAAAAAGAGAAAAGAAATTGCTGGGATGTCAAAACAGGTAAGGCGTATACAAAGGAAACAAGAAAGAAATAAGGACCGTAATAGTAAAGAAGGAATTCGGGAAAGACTCAATAACTTTTTTTACAACCAGAATAGGGATATGAAAAATGCAATACGGAGTTCAGTACGAGGAAGGATTGCTCATAAGCGTTATAGGCCGAAATAGCTACTTGTGTTTTATTGGAATAAGATTTGTAACTTCTTTTCGTTTTTTTGATAGAATATTATTTCTATATTTTGTGAATGGTAAAAAAACTTTACAAAAAATATTTTTCATAGTATCGTTGTCTATTGTCTTTCTAACTAATTTTTATGAAATCACCTTCAACACTGAAACAATTAGGACTTATTGCCTTCATGACTGTTTCTTCTGTGCTTCAAGCAAAACCTGTTGAGGCTGGACAGATGACGGTTGATGTTCGCGAAGATTTTACAACAAGCTTTCAAATTGATACTGATATTGATGGGATAGATGCTACTCGAATGGCGTTTGAAGAAGTGTTTGACGATGGAGGAGGAGAAA
>CAZQCN010000052.1:5815-8051 GCA_964592185.1 uncultured Candidatus Peribacteria bacterium
AAGCGTACAAGTAATAATGAATCAGCAAGGGGACAAAAGGAATTTGCTAGAAGAGATCGTCGTAACATGTTCTCTCATGGTCATGAAAGTGCTCGTTCTGCTATTCGTGAAACGAAGAGAATGATTGATGCTACCGTTGCTCGAGCACAAGTTAGAAATTTTTTTCGTAAGACATTTAATACGAAACCTGGGAAACCTATGAAATTTGGACCTCAAAAACATAGGATAAAAAGGTACAATAGGAGCGGGAGATAATTATAAGCAATGAGATAGTAATGAAAAAGAGCTATTTTGAAAGTATACTCTCTCAAAATAGCTCTTTTCGTTTTTCTTTTTTTCTGAATTCTGTATATTACAGGAAAGTTTTTACTAAATTTGTCGTTTGTCGAAAGTCGTTTATCGCCATTATGGATATAATTTCATTGGAACTAACGATAAACGATAAACGATAAACGTCATCCCTTTTCATTTTTAGTTTTTAATTTTCTTCCATGATTCTTTCCGACGGTGATATCAAAAAACGTATTCTTGATGGTTCTGTAGTGGTGACTTCTGATCTTTCCCAAGAAGAGGTGATGGGCCAGATCTACCATGCCAGTATGGATGTGCGACTGGGAAATAAATTCAAACTCTACCGGCATGCTCATGTTCCTTTTCTTGATCCAAAGAACCTTCCAGAAGAAGGAGTTTTGGCGACGATGGTGGAGATTCCTGATGGGGAAGCTTTTTTTGTACAGCCAGGAGAATTTGTTTTGGGGGTCACTCGAGAACATATTACGGTTCCAAATGATTTGGTGGTGAGAGTGGAGGGGAGATCTTCTCTGGGACGTCTTGGGATTATTGTTCATGCAACCGCAGGATTTATTGATCCAGGTTTTTCTGGGACGATTACTTTGGAGATTTCCAATTTGAATCGTTTACCAATCGCTCTTTATCCTGGAATGAGAATTGGTCAATTTGCTTTCATGCTTATGACTTCTCCTTGTGATATTCCATATTCTGGGACATCACATTCCAAATATATGGGGCAAGTAGATCCTGAACCAACGAGGATTACGAAGGATCCGTAACTTATGACGAAAAAAGATATTACAAAATGAAATTAAGTCTAAAAGCACTATAAACCACAGACTACAGACCATAGACTATAAAAAGACTTGCTTTTCATTTCGACCATTGTTAGAATCTGCCCGTGTTTTTTACGTTTTATTATGATTATCGTACTCGAAAAGGACTGTATCAATCTCGGTAAAGCCAGTGATCTCGTGGAAGTAAAGCGTGGTTATGCGCTGAATTTCTTGATTCCTCAAGGGGTGGCGTCAGTTCCAGATAAGACTCGTTTGATGAAACTTCAAGCTGAACTTCAAGAGAAAGAAAGCAATAAACAGGTAATTATTGAGAAAGCTTCTCAAATTCAGAAAACTTTGGAAGGGAAGGTTTTGAATGTTTCCAAAAAGGTGACTGCGAAAGGAACACTCTATGGTTCTGTTTCAGAGAAAGAAATTCTCGATGGAGTTGAGAAAGAATTTGGTGTTCATTTGGATACTGACATGATTACGGTTCCTCATGTGAAGACTGTAGGAGAACATAAGATTGAAGTAGCTATTACTGCAGAAAATACATTCCACTTTATTCTCAACGTGACGAAAGAAGTATGATCCCACTTTCCATTTCAAATCTTATAAAGGCCACACCCCGATAACCTCGGGGGTGGCCTTTTTCTCTGTGTAGAGATGTTCAAGATCGAACATCTCTACACACATAATTATCCTCGCTCCCTCATCCTTAACCCTTTCCTTATGGCTAAATTTATTGTAGTGACTGGCGGCGTCTGTTCAGGCTTGGGAAAAGGAATTTCTTCTGCTTCCATTGGAGCACTTTTGAAATCTGCAGGATATAAAATTTTTAGCATCAAACTGGATCCGTATTTGAATGTAGATCCAGGGACGATGAATCCATTTTGTCATGGAGAAGTATTTGTCACCGAAGATGGTGCAGAGACGGATTTGGATTTGGGGCATTATGAACGATTCATTGATGTGAATTTGACGGGGGAGAGTTCCATGGCTGCTGGGAAAATATATAGTTCTGTTTTGGAAAAAGAACGTCAAGGAAAGTATCTGGGAAGGACGATTCAAATGATTCCTCATATCACGAACGAAATTATCGACGTATTGAATAGGGTGGCGAAGAAAAGTAAGGCTGATGTTGTGATGGTAGAAATTGGTGGAACGGT
>CAZQCN010000053.1:0-8049 GCA_964592185.1 uncultured Candidatus Peribacteria bacterium
TAATTGCTGATTGTTAATGTGTGATTGCGGTTTTTCCATTGTCCATCATCCATTCGCAATTATCCATTACCTTTTTATCTTAAAAATTCTCTGCATCAAACTCATCCGATCTAATACTTTCTTCTCACCTTCGAGTTCATCTTGCATATCTTTGAGCTTCAACTTCAATTTGCGAATCATTCCTTCCTTCTCTTCCATTTCTTTCTGACCAGAAGTAAGCATCTTTTGGCTGTTTTCCAATTGACTCTTCAACTGGCCAATCTGAAAGGCAGCTTGTTCTTTGTACTCTGTGAGTTGCTTCATAGCATCGTTGTAGTCTCCTTTAAGCTCTTGAATTAACTCTTTGAGCACTTCTGCTCCTTCATCACTTGAAACTCTTGGAGAGGCCTTTTTAGAAGGCTCTGAGCGTTTCTGCTCTTCTTTGTTTTGAGTTTTTTCTTCATATTCATCTTCAAAAAACATACCTGACATTTTGATAACACCTTCAGGCTCCGAAAGCTCTATACCCAAATACTCGGTAGCAAATTCTTTCACATCGTCAAATTCGAAAACATAGATCCCCTCTCCTTTGTTTTTCATAACAGATGCGGGCAACCTTTTTTTCTTAATATGATTGAAAATTGATTCAGTAGGAATTCCTAAAAGGGCTGTAACTTCATCAAGACTAAGCTTTTGCATGGCATGTTGTTGTTATATCGAAGCATTGCGGACTCATTATACTGAATGATTTGGGGATGGCAAGAGAAAGGGAGTTAAAGAAGATCTCTTAGTATTACTCTGGGAAATAATCTGCTAGAAAAGATTCCATCTCTGATTCAAGGTCCGACAAAAGCTCCACAATCGGAGAATCATCATCTATGTGAATTCCGAGTCTTCCCAAAGCTTGTTTAGGCAATATCGAAGCATCCCCTACGACTGGCAAATATTCTAGATACTTTCGCTTCGCATCGACATCTCCATCTCGAACTTTTTTATAAATGCTATAAATAAAGTTTGATAGAGCATAGCTTTTGCTTAAAACTTTCATGTTATCAAACAATTTATAAACAATGAATGGTCTGAATTTATAACCTTCCGAAACTTCTACATTGTCACCATATAATTCCTGTAACATCTTCGAGTACCTTAGAAAAACATCTTCAAAGCTCTGAATCTCATGGGGCATAGCATCATCAATCCACTGCTCGAATTGACAAACCATGCTATTGTTAAATAAGTGTCCTACCATGCGTTGAATCTTGGAAAGTCTAATATCTTTAAGCTCTTCTAAGCTAAAACCATGTTCTCCTTGAACCAGCTGATCCATAAGAAAAAGTTCCATGAAGTAAGGATGAATTTCAACAAGAATAAGATTCTGATCGTTATTGCTTATATCGCCGGACTCTCTAGACAGTGTATCTTGGGCAAAATGTCCCAACCATTCATGAAAAACTTCTCTTAACTTCCTAAAGTTAAAACCGTCAGACTGGAGTGGGATTAGTACTACGCTCCCTATCTGTCCGCCTCTCAGATTCGCTGCACTCGAGTAAGCAAAAGGACTCTCAGAGAAATTAAGTGCCCCTTGAATCTTATCTAAAAATGATGGGAGAAAAATCCTAGAAGCTGCCTCTTGAACTATAGACATCATGCGGTCTTCACTTATAACTAAATGAGAAAAACCTTCTCTGTATAAGTCATCTAATGAAATCCTCCCTTGAACATGGTTAACCCGAGACATAAATTGTACATATTTCTGGAAAAATGGTTTCGCTGTATCTAATACAGAAAAGAAACCTTTAATTTCTTCGGGTGACCAACCTGTCTCAACCTCCAATTGTTCCGAATATCCCGAATACCCAGTTAATTCCAACTTCCTCTTTCGATTCTTGATATGCTGAATGATTCGAGAGCCTTCCTCACCCTGTAACTTTTCAAAATGGGGAGACATGAGCTTCCTTACCAAGTTTACTACTTCAATATTACTGTGACTTAAAAGTTCAAAAGCTTTATTAATACCTATAGGAAACTTAAGTCCACTATGGACAGGATCTTCTTTTAATAAAGATCTTAATTCCTCAGAATTAATCAATATACTTCTTTGGAATTTCATGAAATCTTCCCCGTTTTTTTGAATTGCTGAATTTAAATCTCTATTCTCCTGCTCATTACCTGTTCTCACATATTCTCTATTCTTTCGCATGCGACCAATAATAAAATTACTAAAGGCCTTATCTCCTTTTGTAGATAAAAATAGCTCGACCTCTGACAAATTCTTCTGAATATATTGATCTATTGGGATATAAAGAGGCTCTAACCTAGGGTTCAGCAGATCATAGACCTTAGTGTTTATCAGATTATACACATCTGAAAGGTATTCCCCTTTGAGATTCATCAAATACTTTGCAGCAAAAAACATCTCTACTGAACCCAAACCTATTGCCATCTTATTTTTTAGAAGAAAAAACCTTTTAATATCATCAATACTCTGTACTTCAAGAGGCAACTCTAATACACTTTTAAAATTAACCTGAATCTGTTCCAGTAGAGGCATATACATTCCATCATTTAGAATAAACTTCCCTAAATCAGCTTTCCCAAACTGGACTGGTTCCCTCAATGTTTCTTGGACTATAGGAAAATATTTTCTTAAATCTTCAATTGAATCATAAAACTGTTTAAATATCTCAAGGTCTTCAGGACTAAAATTGCTCCCCATCATAATATCTTCAAATCTGTGTTTTCTATTAAAAAGAGAAAGAGCCCCTCTAAAACCATTAATAGGTATAGAATAACCATTCAATACATATGACTCACTATCAAAGACCGATACATCTTCCTTTTGTGATGGAAAATACATAATAAAATAAATTGGTCGGCAAACATATCATATCTCACAAAAATCTGAAAGAAAGAATCCCTCTTTTTCGTACTCACTATTGAAGCCATTTCTTAATCTGAATAAAATGACTTCGTTCATTGTAACAAAACTCTATGAATTCCATCAAAAAACATATTCTTTTTTCAATTATTTTCTCTCTCATTTTCTCTCTACTCTTCTCAGCAGGAGGCATATATTATGGGCTTAAATACTTTGCTCCGAAAGAGAATCCCAACCTTCAACCACAGGCAAACAACCAAAACTTTAGTCCGAATATAACTAGTACTGAGGATGATTACGTTACCAAGCTTGTGGAAGAAAAAAAGAAAGCTGTTGTGAGCATTGTCATCTCAAAAGAAGTGCAACAATTCAGACAAAGAAATTTATTTGATCAATTTTTTGGACAAATGAGTCCTTTTGGGAATATGTCACCGATACCACAACAAGAACAAGATCCTGAGACCGAAAATATTCCGCCAGTAAAACAGAAAGTAGGTGGTGGATCGGGCTTCATTATCAGTGAAGACGGCCTCATTCTGACCAACAAACACGTGGTGGAAGATCCAAATGCCGAATATACCGTCGTCATGCTTGATGGAAAAGAGTATGTTGCAGAGGTCAAGGCTACCGACCCTCTTTTTGATCTCGGAATCATCCAAATCAAAGATGCGACAGAAAAGTTCCCGACCCTCACTCTGGGAGATTCTGACAACGTAAAAGTGGGGCAAACCGTACTCGCTATAGGAAACGCCCTAGCAGAATTCGCTGGAACCGTCACCAAAGGTATCGTCAGCGGACTCAACCGTGACGCATACGCAGGCGATGGCCGTGGAAATACTGAGAAGCTCTCCAATGTATTCCAAGTAGACGTTGCTATTAACCCAGGAAACAGTGGTGGCCCACTGATCAACCTCCAAGGAGAAGTGATTGGGATTAATACAGCAGTCGCCAACGCTGAAAATATTGGTTTTGTACTCCCAATTAACGATATTAAACAAGGACTTGAATCATTCAAATCCGAAGGAAAAATCATCCGTCCAAAACTCGGAGTACGATATGTTCCTATTAACGAAAGTATTCAGAAAGAAAATGATCTCCCTTACAACTATGGAGCACTTGTGGTTCGAGGAGCAAAACCTACCGACCTTTCTGTGATCCCTGGTGGTCCTGCAGATAAAGCAGGAATAGAAGAAAATGACATTATCCTCGAAATCGATGGAATCAAAGTCGATCAAGATAACTCAATTGTGGAAATGATTCAAAAACATAAAATAGGAGATACAGTGAAATTGAAAGTCTGGCATGATGGGAAAGAAAAGGAAGTGGAAGCAAACTTGGAGGAATTTAAATAATAAAAACAGTAGGGTGCAGGCATGCCTGCACCCTACTGTAAAATATAATTTTTTATTTCAACAACCGCTGTAATATCCCTCTCGGAAACAGGTTCTTCAAACCTGTTTCTTGTTGTTTTGCGGTTCCAACGACGACTCCTTCATGACGAAGAATAACAACTCCGTGGAAGTCACAACTCATCGGTAAGTCTTTCCCTTCGTAATATTCTAGAAGTTGCTTCGCATCGATATCTGCAAAGTTTTTTGTAGCTTGTAGGCCATACTCCAATGCAAATGAATGAGATATTCGCAATTCATGTTCATAAAGATCTCCTATCTTAAGCCCGAACCAATACAAAGGAAAATCAGAAAACTCATTCAATATACGCTGCGGAATCATCCAAATCGTAGTCCCATTCTCGATAAACGTAGACTTACGAGAAAGTTCGAAAATAATCCCATAATGTTTCTTCAAATAGGAGATAATAATTTGTTCTTTTTTGAAAGGAACTCGATGGTAAGAAGACTTTGGATGAGGGTTGATTTTGGGTTTTACTCCAGTACTTTTTAATTTTTTGAGCTTAATGGCAAAAAACCCTTCACTCTCATGGGTCCAAGGGGTGATACGAATAGCTGCTTTTGAAATACGAGAGTCAAAAACATTCCCTTCAATACCTGTCAAACCTCCAGTGCTCAAATCATGCTGAACCGCCTCAACCATATCAGGGAAAGTATCAAAGAGGTGTTGCACCACTCCCTCATTCTCATACGGAGAGAAAGTACAGGTAGAATACACGAGCTCCCCTCCCACCTTCAGTGCTTCAAATGCTGAAGTAATAAGTGTTTTCTGAAGCCTTGCCATCATAAGACTTTTCTTTGGCGTCCAATGGAGCAAACTTCTCATATCTTTTGCTCCCATTCCATCTCCACTACATGGTGCATCGAGAAGAATAGCGTCGAAGGTTTCCGGCATGTGCTTTCCAAAAAAACCACCATCTTTTCGACTCACAAGAATAGTATCTGTTCCTAAACGATCTAAATTTGTAGTCATACCTTTGAGTCTGGAGAGGTCAGGTTCATTTGCAAACAAACATCCACGAGAAAACAATCTCTCCGCAAGCTGAGTCGTCTTACTCCCCGGCGCTGCCGCCATATCCAAAACCAATGGAGAGGTCTTCTCAGAGAAATCGAAGAGTGTCGGAGGGATCATTGAAGAGGCTTCTTGCATGTAAAAGAGTCCCGAGAGATGCCAAAAGTGCCTTCCAGAAAACTTCTTCAAAAAGGACTCTTCGGAGTCAGAGTTTTCACTTTGGTCCTCCATTTTCTCGTCATTACCAACTACCTTCAACCCACTACTCACCTCTTTTCCCCCCACCCAGAAGCCTTCATCACACCAAGGAATGGGATCTAAGCTCCAATCTAATTTTTGAGACAGTTGTCTAAATTTTTGTACGTTCACCCGCTTTGCATTGATACGTATAGATCTACGAAATGGTTTTTGTATCCAGCTCTCGAAAAACTGCAAGTCTTTTGCATCAAAAATCTGAGAATAGAAGGTGAGCCAGTCGTGGGGAAGAGACATAAAGGTAAAAATTTTAAATCAATTTTTCTACAAAAATTAATAGAGAATAAATGAAAGAGGATTCTTAGAAAACAAATAAAATTAGTCTTGAAGGAGCTTGTTATAATCTTCAATAAACTGATCCTCCTCTCCTTCAAAATCCTGATTCACAGTCCTCAGAGCGTTGGTATCATCTTCAAACTGAGTAAAGACACGATTATATTCTTCTAATACAGAATTCTTGTAAAAAACTAGATCCCCATCCTCTAAATAAAAACTATCATTATTGCTTATTAAAAAATCTACATACGCAGACGTACTACTAATTAATCTTCTTTCTACCTCAATTTTGTGATTCAAATCCTCTACAGTAGAAGGGAATTCTTCTGCAAACCCCTGAGAGGCTCCTTTATCGATTTCATTCTCTAAATGCTTCGTTTCTGCGATAAACTTATTTCCCGCGTCAATGAGGGAAGAATAGTGTGAAATATCAATATCAATGAGTGCTTTCATGTAATCCTTATACTCTAATAGTCTTTTAATATCCTTATAAGTAGAAACAGTAAATTCAACCTCAGTCATAGAATCCATCTTTTCTTCATAAGATTTTTTCTCAGCTAAAAGATCTTTCATATATAGATAAAAAGCTCTCACAAATTCAAAATGAAAATCTTCACTTTTATATCCTGGGTCACCAAGAGAAGCCATATCATATACTTTTTTAATTTCATTTTTAAATTCATCTTCACTCCCTCGTCCTGTGGTTGGATTACTCAAAAGTAACATTATAACTAATCCAATGACTAAGCCAATACATCCTTTGAGTACTTTCTTCTTGTTCACAGCAGGTTCTTCAACAAATTTACCTCGGATAAGTCTATAAAAAAGGGAACCAATTAAGAATGGTATAAGAGCCATTCCTAATATGTAACCAAATTTATTTGCCCCACTTCCTAACCCTCCAGAAAGCAAAGCTTGGAAAAGGAAATATAAAACACCGCCACTCACGAGAATCATCGTTTGTAGTCTTCCAACTTTGTAATCTGGAATATTTTTTTGAGTCATAAAAAAAATTAATTCTGGGACAAATATGGCAGGTAAACCTTCAAAAGGCAAAAGAATTCTCAAGCATTTATTGGAAACTATCCTGAACCCAATTATAAAATATCTCTGATATCAGAAAGCTCGTCCAATACAAAATTAGCTCCCCCTTTTTCCAATTCAGATTTTGAGTATTTACCAGTCGTAACACCTACCGCTTGAAGATTGTGATACTTTGCAGATTCAACATCAAGTGGAGTATCCCCGATAACAAATATATCATTATTTAAAAATTTCCTTTGAAATATTGACTTAGCACCTTCTAATGCATGTTCCACAAGCTGTTCTCTGTCCATAGCACGATCACCAAAACCTCCTATTCTAAAAAAAGAATCAATTCCTCCTGTTTTCAACTTTTCATACGCAATTCTTTCTGTATTCCCAGTTACGAGACCTAAAAAATGTCCACATTCTGAAAGGGAAGTAAGGATTTCTTTAACTTTTGGAAAGAGCTCTACTTCACCATGACCTAACAAGTCAGAATAATTCTTTTCTAAAATTTTCAAGAAATGTTGTATTTCCTTGGAGTCGATTTCTCTCGTTATTCCATGATGGAACAATCCCTCAACAACAAGTCTTTTGTGAGTTTTTCCGCTGGTATCAAAAGATTTCAAACCTGTTGAATTTTCAAAACCGTACACCTCTTCGAAAGTAAGCTTCCAAGGATCAGAAGCAATTTTCATTGTTTTGATAAGCGTTTGATCGATATCGAAAAGAAGGAGCTTTGGAAGCATAATAAGAAGATTGAAAAAATTTACCTATCCAAATTCTCCCAAATTTTATTTACTCTCGATTCATATAAATCTCCTCTCTCTCCAAAGTACAAATCAAGAATAATTTTCAAATCCATAAGTTCTTTATCTAAGTTTTTATATCCTTCTGAATCTTTGGGAGTATCGGTTGCCTTCAAATAATTATCTTTCTCGAGACATTCACGAATATGATCTAATAAAGCAAGTTTACAAAAATACTTGCTAGACCATTTTCCTTTTTTTATATCGGCTAATTTGTCTTGCATAGAAATCTCTTTTTTAAAAACAAAGCTAGTCCAAGCAACAAATAGAAAATCTGGCCTGCCAGGCGTAGTTCGTAAGGTTGGAGTTTAAGTCCCGCTTCATTACATTACGCAGGACAGTCTTCGTTCTAACACTCGATTACTCGTGAAGAACGTAGACTGGCTGGGGATGAGGGATTCGAAC
>CAZQCN010000054.1:0-7946 GCA_964592185.1 uncultured Candidatus Peribacteria bacterium
AGACCCCAAATGGCACATACCAAGAATTGCTATGAACAACACAGGAAATAGCAATGGAAATACGTTTTCAGGAACCAGTGGAAATGGGGGAAAGACACAACTCTCGCTCATCCCAAGTAATCCGGGAGTTCTTTCATGGTTCAAAATTTCAGGAGGATCACAATTCAAAGGAGAGAAAATTGTCAAAGGATTGGCTTTTAAAATTCTTGATTGGGTGCTTGGGTTCATCGCAATTCTCGCAGTAGTTATGATTACCATTGCTGGAATACGATATATCACTTCTGGTGGAAGTGCTGATGTTGCAAAAGGAGCCACAGGAACACTGAAGTGGTCTGCCGCTGGTCTCGTCTTGGTAATGTTGGCTGAAAGTATTGTTCGAATTGTCTTCCCTACCAAAGGAGATGTACGAAATATTACTGGAGATACAGGTCTCGATACTTCTCAAGTGTTTGAAACCTCTGAATCAGGATCAAATCTTATTATCAGTATTTTAAACTGGGGACTTGGATTTATTGCAGTGCTCGCTATCGCCATGATTATCTATGCTGGATTCATGCTTATCACTGCCCGAGGCTCAGAAGAACAGCAAAAAAATGGAACCAAAACTCTTACTCAAGCAATTATTGGATTAATAATAATTATGCTTGCTTTTGCTATCGTAAACATATTTATCAAAGGGCTTTCGAGTTTATAAAATATTTAAATTTCCACTTACAACCTTCTCTTTATGAAACGTTTGTTGCCGTATCTCATGCCAGTTTTCGTGATCGGAATGTTTCTCCTCGTCTTCTTTGTTTTCCAAGAAACATCTTTTGCTCAAACTCCAGGTGGAGGATTGAGCGTTCCTGATGGATACGACTCCTCCATCACTCAGGACAACAACGTAAATTCATTTCTCGTACGGATAACCAACTGGGTTCTCACCTTTCTTTTCATAGTTGCTGTAATAGCCATCATATATGGAGGAATTTTGCGGGTTATATCAGGAGGAAGCTCGGAAATAGTTAAAAAATCGACTACTGTGGTGACCAGCGCTGTCATTGGTTTAATTATTGTTATTTCTTCTTATGCTATTGTACGAACAGTTGTGGACTTCGGAAGAGGAGATCAAGGAGAATTCACCGGCCCTGAAAGCGTAACTCCAGGAGATACCAGTAATCAAATCAAAGGAACTATCGAAGCATACCTCCAAGCGAAGCCAAATACGGGCATCGTCAGTGATGATGAGACTATTGGAACTACAGTAGAATTTAGTATGGAGGGAAGTTTTGATAATGTAGCTAATGTCCTCAATCGAGACAACTCTGTTTCGATGGTATATATGTGGTTCGGAGATGAGAAACCAGAAACAATTAACTATTCAAATAACCCGAATTCTACAGCAATTGGGGATTACCATCGTGAATATGGGAAAAATGTTACCTGTACAGCTACGGTTCAAATAGACTGTATAACAATGAGTGGAAAGGATAAAATCAAACAAATTTCTCTCTCAGAAAAAGCTTTCTTAAATCATGAATACAAAATGGCAGGTACTTTTGAAGCGAAATTCACTATAGTGAACCATGTGCCTGCTGCAAATCAAACCACTGTGTACGTCCCAGAGCTCGATGTAAAAGCTTCGGCGACAACAAACATTGTCATGAATTACGAATCGGTAGATTTCTCTGCTCCAGCGCCGACTGCCGGGTTTGTATATGAAGTAAAACAAGTAGAACCAAATCTTATTGTAGATTACTGGGCTACGAGTCTTGATCGACTCGGAAGTCCTATCGCTGATGACAACTGGAATCCTATTACTTCCACAGAAAATACACATGAAGAAATCAATGCACACAAGCTTCGATTTGATTTCGATACAAATGTGAGTTCTATCGGAACAAATAGTAAGGCAAACGATAACGATTTAGCTGAATCATTCCGGCTCAAAGATGAAAATGATACTGATGGAGACTCTGATATCAACGATTGTCCATCAAGCACATTAGGACTTCCAAACAATACCATCAAATTCCACTGTTGGAATTACCCAGCATATACTGTGGAATATCTTGATAGCGCAAGTAATCAGGCCACAAATCCTCCAAAATATAGAGTTTCTTATAAGTTGAAGCCACAAAAACTTCGAGTAAAGCATTTGGTGCAGGAAGAAAAATCAAGAAGAACTGATGAGGTGACACGAGAAATTATGATCCCACCAGCTGACACCACTTCTTCTGGCTCAAACCTTCCACCGACTGCTTTGTTTAGTGCAAAAGTAAATCAAGAAGAAAAAACTATTCGACTTATCAATCGTTCTCTTGGTATCGATGGAACTCAACTTGAAATAGCAAACAATGCCACAAGTACAGAAACAGTAGAAAAAAGTTATACAACTCTCCCAGTAAGCAATGTCCTCTATAAATTCGAATGGGATCTGACAGCTGCTGATGAAACACACTCAGTAGCCACCTATCATACGAATTCTCCTGGTAGTTGTACTCCTGATCCTGCTGATCCAAACACAACCAATGTTGCAAACTTCGATGATGGCATTGGAGATAATGATATTGATGAATCCTATAGTGGTTTATTTATAAATGGCTCAAACGAGCCATGTCCGATCGAATTTACTGTACAGGATTATAAAAAGTATAAAGTACAACTCACTGTCCGAGCGGTTAATCTCGGAAACAATCAAGAATTTTCAATCGATAAACGCATAATCGATGTCGAAGTTACTCAACCACCAAAAGATGAGGTAGTAACACCAAGTGCTGCTTTCGTTATCGATGAAATAAACTCTCAAACAAAAATAGTTCAATTTAAAAACACTTCTACCAAAGCATATAATGCTGTCTCTGGAACACCTACTGCTTTGACACTCGCAGACGCATCCAATACTGCTGATTTCCAAATTCTTTGGGATTTTGATACTGCATTTGATTCCAATGGTGATGGAAAGCCAAGTAATGATAGTGACAGAAATTCTACTTGTACTGGTACGGGAAGTATCTTCAGCTGTACAGGCACTATAAATCCTCAAGACAGTAATGCTAATCTATTTAGCCCTGGGCGTATATTCAAAAAACCAAATACCTACACTGGTGCCTACGAAGTAGAAGACAAAGATACATACGAAATCAAACTCACCTTAGCTCAAAAAGTAAATGGTATTTGGTATACTGACACAGTTAGTCATGTCGTAGAGTTTGATCCCTCCAAATCAGAGCTTCCAATACCAAGCTTCACCTATAGTCAGGATCAATTAAACGATCTGAGTATCAATTTTTTGAATACGAGCAAACGCTCAAATGGTCAAAACTTTGAAAATGGTACGGAGATGTTCTATGACCTTGATACCAACATTGATAGCAATAATGATGGAGGAAAAGATAATGATAAAGATCGTGTTTGTATCCTCGCGGGCACCTGTCCACATACAGGAGTCCCTACCACCACCACCTACACATATCCAAATTATGGAAAATACCCTGTAAAATTGGCGATCATTATGCCTGATGGGACAACGAGAGAATATAAGCAGATGGTTGATGTGCGACAGAAATCAGCTCCACTCGGGACTCCTGTAGCAGCATTTTCATTTACAAAAGACGAAGAAACACATCAAGTAACGTACAAGAATCACTCTCTTGATCATTTGGGAAATCCCGCAAATACAGGGGTAACCTATATATGGGATCTCGATACAAATTTCGACACCAATGGTGATGGAAATAGTCAAAACGATGATGATATCTCTGGAAATAACCCTCCAAGTAACGACCATTTCACTATTACATCTACAAATCCAGACCCAGTTATTACTTATTCTATGGGAATTAAAACCGTTGGAGCGAAATTAACTATTGTCGAAACTGTGGGAGGCCAACAACTAAAAGACATAGTAGAAAGAAACTTTAATTTTGATTTTTCAACTCAATATAGCCCACCACAAGCAAACTTTAATATCGAAAAACAAGGAACAATTGTAAACTTCAAAAATTACTCTACCGACAGCCGTGGAAACCCTCTCTCTACAAACTCTATCGGATATGAGTCTCTCTGGGACTTAGATTTGACAAAAGAACCTCTCAACAACCTCTTCCCAGAAAATAATGATGGAAATACTACTAATGACGTCGATACCGACGACTTTGTCCCCACAGGAAAAGATTATCAATTGTTTGGAACATACTCAGTCAAGCTCACCGTCATTAATCCAAGTGGATTAAAAGACTCAAAAACATTGGATTTCACGCTCGATGCCTCTCAGAGTAACCCAAATATTTCTGCAAAAATTAATGCTTCTGTCACTGATGGATATGCTCCTTTGATTGTAGAATTTGACTCAAAAGGATCTCAGGACAATAACGGAACTCTGCAGAATTTCGCATGGGATTTGAATGGTGATGGAACTATTGATCTCTCTGGTGCTGACCGAACAACCACAAGCTTTACATTTGAAAATCCTGGTATTTACCGAGCAGGTCTCAGTATTCAAGGACCAAGCGGTCAAGCACTTGCCTACACTTTCATCACCGTACTTTCTTCCGCTCCAGAATCTTTCATCAAAATCGATGATGAGAAAATAGGTGATAATTTATCAGAAGAATACCAAGCAATTATAAACAAATCTCTTAATATAGAGGCGATCGTAAACGATCCGGTGACAACGAGTGGAAATTTTAGTTACGATTGGCTTATAGATGCAGGATCAAACAATGTCGTTCTCCCATCTACCTCCAATATTACTTATACATTCACCGAACTCGGACTCTTCCCAGTCACTCTGAAAGTAAAAAGCACAACAACTTCTCTTCAGACGCAGGTTACTCGAAACATCCGAGTGATCAATGCTCCTCCAAGTGCTATGATCACAGCCACGAGCAGAGAATCATATAGTAATGCTATTAGTCCTTCGTACGAAAATTACTTTGCTGATGGTATTAATCCAACCACTGGTGAATATCAAGCAAGTTTCTCAGCTCAGGATTCCACAGGGGCACCCCTTCCTGGATCACAATATTCAAGTCTTGAAACCTTCGAGTGGGACTTCGGTGATGGATCAAAGTCTTCAAGTAAAGACAAAAATGAAGAGGTCCTTCACGTATTTACCAAGCCAGGAACCTACAAAGTCGTTCTTACGGTGACTGATCAAGATGGTATCCAAGGAAAAACAAACAAGATGGTCTTTATTGCAGACAGTAGAACTCCAATCCCTCGTATTTCGATCTCACCAAACACAGGAAATACTGGTCAAAAAATTATTTTTGATGCTGGAAAATCTTTCTCAAGTAACGGGAAAGTCACAGAATTTCAATGGGTTGTTGGAGATGAGCCGTTTATAAATGGCAACGACGGAATTACTTTTGAGGGCGTAAAAGTAGAGAAAACATTCACCGTTCCTTCCCGACCACAAGGATTTGATGTCCAACTCACTATCACTGACGCTACAGGAGAAACGAATAGTATTCTTTTGACCGATACATTGAAAATTCTTTCACGACCTCCAAAAACCAATTTCACTATTTCAAAAATAGATGGAGAACCAAATAGATTCCATTTCGATGCCGGGGTGACAGAAGATGAAGATACGAATCGAAGCGACTTAAACTTCGAATGGAGTTTCGGTGATGGTTCTCAAGCTACTACTGGAGAAAAAGTAGAACATGTGTTTGATGAAACTGGAACATACTCTATTACTCTCAGTGTCAGCGATGGAGATCAAGTAAGTACTATGAGCAAAGAAGTAAAAGTTGAATCTACCTTCATTGCCAAGATTCTCCGTGCAGATCCTCTCGTAGGAAAAGCTCCTTTGACGGTATCTTTCGAAGGAACCGGTGGTACAAACAAGAGCTATGGACTTGATGATGGTGTTGTCAAAGCGTTCAATTGGGATTTTGGTGATCAAAATACCGAAGCTGGAACCACTGTGACACATATCTTTAATAAAAAAGGACGATACAAAGTCGTGCTCAGCGCATACGATGAAAAAGGAACAGTGGCAACCACTGAAAGAGTTATTCATGTCGCAAGTGCTGACCCCTCACCTCTTGCTGTTATCAATGACAAACTCATTTCTGGAACCATTTACAAAAACACTTCGGTAAGATTCTCAGGATTGCTCTCTCTTGCTTCCGATGGAACTACAGACACGCAAGGACAACTGCTCGATTACTCATGGGATTTTGGAGATAATTCTCCCGTCGACAATTCTCCGGAACCAACACACGCATTTACCGCAGCAGAACGATTCACGGTCAAACTCACTGTTACCGATCCAGGAACTGGTCAATTCGATACTGATCTCATTGCTCTTCAGATTACTCCTGCAAAACCAGTTGCTTCATTTATTAGCGATAAAACAGCAGGATCAAGCCCAATGCTCGTAACACTCGATGCATCAAATAGTTTTGATAGTGATGGAGAAATTGTTGAGTATCAATGGAATTTCGGAGACAATACAAATAGCACTACTCGAGAACCAATAACAAATCATGTTTTCACCAATGATACTGATAGGCTTCGCACCTTCAGAGTTATTCTCAAGGTAGTAGATGATGACAATCAAAATCATCAGGTAAGTAGAAGTATAAACGTCAACCCTCCAGTACCCGTTACACCCACCCCTCAACCATAAAACTAATATTCCGATATGGACGATAAAATCTTTACCAATCCCGGCTCTGATGGATTCAAGGAAATACCTGAAAAAATTCAGGAAAAAATTAATGATAGCAAAATTCCAGACATTCAAAAAAACTTAATGGAAAAAGGAGTATTTCAAGGAGGAGAAAGCAAACCTCAACAACCAAGCATCCAGCAGACTCCAACTGGAAACATACAAAGCACACCTCCTCCTTCAATAGGAGGAAGACTCCCTCCTCAAAATCCTCAAGGACAAGGACCTGGAAGACCCCCAACAGGTTCGAATTCTATCGCGTGGATTTTTGGAGGATTAGTGACTTTTATTCTTTTGGCACTTCTTTTGGGGTTTAGTTACATGCTCTCCCAAAATGATGGTCGTGCTCTCGCTCAGCTCGGAATTGCTACCACAAACGTCCCTGGAATTGTCCGAGGGTTGAACGCTATATTTCTAACACTCGGAATTGGGTTTTTGATTACCCTTCTTATTTCTGGAGCTATATATTCCACTCCAGGAAATCAACGAAAAAAGAAAGGGCTCTCTCCTCTCATTTTTTCAGCATGTTTCTTTGTGCTCACTCTTATGTTTTACATACCAGCTTTCAATCTACTCAACAATATTGAAACATCTGGTTTGAATCAAAATCTCATCTCAGTATTCCCGTCACCTCCGATTGGATCAGCTCCTTTTGAAGTGAGTTTCGATGCATCCAAAATTACTCAAACACAAGGTTCTGGATTCTATTTCGAATGGAACTTTGGTGATGGAAGTAGTTCTGCGAGTGGAGCTCAGGTGCGTCACACCTATGATAAAACTGGTATATTCAAGGTTTCTCTTGTTATTTCAGATGGAACCGGAAAGGTTCAAGAGATCGAAACCAATACTATTGTCACTGTAAATAATGCCAAGGCTCAGCCCAAAATAACCGTGGATAAAGATCAAGGCGAATCTCCTCTTACTGTCAATTTTGATGCCTCTGGAAGTACTGATCCAAATGGTACTATATCTGAATATCATTGGGAATTCGGCGATCCAACCAGTGCAGTCAACGAAAGAAAAGGAGCGTCTGTTTCACACACATTTGAAAAAGGAGGTGTATATGAAGTAACCCTCACCATCATCGATAACAATTCAGAAAGAATAAGTACCACTCAGTCTATAGAAGTGATTGAAAAAAATAGTGGGATCCTTCCAAAAATATCTGCAACACCTCTTTCTGGTGAAGCTCCCTTGAAAGTAGATTTGAATGCAAGTGCAAGCGAGCATAGCCAACCTGGACGAAGCATTACCAAATATACTTGGGATTTTGGTGATAACA
>CAZQCN010000055.1:0-7866 GCA_964592185.1 uncultured Candidatus Peribacteria bacterium
TCAAAAGAAAGCGGAAGAAAGACAACATGGGCATCAAATGATTCCACAAGAAGTTCCAAAAAAATACTCAATTGTTCTAGCAATTGTTCTTTCTCAAGCCCCAGAACTTCACGAAGCTGGAGAACTACCTGCAAAGGCTTGGAGTGGTTGAATATACGTTGTGGAGAGTTGGTGGAGGAGAGCCAGGCGAGATCTCCGACGGTAGACGTTGATCGTTGATCGTTGGTCGTTAGTGAGGAAGTGTCTCGAACCATCACTTTTGAACTCCATTGGAGTATTTTCTTCATAAACCATTGGGATTCCTTTGATTCTAGTTTGGAAATACCTATTCCGAGGAGATATACCGGCCTTCGCACCACAAAGCGAAACAGTAACATCCTCAAGAACCAAACGAACACAGGAGAAAAACCTCCTTGTCCCACTTCTTTTTCATGGAATAAACCGCCGCCACCGATAATAATCGCGTCACTTTCACGAAGAAGACGAAAGCTTTTTACAAATGAACCATTGATAATTTGCTTCACAAATGATCGCAACCCCGTAGCAATCATCGGACGGAAGGTTACATGGGGAAAACGATGTATTTTTGCTGATTTCGTAGGACTATGTGAAAACACCGCAACCTTATTTTCTTTATTTTCAGAACACACAAAAGACAGAAACCCTTCGAGAATAGCTTCATCGCCGAGGTTGTGTTCACCGTAACTTCCCAAAATGGAAAAATTCATAATCTTAAAAATTAATAAAGAAAAAACTGGTCATCCTGAATTTAATTCAGGATCTCGCTATCTATTTACTAAAGACCTTTACTTTCAAAGCCTCTATCGCCTTCGCACGATGAGAAAACTGCATAATCTCTTCAAAACTCATTTCCTGAAGCGTCTTATCCGCCCCGTCTGGCCGAAAAAACGAGTTGAAATGTTTCTCATCTCGGATCACTGGCTCTACGATCGTCCCTTCGAGAACGCCGTTTACAATAATTATTCCTTCGTTGTTCTTCGCAAAACCCAATGAACAAATAGCTTTCACTCGTGAACCTATAAACATTTGCGCAATTTTCGTCGCCCCGATGGCTTTAAGCAAATCTTTGATATACGGACCTGGGAATCCTCCGAGAGCTTCGATCTCGAGACTTCCGTCATCGACTACCAGGGGGACGTGAAGAACTTCCCACGCTTGCTTTACCTTGTGAGCTACAATTTCCTGAGGAGAGCCTTGAATCTCCATGAGATCCAAATCAATTTGCTTGATATCAAAATCATCTCCCCAACCCAGCAAATGCTGGCGAAATTTCATCTCATTGGAAGTAACGATGTTAAGTTGCGTTCTCATGGTTTCTTTGTAATACGATCTTTACCAACCAATGCTCGCAACACTTCAGGAACCGTAATCGAACCATCTTCGTTTTGGTAATTTTCAAGGATCGAAATAAAAATCCGAGGAGAGGGCAGCATGGTGTTGTTGAGCATAAATACATGCTTACGGTCACCATCTTTGGTTTTGTACTTCACATTCAATCGACGTGCCTGCCAATCAAGAAAGTTACTCGATGAACCAGTCTCCCCGTATCCATCTCTGCTCGGAATCCATGCTTCCATATCAAATTGCTTATACTTCCCGGCACTCAGGTCTCCCGTACAAATACGAAGAGTGCGATAAGGAAGCCCAAAATCTCTATGAAGTTCTTGAGAAATATCGAGCATTTCTCTCTGCAATTTATCTGCCATTTCAATATCTGCAGGACAAAGAATAATCTGCTCTACCTTCATAAACTCATGAACTCGGTACATTCCTTTGGTATCACGACCATAGCTCCCGATCTCGCTGCGGTAGCATTGCGAATAGCCAGAAAGCTTCATAGGAAGCTGAGATTCCTCCAAAACCTCATCGCTGTAATAGGCCAGGAGAGAAGGTTCCGATGTCCCAACGAGAAATTTATCTTCGGTATGTTTTCCTTCTGCATCTTTGTCTGGAGAAGCAACTTTATACACTTCATCAACATCAGCATTGTATTCTGTACCTTTGAAATATCCACTTCCGAAGAGGTATTGTCCTTTAATCAAAGTCGGGGGAATAATCATTTCATAGCCTTTTTGAGCCATTTTTTGAATTGCATACATCATAAAACCCATCATCAAAAGGACTCCATCCCCTTTGACAAAATAGCCACGATATCCTCCTACCTTTGCCCCACGCTCAAGATCAAGAATATCAAGATCCTTTCCAAGAGTAATATGATCTTTTGGAGTGAAATCGAACTTTCGGGGCTCTCCCCATTTCTCAACTTCAACATTTTCGGAATCATCTTTCCCAAGTGGCGTATCCACAGCATGAATTGTGGGAACTCTGACCATGAGTTGTTGGAATTTCATATCAATATCATCTTTCTTCGCTTCAACTGCTAAGATGGCAAATTTCAATCGTTTACCCTCCTCAATGGCTTCTTCGCTTGGCTTCGCACCAGAATTTTTAATAGCATTTGCGTTCTCGTTACGGTTTCGTTGAAGATTCTCCAGCTCTTGTAATAGAGCCAATCTTTCACTATCAATTTTTAGAAGTTCATCCAAATCCAGATGAATTTTTTTGAGCTGGATGACTTCCTTGAGCTCAGAGACATGGTCGCGAATAAATTGAATATCAAGCATAAAAATGAGAATAAATGTGGGTCAAAAATACAGAAAAAGAGAAAAGATTGCAAAAATTAATAGAATAGGTAGAATCAATAACTTTTTATTATATTCTCCATGAATGAAGAAAATCCACACACACAAATCATTATCATCAAAGAACCAACGAAAGGGGAATATCTCGAAAAAGTGATAGCAGAGTGGGCAACCATAAACAACCAAGAAATCAGAATCAAGATTGCAGATAACAGAGAGAAAATTTTCCAAATGCTCGGCATCGTCCGAAAGAAAATTTTTGGAATATTTGCAGTAAATAAGTACAACCAAGGGAAATTAAATACTAGCGACATAATTATAGCGGGCAGCCAAATAAGAGGGTCCGATCCAATAAAAGTATATCCAATATTGAAAAAAATGTCGGAAAAACCATTCATTATCACTGTTTCTCAAGACGAAAAAGAGGCTCAATCTCTCTATAATGCCTTAGGGGGACATAGAGTCATCAGAGGAAGCGAGCTTGCCATACTTCAACATGTTCAAAAAGCTCTTACCGTGATAGAATCAATGAAATCAAACTCTGTAGAATGAAACTTCTTCTTGATACTCGTTGGTATAGTGCACATCCATCCGGAGTCGGCCACCATGTGAAACACCTCATGCAGATCTTGATACAACATCCTGAAATGGATGTTACTTTCCTTGGAAACACGTTTAGTAAAGAACTTCCAAAACACATCCATTTCGTAGACCTAAGTGGTTGGAAGAAAAAAATCTACCAAGGTCTTTGGAAAACCACTCACTATCCACCAGTAGAAACTCTTGTAGGCCCTATCGATCTCGCTCATTACACTAATGCCACCACCATTCCGCAACGAACAGGGAAATACATACTCACCGTTCATGATTTAGCGTTTATCAAGTACCCAGAGACCATCGAAGCAAAAAACCTTACATTCCTTCAGAAATGGGTAAGACCTTCTATTGAAAAGGCAGATCACATCATTGCAGTTTCAGACGCTACGAAACAAGCTATTATTGATAATTTTCATATCGATCCAAGTAAAATTACTCGAATTTATAATGGCGTAGAAGAAAGTTTCTTCGAGAAAACGACTGAAGATGAAGTCAATGCAATGAAAGGTATATACCATATCCACAAACCATACCTCTTAAGTCTTTCGACCTTAGAACCACGAAAAGACTTCATTTCTCAAATTCGAGCTTACAAGTTGCTTCCGAAGACCATACGAGAAAACTATAGCCTTATTATCGGTGGAGGCACTGGTTGGAAATATGAAGAAATATTAAAAGAAATGTCTGAATCCTTAGATGCTGGAGAAATTAGATATCTTGGATATATCGATCAAGTTCACAAAAGAGCTCTGCTCCAAAACGCCGCTCTCTACCTCCACACAAGTCTCGACGAAGGATTTGGAATAGGAATTGTAGAAGCACTGGCTTCAAAAATACCAGTAATCGCTACTGACATATCGTGTCATCCCGAGATACTCCAACAATTTGGTTTTTTCGTACCAATCCAAGATCCACAATCCCTCTCTACAAAAATAGAAGAAGTCATTTCAACAGACAATAAAGCTATGATCGAGAAGGGATGCGAGCACGCAAAAACCTTCTCATGGAAGAAAATGGAAGAATCAACCATTGAAATATATAAGGGTAAAAATCCCAAATAACAAGCACCAAAAAGCAAAAAAGCAACAAATACCAGATTCCAAGTAGTTTCAATAGGACTTGGAATTTGGTGCTTGATACTTGGTGCTTCTTTTTTATTGGTTGACAAGCATACATCTCATCATTACAATGCACACGCTTTTAAAAATTCTCTATGGTTCCAGGAAGCAAACTCAAAAATCGTAAACGAAAAAGAACCCACGGATTTCTGAAAAGAATGAAGAGTCACACGGGTGCAAAAGTTATTAACCGACGCAGAGCAAAAGGAAGAAAGAAGCTCAGTGTTTAGTTATTTTTGAAAAACAATTAAAGCACATGGCGAAGCCATGTGCTTTTCCTTATCGTAAAAATCCTGTACTTTGAGAACATTCAGAGGACAGATCTAAAAAGCGTCCCTACCATTTCTTATTATGATTCCTCACAATTCAACACTTTCTTCATCTCGACAGATACAATTCATTTTGAAAAATGGACGACGTTTCCATTCAAAATTCATCACTCTAACGGCTATCCCAATCCGTGCGGAAAGAAAAGAGTCATCAAAAGTATTGATTACTATTCCTAAAAAAATTGCAAAGAAAGCAAATAAAAGGAATTTAATCCGCAGGCGACTCGCAAGTCTCTACATTTTACACAAAAAATATTTCCACAACCATCACTTTGTCTTCATACCCAAAATTCCCACCTTCACTCTATCATTCCAAGAAGTGAAGCAAGACTTTGAAACACTCATTTCGCAGCTACAGAAGCTGTAGAATATTAACAACTTATGTCAATAACCTATTTTTATAGATTGTATTGAAAAAAATCTATACATAATATATAAATAAGGCATTGTCGTCTCAAAAAAAAGATGAAGATACAAGATTTGATATTTCCGACTTCTCACCTCAAAGTACTAAAATTCCTCTGTGAATACATGGGGAAGGACTTTTATGATACCGAAGTGTCTCGACTTATTAATGGTGTCTCAAAAGCTGCTGCAAACAAGGCTCTCCGAGATCTATCTGCCCTTGGCATAACAAAAAGATTCTTTATAGGAAATCTTGCGTTAAACCGTGTCGAACCAACCACAACATTCATTCGTGAATTTAAAAAGAATATCTACATCACAGAGTTAGCAGATTTTATAGAAGAGTCAAAGACCTGGGTCCAAGAAATGTATATTTTTGGAGACTTCATTGATAAACCATTTGAAGATAAACCTATTGCAGACTTACTCATCGTAACCTCAAAGGAAGAAAGAATCCGTAGATTATTTACCCAGTATCACTATACAAAAATGCTCAATCCTCTCTATTACACCCCTGAACAATTCGAATGGTTTAAGACCGAATCACCTACTATCTGGGAAGAAGTCCAAAAAAGTTTGAAATTAATTTAATAGTTGAAAGTTGAGAGACGAGAAGGTACACTCTCCCCACGATAAACTTTCATTACTTCGTTTTTAGCCTTCAATTACTCCATTATGTTTTCTACTATTTGGAATGAGGTTTTCTACAAACCCATCTACAATCTTCTCGTCTGGTTTATGGACGTACTTCCTGATCATAGTTTTGGTTGGGCGGTTATTATGGTAACCATCGTTATAAAGCTTATAGTCCTTATTCCTTCGCAAAGAAGCATCCGATCTCAGCAGGCAATGCAAGAAATTCAACCAGAAATTAATAAAATTCGTGAAGAATACAAAGGAAACCAGCAGATGATTGCCACCAAAACAATGGAACTTTATAAAAAGAATGGAGTTCATCCTATGGGTGGATGCCTCCCTCTGTTGATTCAACTTCCAGTTCTTTTTGCTCTCTTCTACGTTACAAAAGATGGTCTCAATCCGAACAATTCTCATCTTCTTTACCCAGCACTCAAAGATTTCAACATCTCCGAAGTAAACACTTTCTTATTTGGAACGATCGATATGGTAAATACGAGCGTTTGGAGTAAGTGGATCTTCCCTATTACGATTGGAGTCCTTCAGTTTTTGCAAATGTTTCGAATGAATCATGTTCAAAAGAGATCACAAATTAAACCTGTAAAACCAAGCGTAGGCCCAGATCCACAAGCAATGCAAAGAGGAATGATGTACTTCATGCCAATCATGATCGCTTACTTTGCTATGCAATATCCAGCGGCCCTCTCTCTTTACTGGGGGACATCAACCTTATTTACTATCGTCCAACAAGAAGTAGTTCTCCATATGAAAAAAAGAAAGAAAACTGACGCAAAAATAATAGTAGTGAAATCAAAAAAATCGAAATAATCTCTTCATTCTCTCAATTCTAACAATTTTATTATGTCAGAATCTGTAAAAAAAATACTCGAAGAATTTCTTCAGCAAGCCTTCCTAGACTTTCATACCATTGAAATGGATGAAGTAGAAGAAAATGGGACCAAACTCCTTCGTTTCAACATTCTTGCCCTCGATCCAAGTACATCGATTGGAAAAAAGGGAGAAAGACTCTTTGCTCTTCAACATATCTTCCGCATATTCATGAGAAAGAAAATGGAAGGAAACGAGTATGAAGTAATTTTGGACATCGATGGATATAGAAAAAATCAAGAAGAAAATGTTGTTTTCATAGCAAAAGAAAAGGTAAAAGAGCTTCAAGACCTCGGTGGGGTAGTAGAATTTTTTCCTATGCTTTCATATCAAAGACGAGCAATCCATACTTATATCAACGAAAATCATCCAGAAATGGTGACTGAAAGTATAGGTACTGGCCTAGATCGTAAAATTACTCTTCGACTTCGAGAGCAATAAAATATGATAGTATCAGCTTTTTTTGTACCACATTGTCCAGCAGCAGTTCTCGAGAAAAACTCAGAGGAGGGAAGTCCTCAATCTCGAATCCCTCAAGTTCTGGCATACTACGATCAAATGGTTCGTATATTTAGAGAAAAGGAAATAGAGTCACTTATCGTAGTATCAGGACAAACAGCTCCATATATCAAAGAGTTTGCTATTCACGACTCAGAAGACCTTCACTTGGATCTCAGTCTTTTTCGGAACCACAACTCCGCAACACTTGAAAACAACCAAGAAATGCTTCAAAAAATTGCTTCCATCGCCCTTCGAGAAAAAATCCATCTTCAAGGCCTACAGGAAACACTCGATTTCGGACAGGCAATCCCTCTGTATATATGCCTCCAAAACAACCTCAATCTGCCTGTCACAGCGATCCATATATCCCACGAAAGCAAAGATATTCACAAAGCCTTTGGAAAAGTCATAGCAGAAGCAACTCTCGAAAGCAACTCAAGAATAGGCCTGATCATCAGCGCAGACCTCTCAAATAAAATTTCTAAAACAGAATCACAATCCTATGACTCAGAAGCACGATCTTGGAACAAAGAGTTTCTGCGTATACTTCAAGGAAACCTCGTAAAACTGAATACACTCGATCCTTTCATTACTGAGGACGTTGGAGGGTTGTACACCTTCCGTGCCGCCAAAATACTCGAAGGAGTTCTCTCAAAATATCTTTATAAGTCAAAAAATAGCTTCTATGAAGAAGCCTTTGGGATAGGATATGGTGGAGTGGAATGGGAA